>CAXUJE010000261.1:0-7920 GCA_964251035.1 uncultured Acetobacteraceae bacterium
ACCGAGCCGACCTACCCCGTCATGCAGAGCCGCAAGCTGCGCCTGCTGATCCCGCTGATCGTCGCCTTCGCCTTCCTGATGGAGCAGTTGGACGCCACCATCGTCACCACCGCGATCCCCGACATGGCGCGCAGCCTGCACGTCACGCCGCTGCAGATGAACCTGACCATCACCGCCTACATTCTGAGCCTCGCCGTGTTCATGCCGCTCAGCGGCTGGATCGCCGACCGCTTCGGCGCGCGCCGGGTGTTCGCGGCGGCGCTGGTCATCTTCACCGCGGCCTCCGCGATGTGCGGCCTGTCGGACAGCCTGCGCGTGCTGGTGGCGATGCGGGTGCTGCAAGGGTTCGGCGGCGCGATGATGACGCCGGTCGGGCGCCTGGTGCTGCTGCGCGCCTTTCCGCGCAGTCAACTGGTCACGGCGATGACCTACATGACGGTGCCCGCCGTCATCGGCCCGGCGCTCGGCCCGATCCTGGGCGGCTTCCTGACCACCTACGCGAGCTGGCGCTGGGTGTTCTATGTCAATATCCCCATCGGCGCGGTCGGCGTCCTGCTGGCGCTGCGCTTCGTCGAGGACACGCGGGCCGACCGCCAGGCGCGCTTCGACGTCCCCGGCTTCCTGATGTGCGGCGCCGGCCTCGGCCTGCTGCAATTCGCGTTCGAGAACATCGGCCACCCGTTGCTGCTGCCCTGGGCGGTATCCGGGCTGCTGGCGGCGGGCGTGCTGCTGCTGGCGGCCTACGTGCCCTATGCCCGGAACCGGCCTGATGCGGCGCTCGACCTCAGCCTGTTCTCCATCCGCACCTTCCGCGTCAGCACGCTGGCTGGGGGCTTGAGCCGGATCGGCGTCAACGCCGTGCCGTTCATGCTGCCGCTGCTGTTCCAGATCGGCTTCGGCCTCAGCCCCGTGCAATCGGGATCGCTCACCTTCGTGTCCAGCCTGGGCACGCTGGTGGTGCGCCCGATCTCGGCCTGGCTGATGCGGCGCTTCGGCTACCGCGGGCTGCTGTCGGTCAACGGCGTGTTCTGCGCCGCCGTCGTCGCGAGCTTCGCCCTGGTGCAGCCGACGACGCCGCATTGGCTGGTGTTCCTGCTGGTGCTGGTGTTCGGCGTCGCCCGCAGCACGCAGTTCATGACCACGAACACCCTGACCTACGCCGACACCCCGGCCAGCAAGCTCAGCCGCAGCACCAGCCTGGGCGGGGTCATCCAGCAACTGACGATCTCGTTCGGCGTCTCCATCGCGGCGGCGCTGCTCGGGCTGATCGCAGGGCCGGGCCGGCTGCCCGACGTGGCGGATTTCCACGACGCCTTCCTGATCGTGGCCCTGATCACGCTCGTCTCCGCGCCGGGCTTCCTGCGGCTGCGGCCGGAGGACGGGGCGCAGGTGAGCGGCTACCGCCCCCGCCCGGCTCCTGGTTAGGCGCGGCCGGCCTCGGCGATAACTGGGGCGACGGCCTGGGCGGTCGCGAGCAACTGCCGGTCAGTGAAGCGCGGCGCGGTCAGCGTGACGCCCACCGGCAGCCCGTTCGGCCCAGTGAGGCCGGGCAGGTTGACGCAGGGCACGTGCAGCAGCGTCCACATCCGGTTGAACACGGCATCGCCGGGGTGGCCGCCGGGCGGCGCCTCGCCGGGCGCGCTGGGCGCCAGCACGGCATCGTACTCCGCGGCGATACGGTCGAACGCGGCCCGGCACGCGGCGGCGTGGTCGTAGGCATCCAGCAGCTGCCGATGGGTGAAGCCATCGCGGTTCTCGACCCGGGAATGGAAGTCGTCGTGCAATTCGTGCGGGTGGGCGCGGGCGAGGTTGAGGAAGGCCGTCCGGCCCTCCGCGTGCATCACGACCTTCTGCATCGCGCTCAGCGGGGCGAAGCTGGCGGGCAATTCCAACCCGCTGACGACGGCGCTGGCCTGCCGGAGCGCCGCCGCGGCCGTCTCCATCGCTTCAATCGTGCCTGGCGTGGCGCTCGCCCAGTCGGGCGTGTGGCACACCGCGATCCGCGCGCCCCGCAGCGCCACGGGCCGGGGCGGCCCGTCGTCATGCACGTCGAACACGTCGCAGAGCAGGCCCAGGTCGTCGAGCGAGCGGGCGTAGCAGCCGAGCGTGTCGAGCGTCGCCGAGTAGAGCTTCAGCCCTTCCCGGCTCACCGCCCCCCAGGTCGGCTTGAGCGCGAACACGCCGCAGAAGGAGGCCGGGCGGATGGTCGAGCCGCCGGTCTGGGTGCCGAGCGATAGCGGCGCCTGGAAGTCCGCGACCGCCGCCGCCGAGCCGCTGGAGGAGCCGCCCGCCGTGCGCGACAGGTCGTGCGGGTTGCGCGTGGCGGCGAAGCGCCCGGCGGCGGCAAACTCCGTGGTGTCGGTCTTGCCGAAGATCAGCGCCCCGGCCGCCCGCAGGATCGAGACCGGCGCCGCGTCCGCCCCGGGCTGGTGGCCCTGGAAGATCGGCGAGTTGTGCTGCGTCGGCATGTCCGCCGTGTCGATCATGTCCTTCACGCCGACGGGGATGCCGTGCAGCGGGCTGCGCCTGGGCTGCTTGTCCAGTTCCCGCGCCCGGCGGATCACGGCGTCCGGATCGACAAAGGACCAGGCGCGCACGTCGGGATCGCGCTCCCCAATGCGGCGCAGGCAGGCGCGGGCCAGGGCTTCCGCCGTGAGCGCCCCGGCGCGTATTTGCGCGGACGCTTCGCTTGCGGTCAGCCGGTCGGGGGTCGCTGGGGTCATGGCGGGCTTCCCCTCGTCAGGCGTTGCGGCGCGGCAGGCCCGCGATGTGGGCGAGGCAGGCACCGAGCGTCACGACATCGGCGTAGCGCCGGCCCACGTCGCGCAGGTTTGAGAGATGCGGCCCGTCCTCCACGTCGCCCACGCAGTCCTCCGGCACGATGACGCGGAAGCCGTAGCTGAAGGCGTCGGTCACGCTGGCGCGCACGCAGCCGGAGGTGGTGCAGCCGGTGACGACCACGGTATCGACGCCCTGCCGCACGAAGATCGGCGCGGCCGCGGTATGGAAGAAGATGGACGGCGCGGCCTTGCACAGCACCACGTCATAGGCCGGGTCGTGGATGCGGGGATCGAGTTGGACCGGCTCGCTGCCGTGCCGCAGCGTCTCGGTGACGGGCGGCACCTTCCAGTGCGGCGCGTCCTCCGCGCCGTGATAGGCGGTGTAGCAGCTCACCACCGGCAGCCGGGCGGCGCGGGCCGCATGCAGCAGCGTCGCGGTGTTCACGACAGCCCGTTCCGTCAGGGCTGCGCCGCCGAGGGGGAAGCGCGGGTCGGTGAAGCCGAGCTGGAAATCCACGACGGCGATGCCGACGCGCTGCCCGAACCCGACCTCCGTTCCGCCGTAGCCGCGCTGGCCGTACTCGTCCATTCCGATCCCCTGGGTTCGACGCGGCGTGCGAAGCAACCGGTGTGCCAGCGGTCGCGCGCTCAGCAGTCCAGCGTCTGGTCGCGCTCCCATTGCGTGAGGTGCCGCATGTAGCCGTCCCATTCCTGCCGCTTCAGCTTGGCGTAGGACGCCGCGAACGCCTCCCCCAAGGCGGCGCGGAGCGGCGCGCACCCCTCGAACGCACGGACGGCGTCCAGCAGGTTCAGCGGCAAGCGCCGCGCGCCTTCCACCTCGTGCCCGGCCACGTACATGTCGAGGTCAAGCGGCTTACCTGGGTTCCGCGCCTGCGCGATCCCGTCGAGGCCCGCGGCCAGCAGCCCGGCCTGCAGCAGGTACGGGTTGGCAGCGCCATCGGCCAGCCGGTACTCGATCCGCCCCGGACCCGGCACGCGCACCATGTGCGTGCGGTTGTTGCCGCCCCAGCTCACCGTGCTCGGGGACCAGGTAGCGCCCGACGCCGTGACCGGCGCGTTGATGCGCTTAAAGCTGTTCACCGCCGGGTTGGTCAGCGCGCACAGCGCCTCCGCATGCGCCATCACGCCGCCCAGGAACTGGTGCGCCAGCTCGGACAGCTCCAGCGCGCCGTCGCCCCCGAACACGTTCGCCCCGTCCCGCCATACCGAGACGTGGGCGTGGCAGCCGGAGCCTGTTAGGTCCGCGAACGGCTTCGGCATGAAGGTCGCGCGCATGCCGTGCCGCTCGGCGATGCTGCGGACCATGTACTTGAAGAACGCATGGCGGTCCGCCGTCACCAGGGCGGGCGCGTAGGCCCAGTTCATCTCGTACTGGCCGTTCGCGTCCTCGTGGTCGTTCTGGTACGGCTCCCAGCCGAGCGCCTCCATCGCCTCGCTGATCTCCACGATCACGTCGTAGCGGCGCATGAGGGTAAGTTGGTCGTAACAGGGCTTGGTCTGCCGGTCGGCCGGGTCGGCAATGGCAGCACCATCGGGCTGGATCAGGAAGAACTCAGGCTCCACGCCGGTCCGCATCTCAAGCCCCTGCGCCGCCCCCGCCGCGACGACCCGGCGCAGCACGTTGCGGGGCGCCTGCTCGACCAGCTTGCCCGCCATGGAGGGGTTCGCCGCCATCCAGCCGACCTCCGGCTTCCACGGCAGTTGGATCAGGCTGGACGGGTCCGGCACTGCCAGCACGTCCGGGTCGGCAGGGGTCATGTCGAACCAGGTGGCGAACCCGGCGAAGCCCGCCCCGTCCTCCGCCATGGCGTCGATCGCCCGGGCCGGCACCAGCTTGGCGCGCAGGATGCCGAACAGGTCGGTGTAGGCGATCAAGAAGTAGCGGATACCCCGCTCCCGGGCGATGACCGAGAGCGGCGCCGCCGCGCTCATTGGCCGGGAATCCAGCTCGTGCCGGCCAAGGGCACGCGCGCCATGGCAGCGGCCTCCACAGTGAGCGCCACGAGGTCCTCCGGCTCCAGATGGCGCAGGTGGCTCTTGCCGCAGGCGCGGGCGATGGCCTGGGCCTCCAAGGTCAGCACGGCCAGGTAGTTGGCCAGCCGGCGCCCGCCCAGCACCGGGTCGAGCCGCGCGGCCAGCGCCGGGTCCTGCGTGGTGATGCCGGCGGGGTCCAGCCCCTCGTGCCAAGCGTCGTAGGCGCCGGCGTGGGTGCCGAGCGCCGCGTACTCGGCCTCATGCGCCGGGTCGTTGTCGCCGAGCGCCGCCAGCGCCGCCGTGCCGATGCTGACGGCGTCGGCACCGAGAGCCAGCGCCTTGGCCACGTCCGCGCCGTTGCGGACGCCGCCGGAAACGACGAGCTGCACCGTGCGGTGCAGGCCCAGGTCCTGCAGCGCCTGCACCGCCGGGCGGATCGCGGCGAGGATCGGCAGGCCGACGTGCTCAATGAACACCGTCTGCGTCGCCGCCGTGCCGCCCTGCATGCCGTCGAGCACCACCACGTCTGCCCCGGCCTTCGCCGCCAGCGCCGTGTCGTAGTACGGCCGCGACGCGCCGATCTTGAGGTAGATCGGCTTCTGCCAGTCGGTGATCTCCCGCAGTTCCAGGATCTTGATTTCGAGGTCGTCGGGACCGGTCCAATCGGGGTGGCGGGACGCGCTGCGCTGGTCGATGCCGGGCGGCAGGGTGCGCATGGCGGCGACGCGCTCGTTGACCTTCTGGCCCAGCAGCATGCCGCCGCCGCCGGGCTTGGCGCCCTGGCCCACGACGACCTCGATGGCGTCGGCGGCGCGCAGGTCGTCAGGGTTCATGCCGTAGCGGCTCGGCAGGCATTGGTATACCAGCGTCTGGGAGTGCTGGCGCTCCTCCGGCGTCATCCCGCCGTCGCCGGTCGTCGTGCTGGTGCCGGCGATGCTGGCGCCCCGGCCCAGTGCCTCCTTGGCCTGGGCGGACAGGCTGCCGAAGCTCATGCCGGCGACCGTCACGGGGATGCGCAGCTCGACCGGGCGCTTGGCGTGGCGCGCGCCCAGCACGACATCGGTGCCGCAACGCTCGCGGTAGCCTTCGAGCGGGTAGCGGCTCATGCTGGCGCCCAGGAACAGCAGGTCGTCGAAGTGCGGCAGCGCCCGCTTCGCGCCGTAGCCGCGGATGTCGTAGATGCCGGTCGCCGCGGCCCGGCGGATCTCCGCCAGGGTGGCGGCGTCGAAGGTGGCGCTTTCGCGCGGCGCTGGGCGTGGGCCGGCCATCAGTACTCCCCCGCATGATCGACATGGAAATGGTACAGCCGCCGGGCCGAGCCGTAGCGGCGGAACGCGCCGGCCTCGGCGCCGGCGAACCCGGCCGCCTCCAGCCGCGCCTGCAAGGCCGCGCGGTGGTGCGGGCGCATCGGCTTCTCGATGCAGTCCGCGCCGAGGCTCGCCACGTGGCCGCGCACGAAAAGCTGCGCCTCGTAGATGCTGTCGCCCAGGCTCTCGCCCGCGTCGCCGAGCACGGTCAGCGTGCCGGCCTGGGCCATGAAGGCGCTCATGTGGCCGACGTTGCCGCCCACCACGATGTCGACGCCCTTCATGCTGATGCCGCAGCGCGCGGCGGCGTTGCCGTCGATGACCAGGAGGCCGCCATGCGCGGTCGCGCCGGCCGCGGCGCTCGCGTCGCCGCGCACGTGCACCCGGCCGGACATCATGTTCTCGCCCACCCCGTTGCCGGCGTTGCCCTCGATCACCACGGCGGCGCCCTTGTTCATGCCGGCGCAGAAGTAGCCGGCATGGCCCGCGATCTCGATCCGCACCGGCGCGTCCACGCCGACCGCCAGGGCATGCTGCCCGCGGGGGTGCAGCACGCGCCACAGCGTGCGGTTGGTGTCGGGCCCCAACGTGTGCAGGGCGGCGTTCAGGCTGCGCACCGTGACCTGCGACAGGTCCACGACGTCAGGCGTCACGCCGCGCGTTCCCAGGCATAGACGCGGGCCGGCTCCGGTTCCCAGACGCGGGCATGGCCGATATCGGGGAGATCCACGAGGGCGCGGTACTCGCTCCCGAAGGCGACCCAGTCGTCGGTCTCGGCCATCACCGCCGGCTTGCAGCAGACCGGGTCGCGCAGCACGGCGAAGCCGGTGCGGGTGCCGACGACGAAGGTGTAGAAGCCGTCGAGGTCACGCAAGCCCGCGTGCAGCGCCGCCTCCAGGCTGTCGCCCTCGCGCATGCGCCAGGACAGGTAGGCGGCGGCGACCTCGGTGTCGTTCTCCGTCTCGAAGCGGAAGCCTTCGCGCACGAGCGCCCGGCGGAGCGCGTTGTGGTTCGACAGGCTGCCGTTGTGCACCAGGCACTGGTCGGGGCCCGTCGTGTAGGGGTGGGCGCCCTCCGTGGTGACGGCGCTCTCGGTGGCCATGCGGGTGTGGCCGATGCCGTGCGTGCCGGCCATGGCGGACAGGCCGAAGCGGGCCGCAACCTCGCCGGGCGGGCCGACCTCCTTGTACAGCTCCATGCGGCGGCCCAGGCCCACGACGGCCACCTCCGGCGCGATCCGGGCCAGGGCGGCGTGGATTTCGGCCAGGCGGTCCTCCGGCGCGCGCAGCACGGCGTGCGTGCCGCGCACCTCCGCATGGAGGCCGAGCGCCGCCGTGAGCGCCGCGAAATCGGTGCTGGCAGGTCCACGCAGGGTGAGCTTCACCCCCGCCGCCTCCTGCCCGTATACCGCGAACCCGGCGCTGTCCGGCCCGCGGTCCCGCATGGTGCCCAGCATCACCGCCATGTGCGCGCCAAGCTCAGGTTCCAGCCCCGGCCGCTTGAGAAACAGGCCGATGATCCCGCACATGGCGCGGCTCCCCCAAAGATTGCAGTCCGGATCGCGGCCCGAACGCGATTGACGCCACGACCTGTCGCTCTCTAGCGTAACCCGCGATCGAGCGTAGCCCCAGTGGGAGGAAACACAAGCGGGTGCATTGCAGCAGAACCCCATCCGGGGCACGGCGCCGGTGACGGCAGGCATCGGGGCCGGTCCTCCAGAAGCAGCCGACGCGGCGTTGCGGGTCAGCGAGATCGTCGGCCGCCGTCTCGATCCCAACCTGCACGAGCGGCTGCACCGCTTGGAGCGCCGGGGCGTCCTCGACATCGTCGAGCTCGGT
>CAXUJE010000262.1:0-7860 GCA_964251035.1 uncultured Acetobacteraceae bacterium
CACCGCGAAGGTGCAGTCCACCCGGCACGCCGCCTCCCCCATCCGCGCCGTCATCGCCGCGAACTCGGCGTTGCTCAGCACGGGGCTTTCGAGCTGCAGCAGGTCGCACTGGCTGCTGTCCTCGTCGAGCACGTTGCCGAGGTTGCCGAGCCGGGTCTTCAGCGTCATCACCCGCGTCTCGCGCAGGCTGTCGATGGGCGGGTTGGTGACCTGGCTGAACCCCTGGCGGAAGTAGTGGTGCAGGCCGCGGTAGCGCTCGCTCAGCACCGCGATGGGCGTGTCGTCCCCCATGGAGCCGATGGCCTCGGCGCTGTCCTCCACCATCGGGTGCAGGATCATCTCCAGCTCTTCCAGCGTCGTGCCCACCGCGAGCTGCCGCCGCCGCAGCTCCTCGGGCGAGTACAGCACCGTCTCCGGCGCGTCCGTCTTGATGATGCCGTCGAGCCGGGTGATCCCCCGCGTCCACTCCCCGAACGGCTGCCGGGCCGAGAGCAGGTCCTTCAACTCGTCGTCGAGGTAGAACCGCGCCGCCTCCAGATCGACGCCTACCATCTGACCGGGGCCTACACGGCCCTTGGCGACGATCTCCGCCTCGGGAAACTTCACCATCCCGGTCTCGCTGCCAACCACCAGCAGCTTGCTGTCGGTGATGGTGTAGCGGAGCGGGCGCAGGCCGTTGCGGTCCAGGCCCGCGATCACCCAGCGCCCGTCCGTCGCGGTGATGGCCGCCGGGCCGTCCCACGGCTCCATGACGGCATTGCAGTACAGGAACATGTCGCGGTGCGCCGGGGGCATCGTCGCGTCCTGCCCGACGCTTGCGGGGATCAGCAGCGACTTCGCCATCGGCGCGTCCCGCCCGGCGCGCACCAGCAGCTCGAACACGTTGTCCAAGGTCGCGGTGTCCGACCCGCCCGCCTGGACTACCGGCTTCACGTCGTCGATGAAGCCCTCCAACGGCCCGGCCGCCAGCCGCGTCTCGTGCGACTTCATCCAGTTGACGTTGCCGTGGACGGTGTTGATCTCCCCGTTGTGCGCCAGCATCCGGAACGGCTGCGCCAGGCGCCAGGTCGGGAAGGTGTTGGTCGAGTAGCGCTGGTGGTAGATGGCGAACCGGCTGATGAAGCGGGGGTCGGTGAGGTCGGGGTAGAAGTCGGCGAGGCTTTCGGCCAGGAACATCCCCTTGTAGATGATGCTCCGGCAGGACAGGCTGCAGATGTACAGCTCCGGGATTTGCGCCAGGATCGCCTGCTTCTCGATCCTGCGCCGGATGACATACAGGTCGCGCTCGAACTCCGCGCCGTCGCCGGCGCCGTCGAGGCCGGGGTGGGCGCGGATCATGATCTGCTCGATCTCCGGCCGGGTCGCGTTGGCCTTCTCCCCGATGCAGTCGGAGTTGATCGGCACCTGCCGCCAGCCGAAGATGCCGTAGCCGAGCGCCAGGATCTCCGTTTCCACGATCTGCCGGCACCGCTCCTGGGCGTTGAGGTCGGTCTTGGGCAGGAACACCATGCCCACCGCCATGCGGCCCGGCGGCTCCGCATGCCCGCTGCGCCGCACGGCCTCCGCGAAGAAGTCCTGCGGGATCTCGATGTGGATGCCGGCGCCGTCCCCGGTCTTGCCGTCCGCGTCCACGGCACCCCGGTGCCACACGGCGCGCAGCGCGTCGATGCCGGCCTGCACCACGTCGCGGCGCGCCACGCCGTCCAGGGCGGCAACGACGCCGACGCCGCAGGCGTCGTGCTCCTGGCTGGGGTCGTAGGTGCCAGTGAGGCGGGTGACGTTATCATTCCAATCGGCGACGAAGTCCATCAGCCCCACCTTTCTTTACCGTAACAGACTTGGACGGTATTCCCATCGAAATCATTTAGCCAAACAATAATCGAACCATCACCAGTCGTCTTAATCTCGTCAGCAAGCCAACCAAGCTGCTTCAAGCGGATTTCTGGATGAACCTTGATAAATATCCTGAATGAATGACTACCGAGTTTCCAGCGGTTTTGGGCATCATCGCTATCAAATAGCTCTAATGAAGTCTGATCATTGATCTCTATGCGGATCGAAGTACTTTTGTTTGTACCTTTGAACATTTGGTATGGTTTACCCGAAGGCAGATCCAAGATCGATTCACACCAACGCGCGCTCTCAGCGGCGTCAGATACTCGAACCCTGAAGGTAAAACCCTCGACGGAGTTGCGCACTATTCCGCCGCGGCCTGCATCGCCCCTTGCTGCATATACTTGTGCATCCGCGCCGCCGCGTCCCGCCCGTCACGGATGGCCCACACCACCAGGCTCGCGCCCCGCACGATGTCCCCCGCCGCGAACACGCCCGGCAGCATCGTCATCTGCGTCCGGTGCTCCACCTTGAGCGTGCCCCAGCGGCTCACCTCCAGCCCCGGTTCGTCCCACAGCCGCGGCAGCTCCTCCGGGTCGAAGCCCAGCGCCTTGACCACCAAATCCGCCTCCAGCGTCATCCGGCTGTCCGTCGCCTCCACCGCCTGCCGCCCAGAGCTGTCGGTGAGGCCGAGCCGCATCCGCTGCACCCGCACTCCGGTCACGTGGCCGTCGCCCAGGAACGCCTCGGGCGCCGAGAGCCAGACGAACTGCACCCCCTCCTCCTCCGCGTTCTTCACCTCGCGCATCGACCCCGGCATGTTCGCGCGGTCCCGCCGGTACAGGCAGGCGACGCTCGCCGCCCCCTGCCGCACCGCCGTCCGCACGCAGTCCATCGCCGTGTCGCCGCCGCCGATCACCACGACGCGCTTGCCCGCCGCGTTGAGCCGCCCGCTTCGGAAGTCCGGCACGTCGTCGCCCAGACCCTGCCGGTTGCTGGCAGTCAGGAAATCCATCGCCGTTTCGATCCCCGGCAGCCCGGCGCCGGGTCCGCCGATGTCGCGCGCCTTATAGACCCCGGTCGCGATCAGCACGCTGTCATGCCGCGCCCGCAGCTCCGCAAACGACAGGTCCCGCCCCATCTCGACGCCCAGGTGGAACTTGATGCCGCCTTCCTCCAGCAGCTTCCAACGGCGCAGCACGATGTCCTTTTCCAGCTTGAACCCGGGAATGCCGTAGATCATCAGCCCGCCGACCCGGTCGTAGCGGTCATACACATGCACTTGGTATCCCAAGGTCCGCAGCCGCTCCGCAGCCGCCAATCCGCCCGGCCCGGCGCCGATCACCCCCACGGACTGCGGGCGCTCCTGGCGCGGCTTCGGTGGCTGCACCCAGCCCTGCTCCCACGCATGGTCGGTGATGAACCGTTCCACCGCGCCGATGGTAACGCTTTCAAACCCCTTCTCGATGACGCAGTTGCCCTCGCACAACCGGTCCTGCGGGCAGATGCGCCCGCAGATTTCCGGGAAGGTGTTGGTGGCGGCGCTGACCTCGTACGCTTCCTGCAGCCGGTTCTCCGCCGTGAGCTTCAGCCAGTCCGGGATGTTGTTGGCGAGCGGGCAATGCACCTGGCAGAACGGCACGCCGCACTGGCTGCACCGGCTCGACTGCGCGCTGGCCTGCGCCGGGTCGAAGTCCTGGTAGATCTCGGCGAAGTCCTCCCGCCGCATCGACGACGCGCGCTTGTCCGGCTGGTGCTGCGCCAGGCTCACGAATTGCAGCATGCGGTCAGCCATGGCCACCCTCTTCCAAACAATTGCTGTGCGGTCTGACCGCCCGGTTCATAAGGCCCTGGACTTTGTTTGGTGATGATAAATTCGAAGTTAAGACAACAATGTTGACCTATTTGCGATGATTCGCATGTTTTAGCTGGCTATCGCGCCATGCAATGCAAATGAAATGGACCGAAGCGGCCCTATCAACCCGCAAGCCTTTGCGGACGCCGGAAAACAGAACACGCCGCAACGCCGCACCGTTGTCAATATCCGGCCTGACCCTCTGTGACCCTGGTCACAGCCCGGCTGGCGCCCCGGTCCTAAAGTCCCCGCTGTCCCGCCAACAGGGAGATCCGCTCCTTTGCTGCCGGGCAACTGGGGGAGTGCGGCCTGATGCCCGTTTATCAACTCGGAAACAGCGACGATTATTTTGACTCCGCCACGAAAGCGGATTGGACCAACGACTCCGCGGTGCTGGGCGGCAACGGCGACGACACGATCCTCGTCAGCGCCGTGACGCCCTTCTCCGCCGGCCGCCTGTTCGTCGATGGCGGCAATGGCAACGACACCATTCGCCTCAATGCCAGCAACAGCGTCGCCTTCGGAGGCAACGGCGACGACACCCTCACCTCCATCGGCGGCCTCGGCAACACGCTGATCGGCGGCAACGGCGACGACACGCTGATCAGCGTCGGCGGCGGCAGCGGCATGCAGCCCGGCAACAGCCTGACCGGCGGCCTGGGCCATGACACCTTCATCCTGGTCAACGACGGCAACCTGGTGGTGACGGACGACGCCGCCGGCAACGGCGTCGTGTCGGACGGGGACACGTTCAAGGGTCCCATGGACGTGATCACCGACCTCCACCACGGCGACCACGTCGGCCTGCGCAACTACGACATCGCGACCAACGGCCCCACCGCCATCGACGTGCCGCTCGCCCAGGTGAACAGCGTGACGCTGGCGCCCGACCCGCTCCAGCACACCGGCGACAGTTTCCGCCCGGTGATCGGCAGCAGCCAGTATGCGGTGTTCCACGGCACCTTCACCGGCGGCAACACCTTCACCGTGGGCGCGGACGGGCCTGACCTGCTCGCCGTGTACGACACCCGCACCGGCCCCACCGAGCTGGTCGGCAAGGGGTCGCTGGTGCTGCAGGGCGTCACGGACGAGCGCCTGCTGGCCCAGGCGCTGTCTCCGGCGACGGCGCAAGGGCCGGGCGGCTGCTGGGATTATTCCTCGTTTGAGGGGAACGGAGGCGGCCAGGGCGCCGCGACCTCCGCCGTGCTGGACCACTCGGCCGACAGCGTGAGCGCCATGGGCGTCTTGCCCACCTGAACGGCGTGGCCCGGACCGCTTCGGCCCGGGCCTCACCCGGCGCTGGCAATATCCGTAAAGGAGAAGTCACCGCCCTTGAACAGCAACGGCGCGCCGCGCGTTTTCGCCAGCGCATAAGCGGCGCAATCGCCGAAGTTGAGCGCCGCCGGGTGCCGCCCCTTGCCGAAACGCAAGAACGCCTCTCGCGCCGCCTCCGCCTGGCCCGCGTCGAACGGCACGACCTGCATCCCGGCCTCCCGCACCAGCGCACCGAGGCCGCGCCACGCCGTCCGGTCCCGGCTCCGCCCGGTGAGCGCCAGTGCCGCCTCAAGATGGCTCACGGCGGACAACAGGCACGCGCGGACTTGGTCGATGACACGCAGGAAGTTTTTCGCCTCCGGCTCATGCCGCAGCACGGCGATGAGCGCCGAGGTATCAACCACGATCAAGCCGGCAGGCCGTCCTCGTTATAAAGGTCGTCGTCGGTCAGCAGCTCATGGCCCGCAAGCGCCTCGGCGCTCGCCAGGCTGATTGCCAGCAGGCGGTCATAGCGGCTGCCCAAACCCAGCCCCGGCGTAGCCCGGCGGCGCACCCCATCTTCGATGAACTCCGCCCCGGCGTCCTCCAGTACCCGGCGCACGCTGTCCACCGTGGCCGGCGTCACGCGGCCGAGACCATCCGGCGCTTCCAACCGGCGGATCGTGACGACCGAAACAGCGGCACGGCGTGCAAGCTCCGATTGCTCGACACGCAGCAAGGCCCGGGCCGCACGAATTTGCTCCGGCATGACTTGCATGAGCGATTTGTCGCATGAAGCGCGAAAACGATCAAGACGAGTCGGGCTTAGCCTGCCCCCGCCCCCAACAACTCGTCCAGCGTGACCGGGCAGGCGTCCGGCACCGGCAGGGGCGGCTGGCCGTCGTGGCTCTCGGGCGAGCCGCGCAGCGCCCGGCGATATAGGGCTGCCATGTCGATGTATTGACGCATCGAAGGGGCAAAAGCGTCGGCCGCATCGGCCAGCGCCACCCGCGCCTCCGCCCGCCAGTGCGGCACTGTGGACGCGAGCGGCCACGCCTCGCATTTCAGGTCGTGCAGCAGCGCCTGCACCAGCAGGGAGCGCACCGTATAAAGCTGGCTGCGGCCCACGCTCTCAATCTCCTCGATCACGTTGGCCCAGTCGGGCGCCTCGTTCCCTGGCTGCCCCGCCGCCACGTCGCGCAGCAGCCGCGCCTGCCGCTCCGACCATTCCAGGATGTCGTCGTAATACAGATCGCCCATGCGTCCCCCATCGTGCCGTCGTTACGTCGGCACCTCTTCCCGCTTCCCCCCGCCTTCGCGGTAGCGGTCCAGGTACTCCGGCACCACCAGCTCCACCGGCGTCGGCACGATGCCCAGCTCCGCCAAGCCCGGCATCCCCTCCGACACCACGTTGTCCCGCCCCAGCAAGACCAACTGGTCCCGCGTGAACGGCTTGCCCGGCACCAGTTCCCCTAAGCGCGCCTGCAGCCGCGCCAGGCCCATCGGCACCTCCACCAGCGGACGGCGCCGATGCGTTTCTTTCAAAATCCAGGCGAGGATTTCCCGGAATGTCCAAACCCGCGGCCCGCCCAGCTCATACGTGCGCCCGCGCGCCTCGGCCCTGTCCAGCACCGCCAGCACCGCGTCCGCCACGTCGCCCACGAACACCGGCTGGAACCGCGTGGCGCCGGAGATCACCGGCATCACCGGCAGCATCATCGCCATGGAGCCGAAGCGGTTGAAGAACTTGTCCTCCGCCCCGAACACCAGGGACGGGCGCAGGACCGTGGCGCCGGGCATGGCGGCCAGCACCGCCTGCTCGCCGGCCGCCTTGCTGCGGGCATAGGCGCTGGGGCTTTGCGCGTCGGCGCCGATCGCCGAGACCTGCACCATCCGCCCCACCCCGTGCGACGCCGCCGACCGCGCGATCCGCCCGGCGCCCTCCGCCTGGATGCGCCCGAAGTCGCCGGGCCGCTTCTCGCTCAGGATGCCGACCAGGTTCACCACGATGTCGGCGCCCTCAGTTGCCCGCTGCACCTGCGCCTCGTTGCCCAGGCTCACATACAGCGGCACCACCTGGCCCACGCGCCCGGCCATCATCGAACCGCGCGCCGCCTCCGTCCGCCGCCCGGCCACCCGCACGATGTGCCCCTGCGCCAGGAGCCGCTTCACCACGTAGCGCCCGATGAAGCCGCCGCCGCCGAACACCGTCGCCACACTGCGCGTCGCCATCAACACCTCCTCCAAGCGCCTGTCCCCTGCGCCATACCCCGCATCGCCGCCCGAACATACTCCCAAAGCTGCCCGGCGCCCTGCACACGCTCCTGTCAAATCGGAACCGCATTGACTTTGTTGTCGTTTCATGTCAAACTTTTGTTTATTCTCGCGAAATCCGGCACGGGGCGTCCTGTCCATGCAACCAGCACTGGCGGCTGCCCCGGCCACGCCCTCCAGTTTCGGCGACACCACCACGGCGGCGCTGCTTGCCAGCCTGACAGGCAGCTCCCCCGACGCCCCGGTGACGCTCCGCGGCGCCGTCGACAACACCGCCCCCGGCTCGGTGCTGGAGGTCAAGGCGGGGACCGCGCTCGGCCAGGTCAACCTGAACGGCGGCACGGTCCGGGGCGGCACGCTGCGGCTGACCAGCGGCGCGCTGCGCTTCAACAGCGACGGCGCATACGGCTTGGTCGGCACGCTGGACGGCGTGGACGTGCTGGGCGGCCTCACGGTGGGGGGCGGGGCCGATCCGTTCCCAGGCTACGGCGCGGTGCTGGGGCTGCGAGGCGGGGTGACGTTCGCCGGGCTGTCCGGCACGGGGCGCGGGTCCGTCACCGTGACGGGCGCGGCCTCCGAGGTGAGGGCACTGGACGCGGAAACGCTGGACCACGTCGATCTCCGCTTCATCGCGCCCTCCAACC
>CAXUJE010000263.1:0-7853 GCA_964251035.1 uncultured Acetobacteraceae bacterium
GGAGCATGCTGGCCGCCTCCAGCGAGGAGGCTGTCCATGCCGACCGACCTCAATCCGACCCGTCCACCCCCTCGGCGACCGGAACCATCCCGCCGCCGCCCGCGGTTGTGGGCCATGTTGCCCCGCGCGGTGCAGACACAGCTGGCCCAGCAGCTCGCCTGCCTAGGCTCCGGCTTCGGTCAGCTGTTCGAGCCGGTGCCCAGCGCAGGCCCCCACTGGGCAGAGGCGGCGTAGTCCCCCCCAATCTCTGGACAGTCCCGTCCCCTTCAGAAGTGTCCGACGCTCTGCCTTCCACGAGCCCCTGCTGTAACGGCTATGCCGTGAGCGTGCGATGCGCCGTTTGGGCGATGAGCATCTGGGCGCGCTCCGTTGTGTCGAAGAGCGGGTCGATGAACAGCGACCCGTGCTCGACCTGGGGGTCCTGCCCGTTGATCGCCGGGTTGTAGACTGGCGCGGAGCCGGTGCCAGGCAGGCTCGACAGCACCGGCTCCGTGGTGTTGGTAAAGCCGTAGTCGGACGGGTTGGCGGCGATGCCGTCGAACAGCGTCTGAAGGTCCAGCGTCTTCACGTCCAGACCAGTCTGGCCCTGGAACGCGCTCAGCCCGGCCGCGAGCTGGGTGTTGAAGTCGCTCACAAGGCTCTGGACCCCGGCAATCGTCGCCCCGCTGGCTTGGAACTCCGCCGACGACAAGATGGGCGTGAGCGTGACATCCGGCGAGTTCGAGACCAGGAAGTGTTTGGCCCCGAGGTCAGCCAGGTGCCCCAATCCCGAGATGATCGCGTCCACGCTGTCGGTGACGACTTGCCCCGACGACGCGGTGCCGGCCAGCGACAGGGCGCTCGCCAGGAAGACGTCGTTGCCGCCGAAGGTGACCGAGACCACGTCGCTGGACGTGAAGGTGCCGTCCTGTGCCGCGAACTGCTGCACCTGCCCCGCGAAGGTGTCCAGCGGCGTCAGGCCGCCAGTCGGGTTGACCGGATTGAATGCCTCGCCGAGCACCCCCCCGGTCGCTCCCTCGTAGGCGAAGTTTTCCTGCTGCGAGGGCTGGTTCAGCCCGAGGCTACGGGCGAGGTCGGTGGTCCACTTGGGCCCGTCCGAAAAATTGCCGGTCGGAGAATAAGGAGCCGCCAGGTAGCTCGGCGTCTGGCCGAGCGCCTCCTCGACAGCGGCGGTGTTGCCGTTGTCGGCGAGCAGGTCGCCGAACACGACCAGCTTGGAGGGGGCATAGTCGCCCGCGCCGGCCAGCGGCGCCCAACCGTGCGCAGACTGGTTCGCCCCTTGCATCCAAGATGCTGAGGCGTGGTTTGCATGGCTCGCGCCGCTGCTGGTTGCGCTTTCCCAGCCGCTGCCACTTACCGTATCAGCAAAATCCGTGCCCGCATTCGGCCAAGCATAGGAGTGGCTGCCAGTCAGTGCGTGGCTTACAACTGTCGTGTTGTCGTTGTTCTGGCTTGTGGCTGCCATGAATACCTCCTGTGGATCAGCAGGCTTTAGATGCCTCCAACGTACCAGGAGTATCAGGAAATAGCGGTAATCAGTCTTGCCGACCGCCAAACCGACTTGTCCGAGGATGTCCGGTGCCACGCCCAGCCAGGATCGCGACCCGACGGTACACTTCGGCCTTGTGCATCCAGAACGTGTCGGTGCATCGAGGCAGCCGGGCAGGGTGATGGGAGCAGTCCGGCCACGGTGCTGAGATACCGTTCAACCCCAACAGAGTTCTGGTCAACCAACCCTGGTCGCGTGGGACAGCTTCGATGAATAGGCACTCGCCACCGATTGCCGGCGGACCCTTGCCCGGCGCAACCGGCACGCCGCCGCGTGTGTGGTCGGTTGTCGAGAAGGGGCTGCCGATCCTCACGGTCGTGCGCGGACGGCATGGCTCCGGCCGCCGCGAGGTCGGCGGCGGGCTGGACGTCCCGATCATCGTGGCCTTGTCGGCGGTCCACCGGATCGAGCGGCGGACGCAGGCCGGCGTACTCCGCAAATCGCCGATCATCGGCGCGGTGACGGTCGCCAACCCGGCAGAGCGGACGATCTTCACCGTCGATGGCGAGGCGGATGTGCTGCAGATTTCCGTCTCCATGCGCCTGATCGAAGAGGCGGCCGACGCGCAAGTCCGGTCCGTGCGCTCGCTGTTCAACGAGCATGATCCTGCCATCGAGCGGAGCGCCATGGGTGCGCTGGCCGCATTGAGGGATGGTAACAGCCATTCCGACTTGCTGCTCCACTCCATCGGCTACCGGCTTGCAGACATCCTTGGACAGCCTGGGGCCGGGGCGCCAAACGGCGTACCCCGGCGTGGCGGCATCGCCAGCCCGGCGCTGCAACGCATCCGCGACCTCGTCCAGGCCCGGCTCGATGAACCGATGCCGGCATCGCCAACGCTAAACGAGTTGGCGCAGGCAGCAGGCGTCAGCAAGCACCACTTCATCAAGGCGTTCCGCGAGACGGTCGGGGAAACGCCGTATGCCTGGGTCATGCGGCAACGGATCGAGCGGGCACGCGCCTTGCTGACGCAGCCGAGCGAGACGGTGGGCGACGTCGCGTTCCAGACTGGCTTCAGCTCGGCCGCTCATTTCGTTGCGGCGTTCCGGCAACGGTTGGGGGTAACACCAGGCGTCTTCAAGGAGGCCGTCTTGGGTTAACACTGCTCTCCCACGGGATCAATTTCAGCTTCAAAGGAACTCCGGATGATGGACTTCGTCGTAAAGCCGGCAGAGGCAAAAGATGTGCCTCTCCTTCTAATGCTCATCCGCGAGCTCGCGGAAGCGGAGGCGTTTCCCTTCCCAGTAACTGTGACCGAGCATAAGCTGCGCGAAAGTCTGTTTGGCATGCGTCCAGCTGCTGAAGCTGTTTTAGGATTTGCTGATAATCAACTGGTCGGCTTCTGCGTGTTCTATGAGAGCTTTGCAACTACCACCGGCAGACGTGGCTTACATCTCGATGACCTGTTTGTCAGGCCAGAATTTCAAGGAAAGGGATTCGGCCGGAAGTTTCTTTGTCATCTTGGTCGTATTGCACGCGACCGCGGCTGCGTCCGATTTGAGTGGTGGGCGCTTAGAACGAACATCAACGCCATTCAATTTTTTCAATCCGTCGGCGCACGCGCCATGGAGGAGCTTATCATCTTCAGAACCCAGGGCGATGCCCTGAAGCAGCTGACAAGTCTTGGAGACCCAGTGAGGTCATCTGGGCGCCGCTAGGTCCACCGCCTATCTAATGCCTACTCTGGCACAACCGGAGCTATGCCGGAGAATGAGTGATGGCCAGGTGAGCGAGGCGGCGTACCAAGGCGGATGTGAGCCTGCCTGAGCTCCCGAAGGAGCCGATATGCCACGACAAGCATTAGCACTGTTGTTCCTCTCCGTCAGCCCGAGGAGATCGACGATCCGCTGACGGCGGTTCTGAGAAGCGGCGCGTGCCGGCTGCTGGCCCAGGCCGTCGAGGCGGAAGTCGAGGCGTTCCTGACTGAGATGAAGGGCGAGCGGCTGGCCGACGGGCGCGAGCGCGTTGCCCGGCACGGTCACGGTCCGGAGCGCCTGGTGCAGGCCGGGGTCGGCCCGGTCGCGGTGCAACGCGTCAAGCTGCGCGACCGTGCGGCTGGCAACGCTGTCGCCGAACGCATCCGCTTCACGTCGGCCATTCTGCCGCGCTGGGCCAGGCGGACCCGGAGCTTGGATGCGCTGTGGCACATCCTGTACCTGCGCGGCGTGTTGATGGGTGACTTCCAGGAAGCGCTCGGGGCCTTGCTGGGCAAGGAGGCCCCGAACCTGTCGCCGTCGGTGATCACGCGGCTGCGGGGCGAGTGGGAGGCGGATTACGCGCGCTGGCAAGGGCGCGACCTCGGCGTTTCGCGCAGCGAAAGCGCCTGGGTCGGCCCGGCGGTATGTCTACGTTTGGGCGGACGGCATCTACCTGCAGGCGCGCGTGGAGCCGCAGGCCGAATGCCCGACGACGAAGGCGTCGCGGGGACATGCTGGTTCTGATCGGGGCCACTCCGGAGGGCAAAAAGGAGCTGGTCGATTTCCAGGTGAGCGTGCGGGAAGGTGCCCAGAGCTGGCGGGAGCTGCTGGTCAATTTCAAGGCGCGTGGCCTGGTCATTGCCCCGGAGCTGGCAACCGGCGACGGGGCGCTCGGCTTCTGGAAGGCGCTGGACGCGGTGTCGCTTACCACCCGGCACCAGCGCTGCACCACGCACAAGACCGTCAATGTCTTGGACAAGCTGCCCAAATCCGTCCAGCCGGCGGTAATCGCCCCTTGGCGATCCGACTGTGAAGCAGCCGGCGGCGGAGCCGCCGGAGGGGCCGACCTGCGCGAGGTTCTGGGCAGCGCCGGATCGGGCCACGGCCGAGACGGCAATCGCGACGTTCGCCGACAAGTATGGAGCCAAGTACGGCAAGGCGGTCGCCTGCTTGGTCAACGACCGCGACGCGCTGCTGACCTTCCACGACTTTCCCGCCGAACACTGGGACCACCTGAGGACGTCCAACCCGATCGAGAACGTGTTCGCCACCGTCAGGCACCGCACCGTGCGCACCAAAGGGGCGCCATCGCAGGGCACCGCCCGGCTAATGGTGTTCAAGCTGGTCATAACCGCTGCGAAAACCTGGCGGCGGCTGCAAGGCGAGAACCAGTTGCCCAAGGGCGTTGGGGGCGTCACATTCCGCAACGGCGTAGAAAACGGCATCGAGGTCACCGACGCGCCGGCACAGAACGCCACCTAATCACGGCCTCCCAAATCCCAGCATAGCTCTCCTAACGCCGCATCCCCGCTGCTGACGGCCTCGGCGCGTCCATGGTGATCACATTGGCATGGCCTCGAGTGCGTCCGCCATAAGCCGGTTCTCGGCAGCCGCTGCGCGGAATGTCTGGACGGCTTGGCCGAACAGCAACTCCTCGGCGTGATCGGCCTGGCACTCCAGTTCCAGGGCAGCGGCGCGGCAAGCCTCGGCCGTGGCGCCGAGCTGGCAGGCAGCATGGGCCCGACTGACGACGCGCTTGGCGGTGCGTTGCGCTGCTTCGCACAAGGATGCGACAGCGGCGAAACGGTTTGCAGTGTCGGGGATGGTGGCCATCGTCTCAGCCCCTCGTCTTCGGACAATGGGTCAGGCCAACGGCAGCGCCAGCGCGCTCCATGACGAGAAAACCGCCAAGTCCTGCACCGCAGGAGCGAACAAGGAGGAGCGCAGGAAAGCCGCGTCGAGTATCCCGGCCCGTTTCAGGCCCAGCCAGTCCAGCACCGTCGAGGCCTTGCCATGCTCGGCCTGCCCTGGCTGTTTTGAGAACGGTCATGCTTGTTGCTCCTTAATGCAGGATCGCGAACTGCCGGGGTTGCCACCGCCGCCCGCGTGGCCCGGCGTCCACTCCCAATACGGACCCAGGCCGCTCCGCGGGAAACGCCCGCGCGCCACGGCGAGGCAGCGGTCCAAAAAGTTGGGGCGGCCTGTTTCGCCCGCCCATCGCGGTACGATGCGGATCGAGGCCCCAGGGATCATCCGGCCGGAAACCAGCGCTGGACGGCCTCGGCCGTATCTGTCGCCCTTGTGTTGAAGCACAGCTTTGCCTGCGGCGCATGCTCATGCACGATGTTGATGACCGTCTCGAAAACCACCGTGTTCTGGGCGTTTAGCCGTACCCCAGCGCCGACAAGGACGCAATCGAACCGCTTCTGCTTCAGTTGAGCCTTGACGACTCTTGCGGCGGTTTCCCCGAAGTCGATCATGCACAGGCGGGTGTCGAACCCGATGGCGCCGAGAACCGCCTTATCGCGTTCCAGCGCGGCCCGAACCATCTCCGCGTTGAGCCCAGGATGAGCGCTGTAGTGCTTCTCCGAGAAGTCGATCAACGACGGCTCCAGACCGATCATCAACACGCTTTTGCCCATGGTTCCTCCTCCAGTTGCGTCCAAAGATCAAAAGCAGGGCCGACGGCGTCACGAGCGCGGCAAGAAGGCCGCCATAAGCCCCGTTGAGCAGCAGCATGGTGCCGGCCTTCAGGCCCTGACCGGCCATCCGCGGCAACACGGTGCCGACCAAGGCCATCCCAAGCAAGGCGGATGAGGCCGCAATGAGCAGGGAAACCAGCATGACCTTGGCCACCGTCGGGTCGTCGCCGTCCAGGCCCGGTCCGAGCTTGCCCTTGCTGTGCCTTCTGCGCGTCAGCAACGAGGGCACAAGCGCGCTCATGAGGGCGCCCATGAAGAACTGCGGCGAGGTGTCGAGCGCCAGGGCGTGGGCGCCCAGGAGCGGAACCGTCCCCTGGCCGCCGAACGACAGGGCGGCGGACACCACGCCTGCAACCGTGTTGATGGCAACGCTGATCGCCGTCTCGACGGCGACGTAGCGCCTCGCGTTGAGGCGTCCCATGATGGTCCTTATCTGGTCGAGCCGACGCCCATCCGTACAAGGAGGCGGTCCCGTTTGTAGGTTTGGTGGTAGAGCACGGCGCCGATGTGGACGCAGAGCAGCCCGATCATCGCGAACGCACCGGCCTCATGCACAGCCATGGGCCTGAGGTCCCGGAAATGCGGCAGCGGGCCCGGTGCCCCGAAGAACAGGATGGCGCCGGCTCCAGAGAGGACCATGAGCCCGATGCCGCTGACACCCATCGCGATCGTCACGAGATAGAGCAGCGTGTGGACCGAATGGGCCGTAAAAGCCTGCCAGCGCGGCTGGCCGACAGGATTGCCGGGCCTCTTGTCGAAGAGCCACCAGGCGGCCCGTATGACGGTCAACGCCAGCGTGAGAATGCCGAGCGGCGCGTGAACCCTGAGCAGGGCGGCCTTCTGTCCGGGATCGCTGATGTCCGCTGCCGTGAGGCCCAGCCCCAACAGGGTCAGGATCGCGGCGGCCGAGACCCAGTGAAGCGCGATTTCGAGGAATCCGTAGCGGCGGATGTCACCCTTCAATGCCATGGAAAGCTCCCTTGTGCTAACGGCGGCTTGGCGCCTAATCACATAGTATGCAATCTATAAACATAGCAAGCGATATAATGCCATACGAACCATCGATAGGTCACCTGACGAATTGGGCCGCGCGGCTGTTCAGGCGGCTGGCCGACCGCAGGCTGGAGCCTCTTGGCTTGTCCTCCGGCCATTTGCCGGTGCTCATGGCGCTCATCGAGAATGGGGCCATGTCGCAGAAGGCATTGACGGAGCATGCCGCAATTGAGCAGCCGACCATGGCTGCGACGCTGACCCGGATGGAGAGGGACCTCATCGTCGAGCGTCGGCCTGACCCGCACGACAAGCGTAGCTCGCTGTTCTCGCTGACGCCGGCGACCCGGGACAAGATCGGAGCCTTGCAGGCGGTCGTCGAGAGCATGAACGTCGATGCCTTGGCCAGCCTGCCGCAGGAGGACCGCCAAAGGTTCCGCCAGACGCTTCAGATGATGATTTCTTCCTTGGAGCACGAAGTCGATGACTGAGCATCGCCGGCGAGACCAGCCGCCGGCCGTGGAGCAGTCAGTGTGCTACGAACTCCGAACAGGACTTTGGACTTGCTTCAGAAAAGCAGAGAATTCCGCATGGACGACGAGGGACTCGATGATGCAGCAGCGACGGTTCACCAAGGAATTAGTGCTGGCGTTCCGGTTTCAACTACCGAGTGCCTGGAAACCCTTTACTGGGCACGCCAGGAGGAGGGGTGGCTTGCGACGCCTGTCGCATAAGAGGCTGCCGATCCAATGATCCGTGGGCAGACCTGATGCATATCGTCACGGGAGGCGCGCATGGCATCGGCCGTGCCTGCGTCAAGCTCCTGGCCCGCCAAGGGGAAACGGGTGGTCGCGGGCGGCCGCGCCCAGGCCGTGGGGGCGGCCCGTGGCGCGGCGGGGGGGCGGGGGCAGGGGG
>CAXUJE010000264.1:0-7844 GCA_964251035.1 uncultured Acetobacteraceae bacterium
GGGTGCGGCTGCAGGAGCCGGAGCCGCCGGGCCAGGGCCTCACGGCGGTGCTCGTGCAGGGCAACGTGACGCAGGGGCAGAAATGGGACCGCGCGACGGCGCTGGCGACGTTTGAGCGCCACCTGGACCTGACCCGGCAAGGCGTCGCGGCGCTGGAGGGCGCCCCGTCCGTGGTGATCTGGCCCGAAACCTCCAGCGTGTTCCTGCTGCAGTCCGACGCCGCCGCGCGTCAGGCCATCGCCGAGGCCGCGGCGCCGGCGCGGGCCGCCATCGTCGGCAGCCTGACGTTCACGGCCGGGGAGCCGTCGGCCGATCCCGGCAACCTGCCGCGCAACAGCCTGGTCGCCATGACGGCTGGCGGCGCCATCGCGGGCATCTACGACAAGTGGCACCTCGTCCCGTTCGGCGAGTATGCGCCGTCTTGGGTGCCGCTCTCGATCCAGGTGGTGCCGGGCCAGTTCGCGTTCGGCCGCGGCCCGGCGACGCTGCACATGCCGGGCCTGCCGCCGTTCGGCGCGATGATCTGCTACGAGGCCATCTTCCCGGCCCAAGTCGTCGATCAGTCGGACCGGCCGGACTGGCTGGTCAACATCACGAACGATGCCTGGTTCGGCAACTCGACCGGGCCGCGGCAGCACCTCGCGGCGGCCCGGCTGCGCGCGGTCGAGGAAGGCCTGCCGCTGATGCGCGCGGCGAACACCGGCATTTCGGTGGGGTTCGACAGCCGGGGCCGCGAATTGGGCCGGCTGCCCATGGCGGTGGCAGACACCTTGGCCTTGCCGTTACCCGGCCGGCAGCCGCCAACGCCGTTCTCACGCTGGGGCTTGGTGCTTCCAGGGCTGCTGTCGCTGGCCGGCGCGGGAGTCGGAGTCGGCTTGACACGCCAACGTGCCGGGCTGCCGCCTAGAATCTGAGGGTGGTCTTAATTTGGTGGCAGAAGGGCTGGTCGTTACAAAGCATTGACAATTCCCGGTTGCATTGTTAACTCTTAAACTAGAATTTCACGTGGAACCTTGTCGCGGAGACGAGTATGGGGCCGGATTCATTCATGGGGAGCAGCGACAAAGAGAGCCGTCCGAGTCCCATTGACGTCCATGTCGGCGGGCGCATTCGCCTGCGCCGCACCTTGATGGGCATGTCGCAGGAACGGCTTGGGGAGGCGCTTGGCCTCACGTTCCAGCAGGTGCAGAAATATGAGCGCGGCGTGAACCGGGTGGGCGCGTCCCGCCTGTTTGACCTTTCGCGCGTGCTGGACGTGTCGATCAGCTTCTTCTTCGATGATATGCCGGAGCCGATTGCCGGGTTGCACGGCACCCATCACACCACCCGCGTCGCGGGCGGCTTTGCCGAGGCGCAGGACGGCTTTGGCGCCGACGAGGCCTTGAACCGCCGGGAAACCCTGGAATTGGTGCGGGCCTACTACCGCATCACTGAGCCATCCGTCCGCAAGCGCGTTTTCGAACTCATCAAGTCGATGGGTCCCGCGGAGACTTAGTCTCGCGCGCCTGCGGAAACGTAGTTCCGCGCGCCTCCACCGGGGCGGCGTCACTCGGCCCGCAATTGCGGGTTGTCGAATACCGGGTTGCGATGGCGGTGCAGCGCCGCTGCCAAGGCCGCCGCAAGGTCGCGCTTCTCGGCTTCGCCCAACTCGGCGCCGACCTCCATCCGCCCGCCGCGGTCGGACAGCCACAGCGCCGGGACGCGGCCAGGCCGTTCCTCCAGTCCGGCGCGCAGCCAGGCTGACTGCAGGCGGCGCTCCACCCGGCGCCCGGCCATGTCCGTCCGCACCACCCGCAATCCTTCATCGGACAGCAGCAGCATCTCGCTCGCCCGGGACGCCCGCGCATTGCGGCGCAGCAGCACGAGCGCGAGGGCGATCTCTGCCCCGTTGAACCCGATCACCGGCCACGCGCCGATGTACCACACCCCAAGCGAGATCAGGGTGCTCAGCAGGCAGATGACACCCACGAGCCATCGCAGCCCGGCGCGCGTCAGGCTGCGGTGCGGGATGATCACCGCCTCGAACGCGGCGCTGGAGTGTGGGGACATGCCGGCTTGCATCCCTAAGAATTGGCACCGGACGTGATCTTGTCAGCCCGGCGCCTGCACGCGATACCGGCATTATGGCCCAGGACCCCGACCCAACCCATCCTAAACCCCGCCCGGCGCTGAAGCCGCGCGTCGCCGCCGTGGCGGGGCGCACCCGGAAAACCCCGCCCATGAGCCTCGCCGCCGTGCGCGGCTTCATCGAGGCGCTGTCGAGGGTCTATCCCGTGGGATCGAGCGAGCTGGAGTTCACCGACCCTTACACCCTGCTGATCGCCGTGGTGCTGTCCGCGCAGACGACGGACGCCGCGGTGAACCGGGCCGGCCTCACCCTGTTCCCTGCGGCCCCCACGCCGGCCGCGATGGTGGCGCTGGGCGCGGCGGCGGTGGGTGCGCACATCCGCAGCATCGGCCTTTGGCAGGCCAAGTCGAAGAACGTGGTCGAACTCTCGCGCCTGCTGATCGAGCGCCACGGCGGGGTCGTGCCCAATGACCGCGAGGCGCTGGAGGCCCTGCCCGGCGTCGGGCGCAAGACCGCCAACGTGGTGCTGAACGTGGCGTTCGGGCACGCCACGATGGCGGTCGATACCCACGTCTTCCGTTTGGGCAACCGCACCGGCATCGCGCCGGGCAAGACGGTGCGGGAGGTCGAGGACGGGCTGGTGAAGCGCATCCCGAAAGAACTGCTCCGCCCGGCGCACCATTGGCTGATCCTGCACGGCCGCTACGTCTGCAAGGCGCGCCGCCCGGAATGCTGGCGCTGCGTGGCGAAGGAGTGGTGCCGCTTCCCCGCCAAGGAGTCCGGGCCGGCCAGCAGCGCGGGATAGCGCCCTTGCGCCCGGCCCGGTGGCTGCTTAATCGAAGCGGATGCTGCACATCGCCAAGCTCGCCGTCGGAATCCGCGACATCGCCCATCTGCGCCAGGTCCAGGCCACCCGCGCCGCCGAGTTGCCGCCGCTGCGCCACCGCACCCGGATGTTCCCGCGGCGGGCGGCGGAGATCATCGGGGGCGGCAGCATCTACTGGGTGATCGCCGGCGCCATGCTGGTGCGGCAGCGCGTGCTGGACGTGATCGAGGACCGGTGGGAGGACGAGACGCGCTGCGCCGGGCTGCTGCTCGACCCGGTGCTGGTTCCGGTTGAGGGCCGCCCGACCAAGGCGTTCCAAGGCTGGCGATACCTGGCGGACGCGGACGCCCCGGCAGACGTGAGCGCCCAGGGACCGGCCTGCGGCGCGGACGGCCTGCCGGAGGAACTGCGGCGGCAGTTGCAGGCGCTCTGCCTGCTTTAACGGTTCGCCTCGATCAGGGTCAGCAACGCCGACAGCACGGAGGCCGGGGACGGCGGGCAGCCCTCCACGATCAGATCGACCGGCAGCGCGATGCCGATGCCGCCCTGCACCGCATAGCTTCCGGCGAACACGCCGCCGTCGATGGCGCAGGCGCCGACCGCCACGACCCATCGGGGTTCCGGCATTGCCGTCCAGACGCTCTCCATCGCGGTTCGCATGGCGCAGGTCAGCGGCCCCGTCACCAGCAGGACATCGGCTTGGCGCGGGCTGACGACGAAGGTCAGGCCGTGTCGCTCCAGGTCATAAGCGGCGGTTTGCAGCGCGCCGACCTCCATCGCGCAGCCGCCGCAGCCGCCGGCGGCGACGTGCAGGATGGCTAGGCTCCGGCCTAGCCGGGCCTGCACGGCGCTGTCCAGTTGCGCCGCGAGCGCCCCGGCGATCTCCACGTCCGGCGCGCCCACGGGATCGGCGGCGGGCCGGCGGAACAGGCCACGGGCAAGGTCGCGCAGCACCGCTAAAGCTCCAGGCCGGACACCGCGGGACTGAACGACCGCAGGATCAGCGGCAGGTCGCCCATGGCAGCGCCACCGCACGCCGCCTCGATCAGCGGCCAATGCAGCCATCGAGGGTCACGGATGAAATTCGTCGCGACGGTCCCGGCGTCCAGGCGAAGCCAGTGCCAGACATCGCCGTGCGGTCCCTCGGCGACACCCAGGCCTTCGCCGCTGGCAAGGGGCACGGCGGCGTTGACGGGGCCGGACGGCAGATCGGCCAGCCATCCGCGCAGCAGCGCCTCGCTGTCCCGGATTTCATGGAAGCGGAAGCGCAGGCGGGCCTCCACGTCGCCAGCGCACGGGACGGGCGGCATGGCGGGCGGGCGGCCATAGGGCAGGTAGCCCGGCACGCGCCGTGCGTCGCCGATGCGGCCCGCGGCCCGCCCCACCACCCCGCCTGGGGCGCGCTGCGCCACAAGCTCTGGGCCCGCCATGCCGATGCCCCCCGCCGCGCCGGCCATGCCGTCCAGGCCGCGCAGCAAGCCCGGCCACTCCGCCGCGATCCGGTCCAGGGTTTCCAGCACGGCAACCTGTCCGCCCGGCGCGAGGTCCACCGCGGTGCCGCCGGGCACGACGCAGTCCCGCAGCCGGCGGTGCCCGAACGCAGCCTGGCTGGCCCGCAGCACGGCCTCCCGCAATGCGCCGCACCGCGCGCCCGGTGAACCGGGCAGCACCGCGCCCAGGTCGGCAAGGTGGCTGGCGATCCGCTCCAGCTCCGCCATCACGCCGCGGAGCGCGTGGCCGCGGGGCGGCGGCTCGACAGCGAGCGCGGCCGCGCTCGCGCGGGCGAAGGCGACGGCGTGCGCCACCGCGCTGTCGGCGGCGATCCGGGCGGCGAGCGGCGCCGCGCTGCGCAGCGGCTTGCCGCGCATCAGCGCCAGGACGCCCCGATGGGCGTAGCCCAGCCGCGCCTCCATCCGTACGGCTGTCTCCCCCGCGGCGGTGACGCGCAGGTGAACGGGATCGACGGTGGCGCCGCTGACCGGGCCGACCGAGACCAGATGCTGGCCGGGCTGTACGGCGCTGGGGCCTTGCGGCTCCGGCGGAACGGCGTTGGGCGCGGGGCGCGGCGAGAGCGGGCGCACTATGGGCCAGCGCCCATGGTCCAGCAGTGGACGCGAGTCGGTGCCATGCGCGGCGATGTGGCCCCAAAGGTCGTGGATCATGCGCTCGAACAGCGCCGCCGCGGGGCGGCCCGGCGAAAGCGCATGGAATAGCCCACCCTCGACGGGAACCGAAGCCATCAGCGGCGTGCCGTCCATGAACAAGGCATGCACGTGGGCCGTGTCCGCCCACAGCCCCAGCAATGCCGGCTCAGGGTCGCCGCGCAGCGCGTCCGCCATGGCGCGCCAGGCTTCGGGGCTGAGCAGGTGGCGGGGCCAGGGCCGCATCGGCTGCGCTTCCCCGGCGCTGATCAGCGCCGCAACCGTCATGGCGCGCTCGCGACGGCCCGGAACCAGGCTGCGACCCCGGCTGGCATGGCGGCTCCCAAGCCTAGCAGCGCCGCAATGAGAAGCCAGACGGAGGCGAACCCCGCGCTGTTGAGCGTGGCCGCCGGGCCGGGGCGCCGCTCCCGCAGGCGCACGGCCAACGCACCGGACAAGGCCAGCAGGCCCAGGCCGAACGGCAGGGCCAGCCAGGGCAGGCTGCGGACCGCCTCGGTCAGGATCAGCGCCTCGCTGCCGAACAGCGCGAAGGGCGGCAGCCCGGCAAGCGCGACCAGCAGGACGGCGAGCGGCATGGCTGGGAGGGAGCGGCGCAGCGCCGCGTGGGCCAGGCTGTGCGCCGTCAGGTGCAGCAGGCCGGCGAAGGTCGCGGCCGGGCCGCCCAGCCCGAACGCGACGGCGGCGATCCCGTTATGGCCAAGGGTGCTGTCGGCCGTCAGCCGGCCCCGGCGCCAAATGCCCAACGCGCCGACCAGCAACGCCCCCATCCCAAACGCCAGGAGCGGTGGCCCCGGCGCGACAGCGCCGGCGTTGGCCGCCATCACGCCGCGCAGCCGCAGCACCACCGAGAACGAGACGATGGGCAGCAGGACGCCCGGCGCGGCGCTCTCTGGCCCCGCCTGGCGCGGCGCCAACACGGCCACTGCGCCGTAGCCGGCCAGCAGCAGGGGGAACGCCAGGCTCAACAAGCTGCCTTGGCAGCCCGGCGCGGCAGCGGCAAGGCCGGTCCACCGCAGGCCGGGCCAGGCGGGATCGGGCGCCGAGGCCGCCGCGACGTGCAGCAGCACGGTGCCGAACAGCGCCAGCATCACCCCGGCGGCGACGGGCAGCAGGCCCGGGCCGGCCCGCCACCCCGCCGTCAGCATGGCCGCCGCGGCAAACGCCGTCCAAGCCAGGCCGATGTCGTTTGACAGCAGCGCGAGCTGAACGAGGCCTTGCAGCAAAAGCGGCACGGCCGGGCGGCGGCGCGCGGCGTGGCGCTCGGCGCAGGCAGTGATCAGCCCGACGAGACCCGCGAGAATGGCGAGATGGGCCGCAAGCCCGTCAGTCAGCAGCGCGTCGCCCGGCTCTGCCGCGGTCCAGGGCAGGAACGCCGCACAGCATAAGGCCACGGCGGCGCCGGCGGCGCCAACCCAGGCGGCACGACGAGACGGCACCACGGCCAACCCAGTGGCGGCCAGGAACGGGACCGATACGGCTCCGGCGGCAGCAACCGGCCAGGTCATGCTGGACGCGCCCTCATTGGCGCCAGCTGCGCCGCGACAAGGCCGACAACGCCCAGGCTCGCAAGGGTCACGAGGACCGCAGGGACTCCAGCCATGCCGAACGCGGCCAGGGCCACCCCGTTCTCAAGCGACAGCAGGCCCGTCGTCTGCAAGGCACGATCCCGCCGGACCGCAATCGTCAGCAATCCCAGCAGGACGGTCGCGAGCGCGGGGGCCAATTCCTCCGGCGCGACGGCAGCCACCAGCGCCGCCAACCCGGCGCCCAGCGCCACCGGCACCCAACCGCCCGTAGCGGGACGCAGGCCGCGAAATGCCGGGCGCAGCAGCAAAGGCAGGCCCACACCCTTGGCCCCGAACGTGACGAGAGCAGCCGCCGCCAGTTCCGGCGAGGCCTGCAGCCAAGCCTGCCAGCCCGCGGCGAGCGCCACCACCGTTGCCTGCGCGGCGTAGGCGCCCAGCACCGAGTTGGGCCGCCGCGCCGCGAGCACGACCAAGGACAGCGCCCATGCCAGGCCGGCCAGCCAATGCCCGAACTCGGCTGCCGGCGGGACGGTCATGCCAGGCCCTGGCTCGCGAACAGGAACATGGCCGCCAAGAACGCCAGCGCCGCCGCGATGCCCAGCGCGGCCGGCACGCGGGCCATGGCCGGCCCGGCGGCCGTGTCCAACACCGCCACCGTCATCCCCAGCACGCCCGCCTTGGCGACCCAGGCCCCCACGCCGATGCCCCAGGCGAGCGGCCCTGCCCCGCCCGGCGCCAGGCCGAACGGCAGGACCAATGCCGCAAACAGGCTGATCCACACCAGGGCGCGCAACTGCCCGGCAAAAGTGACCACCGCAAGGGCAGGCCCGGAGTACTCCAGCGCCGCCGCGTCCCCCGTGGAGGCGAGCGGCGGGCCGCCCTGCCCACTTTCCGCCATGACGAACCCGACGATGGCCAGCGCCGCCGTGGCCGGAAGCCACGCGACTTCCAGCCCCTGCGGCGCCTCCTGCAGCGCCGCGCACGCAGCGTCGAGGTTGCTGGTGCCAGCCAGGGTGGTGAGCAGCAGGATGGCCAGCACCGTCGCGGGCGCGGCCCACACCGCGGCCAGCACGGTGCGGCTGGCGCCCATGCCGCCCAGCGCCGTGCCGGACTCGTAGCCTGCGAGCGCCAGCGCGCACCGATCCAGGGCCAGCAGCCCGGCCAGCACGAGGAGGTCGGATACCGGCGCCGTCGCCATGCCCAGCCCCAAGGGCGGCACCAGCCGGGCGGCGACGAGGCCGGCCGCAAGGCACGCGAACGGC
>CAXUJE010000265.1:0-7842 GCA_964251035.1 uncultured Acetobacteraceae bacterium
GCAACGGCCTCGCGGTGCTGGCGGACCTGCCGGCGGGGGAAGGCCGCGACCGGCATGAGCTGCAGCTGCAGCTCGGCCTCGGCATCCCGCTCATGGCCTGCCGGGGCTACGCCGCGCCCGAGACTGGCGAGGCATTCCAGCGTGCCAGCAACCTCGCGGAGCAGCTTGGCGACAACCTGCAACGGACCGGCGCCTTTTACGGGCTGTTCGCTTACCACTGCCAACTGGGCGAGAACCGGGTAGCGGAGGCCATGGCGGCGCGGCTGCTCCGGCTCGCGACCGAGACGGGGGACCGCGACGTTGCCGCCATCGCCCGCCGCATCCTGGGGACGGCGCGCTATTTGCTGGGCGACCATGCCGGGGGGCGGCTCGAGATCGAGGCCAGCCTCAAGCTGCACGACGCCGCCCTGCACCGTCCCTTGGTGCACCGGTTCGGGCAGGAGCAGCGCTCTGCCGGGCTTGCGACGCTGGTGACGATCCAATGGATCGAGGGGCGTCCCGACACGGCTTCGCGAACCAGCCTGGCCGCCGTCGAGGCAGCGCGGGCGAGCGGGCACGCCAACTCCCTGGGGTTCGCCCTCGCTTACGGCGCGTGCCCGGTCGCCATTTACAGGGGCGATTGGGACCTGGCGGAACAGTTGGTCGAAACACTGTTCGGCCATGCCCGGGACCACCGGCTGGGCCTATGGCATGCCCATGCCCTCGCCTACCGCGGCGAGGTGCTGGCCGAGCGCGGCGAATTCACCGCGGCCATCGCGGACTTCCGCGCGGGCTTGCTGGAATTCCAGGCGGTGGTGTCCGGCATCCGGCTTCCGGCGCACCAGGGCGCCTTCGCCCAAGCCCTGGGCCGTGCCGGCCAGTCTGAGGAGGCGCTCGCGGTCGCCGAAGCGGCGGTCGGCTTGGCCGAGCGGCGGGAGGAGCGCTGGTGCCTGCCGGAATTGCTGCGGATCAAGGGAGACATCCTGGCGGCGTGCGGCAGCCCTGACTTGGCCGAGACCACGCTCCTTGAAGCCGTCGATGCAAGCCGCCGCCAGGCCATGCCCGGATGGGAGCTGCGCGCCTGCCTCAGCCTCGGCACGCTATGGCGCGGCTCGGGGCGCGAGGCGGAGGCCGCGGGACTTTTGGCCAGGGCCTTGGCGCCGTTCACCGAGGGGGAGGCGACAACGGACGTGGCCGACGCCCGGCGGCAGCTTGCGGCGATGGCGCGCCGCGCGCCGGACGGCGAGGCAATGGGCTGCGAGGCTCAAGGCGCCGAGAGCGCCGCGAACCAGGCGGCATAGGGCGTGCTGCGCGCCATGTGCCGGTTGTAGTCCGGTGCGCCGTCCGTCCACCAGGCCGGCCCGCGCTCGCCCAAGGCCCGCTTGGCCGCGTCGATGCGCTGGCGTGCCGCCTCGCCCGCCGCCGCGTCCGCAACCCGCAGCGCCGCCCCCTTCGCCCGCCGGGCGGCCATCAGCTCGCGGGTCAGCGCGGCCCGCGCCGCAGGGTCCAGGGCCGGGTCCGTGCAGCGCCACAGCCGGCCGCGCACGACGAAGTAGCGGCCGTCCGGCGTCACGGGGTGGCGCATCGGCCTGCGCTTGAAGTCATGCCGAACATATAGGGGGAACGAACCATGAGCATGAGGGGGTTTGCGCGGCAGGAACAGGGGCCCAAGCCGGTGAGCTGGCAGGTCGCCCTCCAGAATGAGCTTGAGGCGCTCGGCCCGGCGGCGCAGCCCGATCAACTGCGGGCCTTGTGCCTGTCCGGCGGCGGGGTGCGCAGCGCCGCCTATTGCCTCGGCGTGCTGCAGGCCTTGGCCCGTGCCGGGCACCTGACCAAGTTCCACTACCTTTCCACCGTTTCCGGCGGCGGGTATATCGGCGCCTGGCTGCAGACGATGATCCAGCAGCACGGTGCCCAGGGCGCGGAGGACCGGCTGGCGCGGCGGGACCCGGCCGCGCCGGGGCAGGACCCGCCCGAGGTGCAGCGGCTGCGCAGCTACACGAACTGGCTGGCCCCGAACGGCGGGCTGCTGTCGCTCGATGGCTGGACCGGGCTTGCGATCTATCTGCGCAACGTCTTGCTAAACTGGCTGGTGTTCGGGCCGCTGTTCCTGCTGGCCGCGTTGATCGCGGTGGCGGCCCGCACGGGGTTCTTCATCCTGCAACCGCCTCCAAAGGGTTCGCAGCTGGAGTTGGGGCGCATCTACCTCCAGCACCCCAAGGAGGTCGCGTCGCTGTTCCTGCCACTCCTGCTGGTCGGGCTGGCTGGGCTGGTGTGGGGCACCATAGGGTCCTGCAAGGGCCTACCGAGCCGCCGTCCGCTGCGGGAAAACGAAGACAAGGCGCCGGATTACTGGGAGGTCCGGACCATCCAACACCGCATTGTCTGGCCCTCGCTGGTCTGTGCGTTCTGCATCCCCTTCGCGCTGGCGCCGGTTTGGCACTGGGTGCTGGAGGGGTCATTTTGGGCGTGCTGGACGCTGCCGCTGTTGTTCTTCGGGGGCAGCATCGCCGGACACCTCGGTGCTGCTCTTACGCGGACGGGAGCGCCGCTCCATTCGAATAACCTGCTTCCCTGGTGCCTGGGCAGCATCGCAGGCGCGCTCATGCTCTATGCTGGAATACAAATCGCCAGGGTGTGCGCCGTGCGGTCACTGCCGTATGACCTGGCTGCGGAAATCATGGTGATCGCGGGACCGACTTGGCTGCTGCTGTCCTACGCCGTGCTGTCTGCGGTGCATGCCGGGCTGCGCGGCCCCTCCGGCATGCCCAATGCCGATCAAGCGGCTGACGCGTTCTCCGACCTGGATGTCGAGTGGATGGCGCGCATCACCGCCATGCGGCTGCGCATCGGGCTGGCCTGGGGCGCTTTTGCGTTCTGCGTTCTGACGCTGGACCGCTTGGTGAGAGACCAAGGGTTCCAGATCCCGTTGTTGAGGCATACATTGATCGTGGCGCTCGCCGCCGGGCCTGTGGCGGCGTGGCTGGGCAAGCAGGCATTCAGCCAGGTCGATGCGCTGCTGAGCGGCAAGCCTAGGATGATTACCTGGGACCTGCTGCTGCGCGCCGCCTCGCTGGTCTTCGCGGCTGCGGTGTTCTCAGAGGCCGGCGTCGTCGTCGGGGCCGTGCTGACGAGGTTGCAACTCTGGCTTGCCACCTGTTGGGATCAACTCTGGATCATCGCCCGCTGGTCCCCCAACCCGTTCGCGATCATCTTCGCCGCTCAATCCTTGTTCGGCGTGGCCATGGTGATCACTCTCTGGATCGCCGATACATGGATCCGGACCAACCGCTTCTCGATGCACGGCATGTACCGGGACCGGCTCGTGCGGGCCTTCGTCGGACCAGCGCGGCCAAAGCCGGCCAACCCCAAGCCTGGCGACGCCCAGCGCCATGCCGACCCGTTCACCGGGTTCGACCCAAGCGACAACCCGCCGATGAGCGCGTTGGCCCCGAAGCGGAAAACGCCGTGCCTGTTCCCGGTGATCAACGCCACGCTGAACCTGAGCGCGCCGCGGCAGGCCGAGTGGGCGGACCGCAAGGCCGCGCCGTTCACCCTGACGCCGCTGCATTGCGGGGCCGCCCATCTCAAACAGAAGTCCGGCCAATACATCGCGACCGCCCAGTACGCCGGATCAGGGTCCGACGGGATTTCCCTGGGCACGGCGATGGCGGTCTCCGGGGCGGCGGTCAGCCCGAATTGGGGCTACCATTCCTCGGGCCTGACGGCCTTCATCATGACGCTGTTCAACGCGCGCCTGGGCGCCTGGCTGCCCAACCCGGGGCGCCAGCAGGGTGCGGCCAGGCGGCCTGCATCGGGCTGGGGGCTGATCTGGCAGGAGCTGTGGGGAGAGACGGACGACACCCGCGACTACGTCTACCTTTCGGACGGCGGGCACTTCGACAACCTCGGCCTTTATGAGATGCTGCGGCGGCGCTGCTGGCTGATCGCCGTGGTCGATGCCACGCGGGACCCGGACGGGGGCTGCGCCGACCTGGGCGCGGCGATCGGCAAGGCGCGGATCGACATGGGGGTGGAGATCTGCATTGCGCTCACGGATGTGGAGACCGGGATGCCCGTCCAGGAGGAGGGCGGCCTAAGCGTGGGCCTGATCCGCTACCCCGATGGGACGCGCGGGGTGCTGCTGCTGCTGAGGCCGGTGCTGACCGGGGACGTGCCCGTGGACGTGCGGGCCTACCACGCACAGAACCGCAGCTTCCCCAACGAGGCGACCACCGAGCAGTGGTTCACCGAAGCGCAGTTCGAAAGCCACCGCGCCCTGGGCGCGCACCAGGCGGGGCTGGCGCTCGACCGCCTGCGGAACGGCCTGGCCAGGACATGCGTCATGGCGCGGCGCGCGGGATGCTGAGGCTCAGGCCATCAGGCAGCCATGCAGCACGCCCGGAACCGTCATGCCATCCGCTCTGCCTCGGCCCGCGTGGACGGGGCGAACCGGTTCCCGGGCCGGCCGAGGCCCAGGTGGTCGCGCAGCATGGAACCGCCGTACTCGTGCCGGAACAGGCCCCGGCGCTGCAGCTCCGGCACGACCAGGTCAACGAACGCCTCGAGTCCGCCGGGGTGGAAGGGCGCCAGGATGTTGAAGCCGTCGCAGGCGCCGGCCCTGAACCAGCGCTCCATCTCATCGGCTATCTGCACGGGGGTGCCGATGGCGGTCCAGTGCCCGCGCGCCAGCAGCAGGCGGCGCGCGATGGCGCCGAGGCTCAGCCCGTCCTCCTGAGACAGGCGCCGGATCATCTGGAACCGGCCAAGCCCGCCATTGATCTCCGGCAGGCTCGGCAGCGGCCCGTCCGGCGGGTAGGCCGACAGGTCGTGATCCACCAGGTCGGACAGGTAGGCGACGGCGATCTCCGGCGGCGTCAACGCCTGCAGCGCGTCGTAGGCGGCATGCGCCTCCGCCTCGGTCGCGGCCACGACGGGCATCAGGCCGGGCAGGACCTTGATGCCCTGCGCCCGCCCGGCGCGGGCTGCGCCTTCTTGCAGCGCAGCGTAGCGCCTCTGCGCGTCCGGCATCGACGTGGTGACGGTGAACACGAGGTCCGCCACTTCGGCAGCCAGGGCCTGCCCGGCCTCCGACACGCCGGCCTGGATGATGACCGGGTGGCCCTGCGGCGGGCGCGGCACGTTGAGCGGCCCGCGGACCGAGAAGAACTCGCCCTCGTGGCCGAGGCGGTGCACCCGCGCCGGGTCGGCGAAGATGCCTGACGCCTGGTCGGCCAGGATGGCGCCGTCCTCCCACGTGTCCCACAGCCCGCGCACGACGGACACGAATTCCTTGGCGCGGCGATACCGCGTGGCATGGTCCATGTGCGCATGGGCGCCGAAGTTGCGGGCTTCCTGCCAGGTGCTGGAGGTGACGACGTTCATCGCCGCCCGGCCGCCGCTCAGGTGGTCGAGCGTCGCGAGCTTGCGGGCGACGGCGTAGGGTTCGTTGTAGGTCGTGGAGACCGTGGCGGCGAGGCCGATCCGCTCCGTGGCCGCCGCCAGCGCCGAGAGCAGGCTGATCGGCTCCGGCCGGACCGTGACGGTGTGGGCGAGGATCGACGGATAGGCGTCGTTGATGCCGACGCCGTCCGAATGGAACACGAAGTCGAACCGGCCGCGCTCGGCCGCCTGCGCCAGCCGCGCGTAGAACCGGAGGTCGAGCAGCCCGCCGGGCGGCGTCCCAGGGTGGCGCCATGCCGCGATGTGGTTGCCATAGTTGAACAGAAAGGCGCCGAGGTGCATGCGGCGGTCGGTGCTCATGGGCGCGTCCCCAGGTTGCGGCGCTTGTATACGGGCCGGCCCCGCCGTGGAAACAGGCCTATGCGTGAGGCAGCGTGGCGACCGGCGCCTTGCCCCGCGTCCCGTCGCACGTGCGCCCCATCGGCGCGGCCCGCTCACGCCGCCCCGCTTATGCCATCATACCGCGCAGCAACGCGCCCCGGGCCTGCGCGAACTCGCCCACCGCCGCGACATAGCGCGACAGCTCCGCCTCGCCCACCGGCAGGCTGAGCGCGGTCATGCCGCGGCGGGCGATGTAGAGGCCGGCCTCCATCATGTCGAGGAAGAACAGCTCGCGCAGTCCCTCCTCGGCGGGCGTTCCCACGTAAGGCCGGTCGATGGCGCCGGGCCGGAAATGCGCCGTCGCCATGGAGCCGAGGCCGGTGAACTGCATGGGAACGTCAGCGCCCCGGCACGCCGCGTTCAGCGCGTCCCGCAGGGCGGTGCCCCGCGCGAACAACGCCTCGGCCGCATCGGGGGTGAAGATCTCCCCCATGGCGACGGCGCCCGCCGCCATGGACAGCACGTTGTTGTTGAACGTGCCGGCGTGCGGCAGCGTCGCCTCGAACAGGCCCATCACGTCGGCGCGCCCGCCAAAGGCGCCGAAGCTCATGCCCCCGGCCATGTACTTGCCCAGCGTGGTCATGTCCGGGGTGATGCCGAGCCGCGCCTGCTGGCCGCCCGCGCTCATGCGGGACGTCATCACCTCGTCGAACACCAGCAGGGCGCCGACTTCGCACGTGGCACTGCGCAGCGCCGACAGGAACGCCGTCTGCCCGGGGATGCAGCCGCCGCTGCCCAGCATAGGCTCGGCGATGACGGCGGCAAGCCGGCCCGCATGCCCGCGGATCGCCGCCGCCGCCGCGTCGGCGTCGTTGTACCCTGCCAGCACCGTCGGGATCGGCACCGTGGCCGGGCTGGCGCCGGCCATGGGAAAGGTCAGCACGCCGCCATGATAGGCGCCGCGGAACGCCATGACGTGGCTGCGCCCGGTGAAGGCGCGGGCGGCCATCAGCGCCATCAGGTTCGCCTCGGTGCCGCTGTTGGTGAACCGCACCAAGTCGATGGACGGGAAGCGGTCGCAAACGAGGCGCGCGAACCGTTCCTCCGCCTCGCCGACCGCGGCCAAGTTGACGCCGCGCCCAAGGGCGGCATGCAGCGCCGCATGCACCCTCGGCTCCGAATGGCCGAACAGCCCGGCGGTGTACTCGCCGCACAGGTCGAGGTACTCGTGCCCGTCGAGGTCCCAAAGCCGGCAGTCCTCGCCGCGGGCCATCGCGGTCGGGAACGGGCCGTAGGCGAGGACCGACCGCGTGTTGCCGCCGGGCATGACCTGGCGCGCCCGGTCGTGCAGCGCCCGGCTGCGGGGCCGGCGCCCCGCGTAGCGCTCCCGCGCCTCCGCCACGGTCTCGGCAAGGCCGCTGTTGCGCAGCGGCGCCGGGGCGCTGGAGGCGGAGCATGCGGCCATTCCGGCCTCCTGTGCAGGAGCGGGCCTCGATGGCGCGCCCGTGATCGGACAGGAGGCTATGGGGATCACGCGCTGTGGGCAATGCAGATCATCATCGGCATCGAGCCGCTACCCGGCGAGCCAGCCGCCGTCCACGGCAAGCTCGGTGCCCGTGGTGAAGGACGCGGCGTCGCTGGCCAAATAGAGCGCGGCCTGCGCCACCTCCTCCGCCCGGCCGAACCGGCCCATGGGGTGGCGCTGGCGGGAGGCCTCCCGCGTGGCTTCCGGCGCCGCCGAGCGGGCGAAGCTGCGGGCCAGCAGCGGCGTCTCGATCGCGCCAGGCAGGATGGCGTTCACCCGGATGCCGTCCGCGGCGAAGTCGAGCGCCATCGTCTTGGTCAGGCTGAGGACGGCGCCCTTCGCCGCGATGTAGGCGGCGTTGTCGCGCCCGCCCGCCCGGGCCAGTTGGGACGCGACGGTGACGATGCTGCCGCCCTTCGCCTGCATGGCCGGCAGCACCGCGCGTGCCCAGAGCCAGGTGCCCCACAGGTTCACGCGGAGCACCGCGTCCCAGTCCTCCGGCCGGATCGTGAGCGCCGTGCCGCCGGAGGAGAACCCGGCCGCGGTCAGCAGCA
>CAXUJE010000266.1:0-7664 GCA_964251035.1 uncultured Acetobacteraceae bacterium
CCCCGCGGGCACGTGCTCCCGCCACCCGGGCGGCCACTTCTCCGCGGGCGCCCGGCTGAGCCACCGCGCCGACCAGACGACCCGGCTCTTGGACATCAAGTACCACCTGCTGGCCCCCGGCACGGTGGAGGAGCGCCGGGTGGTCGAGCTGACTCAATGGAACGCGCTGCTGCGGGCGGCGGCGGGCTATCATGGGTTCCGCCGGGTGGCACAGGCGGGGTTCGTGCCGGCCGATGTCGTCGCGTTCCTGCTGGGCGACACCTCGTTCGCCCGCAGCGTCGCCCTGTGCGTGGGGCAGATGGATTGGCATTTCAGCGCGCTCCGCTCCCGCTACGGCCTGCGCGACACCGCGCCGGTGCTGGAGCGGATCGAGGACCTGCGCGTGGTGCTGGGCGAGCCGGTGCTGCGGCTGCTGCCGGACGGGCTGCATGACTTCCTGGACAGCATGCAGCGCGACCTGGCGAAGCTGGGCGAGCTGATCGGCACGATGTTCTTCCGCGATTGGCGCCCGTTGAAGCAAAGCCAGTCGCAAGGCCAGGGAACCCAGGACGGACAAACGGACCAGGGCCAATCGCAAGGCAGCCAGTCGCAATCCCAAACCCAAAGGACCGGCTGAATGGCAGGGCGGCCCGTCCGCGCCGGGCTGGGACTGGCGCTGCTGTGCCTGGGCGCTGCCTCCGCCGCCGCGCAGCAGGTCGCGCCGCCCGGCATCCCTGCTGATCGCTTTCCCAAGCCGCTGCGCCCGGTCGCCAGCATCATTTCCAACCAATGGTCGAGCGAGGACACGCGCGAGCGGGTGGGAGAGGCGGCGCGCGTCATGCAACTGCTCGGCATCCGGCCTGGCATGGCGGTGGCGGACATCGGCGCAGGGGCGGGCTACTACACGGTGCGGCTGGCGCAGCGTGTCGGCCCGGCGGGCCGGGTGTTCGCCGAGGACGTCATGCCGGACTACCTGGCCGGCTTGCAGCGCCGGGTCGCGGCGGAGGGCTTGGGCAACGTGACGCTGGCGCTGGGCGAGGCGCACGACCCGCGCCTGCCGCCGGCGTCGGTCGATGTGGCGCTGCTGGTACACATGTACCATGAGATCGACCAGCCTTTTGGCCTGCTGGTCAACCTGCTCCCGGCGCTGCGCCCGGGCGGGCGCGTGGCGATCCTGGATGCCGACCGCGCAACTTTGCAGCACGGCACCCCACCCGCGCTGCTGGAATGCGAGCTGCGCGCCGTCGGCTTCCGCCAGGTCGCGTTCCACCCGCTGGAGGGCGGCGCGACCTACCTCGCGGTGTTCACTCCGCCGGCCCAGCCGCCCGCGCCGGCCAGCATCGTGCCGTGCCTGGGCGGGGCCGCGCGCTAGACAAGCAGGACCGCTTGCCCGTACGATCCGCGGGCGGAGGGGACAGGGCATGGCCGGGCTGGACCTCGACGCGGAGTGGCTGGAGGCCGATGGGCGGGGCGGTTTCGCCTCCGGCACCGTCTCCGGCCTGCGCACCCGGCGCTACCACGCCCTGCTGCTCCATGCGACGCACCCTCCGGCCGGCCGCGTGGTGCTGGTGAACGGGATCGAGGCATGGGCCGAGCTGGACGGCGGACCGGTTCCCCTCACCAGCCAGCGTTACGCCCCCGACCTGGTGCACCACGACTCGCGCCCGTTGATCGCGTCCTTTGCCGCGACGCCCTGGCCCACCTGGACCTTCCATCTGCCGGGCGGGACCGAGCTTCGCCATGAGCTTGTCGTGCATCGCCGATCCGGCGCGACGCTGCTGCGCTGGCGTCGGATGACCGGGCAGGATGCGCTTCGTCTGCATGTTCGCCCGCTGCTGTCAGGCCGCGACTACCACGCTTTGCACCATGAGAACCCGGCGTTCCAGTTCGCCGGGGAAGTCCAACAGGGTCCGGCCGGCGCGACGGTGGCCTGGCAGCCCTATGCCGCCCTGCCGCGCATCACGGGTTCTGCCAACGCGGCTTATGCAGCGGCGCCCGACTGGTATCGCAACTTCCTTTACACGGCTGAGCGGGACCGCGGCATGGACGACATCGAGGACCTCGCGACGCCGGGCATCTTCGCGTGGGATCTGGCCGCCGGCCCAGCGGTGCTCATCCTGCAGGCGGGCGAGGGGCCGGGCCTGCCTGCGCTGGAGGATGCGGCGAGGATCGAGGCTGACGAACGGAATCGTCGCGGCGAAGCGCCGCCCTTGGGGTCCGTGCCGTCCTACGTCGTGGGCCGGGGCGAGGGGAAAACGATCGTCGCGGGCTATCCGTGGTTCACCGACTGGGGGCGGGACACCTTCATCGCGCTGCGTGGCCTGCTGCTCGCGACCGGCCAGGTGGCCGAGGCGGAGCAGATCCTGCTGGCCTGGTCGGGCCTGGTGAGCGAGGGGATGTTGCCCAACCGGTTTCCCGACGACGCCGGGCCGCCAGAGTACAATTCGGTCGATGCCTCGCTTTGGTTCGTCGTCGCCGTGCACGACCTCCTGCACACAGCACCCGACACGCCATCCCGCGCGGCGTTGCAGGAGGCCGTGGGCCTGATCCTGGCGGGCTATGCCGGCGGCACGCGCTTCGGCATCGCGGCCGACGCGGACGGGCTGCTGCGCGCCGGCGTGCCGGGGCAGCAGCTCACCTGGATGGACGCGAAGGTCGGCGATTGGGTGGTGACGCCGCGCATCGGCAAGCCGGTCGAGGTGCAGGCGCTGTGGATCAACGCGCTGCGCATCGGCGCGGCGTGGCGGCCGGGGTGGGGCGCGCTCGCGGACCGGGCGCAGGCGTCGTTCCTGCGGCGCTTCCCCGACCCGGACGGCGGCGGGCTGGCCGATGTCGTCGATGCCGACGGCGTGCCGGGGCGCATCGACCGCCGGCTCCGCCCGAACCAGATCTTCGCCGTGGGCGGCCTGCCGTTCCCCCTGCTCTCCGGCCCTGCGGCGCGTCGCGTCGTCGATCTGGTCGAGGCGCGGCTGCTGACCCCCATGGGCCTGCGCACCCTGGCGCCGGACGATCCCGATTACGTCGGGCGCTACGCCGGCGGCCCGGCGCAGCGGGACGGCGCCTACCACCAGGGCACGGCCTGGCCCTGGCTGACCGGCCCCTTCGTCGAGGCCTGGCTGCGTGTCCGCGGCAACACGCCCGCAGCCCGCGCCGAGGCCGCGGCGCGCTTCCTGGGGCCGCTCCGCACACATCTGAACACGGCCGGGCTGGGCCACGTCTCGGAGGTCGCGGACGGGGACGCCCCGCACACGCCCGGCGGCTGCCCGTTCCAGGCGTGGTCGCTGGGCGAGCTGCTGCGCGCGGAGCTGGTGGCGTCTTGAGCCTGTTCGACACGGCCGAGGGCCGCCGCCTGCGCGCCACCGGACCCGGCGCCCGCTGGCGCCGCTGGGGACCTTACCTCAGCGACCGCCAATGGGGCACGGTGCGGGAGGACTACAGCCCCGGCGGCACCGCCTGGGACTACCTGCCGCACGACCACGCGCGCAGCCGCGCCTACCGCTGGGGGGAGGACGGCCTGGCCGGGTTCAGCGACGACCAGCAGACGTGGTGCCTGGCGCTCGCCTTATGGAACGGGCGCGACCCCATCCTCAAGGAGCGGCTGTTCGGCTTGACCAACGAGCAGGGCAACCACGGGGAGGACGTGAAGGAACGCTACTTCTTCACCGACGGCACGCCGACCCACTCCTACATGCGGATGCTGTACTGCTACCCGCAGGGGGCGTTCCCATACGAGGAGCTGGTGGAGCGCAACCGCGCCCGCGGCCTCGACGAGCCGGAGTTCGAGATCGAGGACACCGGGGTGTTTGATGCAGCCGGGGCCGGCTGGTTCGACGTCACGGTGGAGTACGCCAAGGCCGGGCCGGACGACGTGCTGGTGCAGGTGACGGCGCTGAACCGCGGGGCCACGGCGGCGCCCCTGCACGTCCTGCCGCAGTTCTGGGCGCGCAACACCTGGTCCTGGGCGGACGGGCCGCGTCCCAGCCTGCGCCTCGCGGCCGATGGGTCGGTGCGGGCGCTGCGCCGGGGCTGGAAGCCGCGGCGGTTCGAGGTCGAGGGCGGCTACCCCTGGCTGTTCTGCGAGAACGATACCAACACGCGCCGCCTGTTCGGCGCGGAAGCGGCCGGGCCGTTCAAGGACGGGATCAACGATTTCGTCGTGCGCGGCGACGGGGCGGCGGTGTCCCGGGACGACAGCGGCACCAAGTGCGCGGCCCACGCCCAGTTCCTCGTGCCGCCGGGCGAGCAGGTGCAGGTGCGGGCCAGGCTGCGCCTCGATGACGGCGAGCCGGCTGCGGACGGCGCTGCCGCGATGCGGGCGCGCCGGGCCGAGGCGGACGAGTTCCACGCCGCGCTGTCCCAGCGCATCGCCGACCCCGCGCGCAAGCTGGTGCAGCGCCAGGCCTTCGCGGGGCTGCTGTGGACCAAGCAGGTCTATCACCTGGACGTGGCGCGCTGGCTCGACGGCGACCCGGCGCAGCCCGCGCCGCCTGAAAGCCGCAAGCGCGGACGCAACCGGGACTGGCGGCACCTGAACAACGCCGACGTGCTCTCGATGCCGGATAGCTGGGAGTATCCGTGGTACGCCGCCTGGGACCTCGCCTTCCACGCCGTCGCCTTTGCCGAGCTGGACCCGCAGTTCGCCAAGGACCAGCTCGTGCTGCTGGCCCGCGAATGGTACATGCACCCGAACGGCCAGTTGCCGGCCTATGAATGGGCGTTCGGCGACGTGAACCCGCCGGTGCACGCCTGGGCGGCGCTGCGTGTGTACCAGCGCGACGCAGAGATCTCGGGCACGCCGGACCGGGCCTTCCTGGAACGGGTGTTCCACAAGCTGATGCTCAACTTCACCTGGTGGGTGAACCGCAAGGACCCGGACGGGCGCAACGTGTTCCAGGGCGGGTTCCTGGGCCTCGACAACATCGGCCTGTTCGACCGGTCGAAGCCGCTGCCGACCGGCGGCACGCTGGACCAGGCGGACGGCACGGCGTGGATGGCGATGTATGCGCTGAACCTGATGCGGGTCGCGCTGACGCTGGCCCGCGACAACCCGGTGTACGAGGACATCGCCAGCAAATTCTTCGAGCATTTCCTGCTGATCGCCGAGGCCATGGCGAACCTGGGCGAGGGCGGGTTGTGGGACGAGGCGGAAGGCTTCTACTACGACGTGCTGCGCCTGCCGGACGGCTCGACGGAGAAGCTGCGCGTCCGCTCCATGGTCGGCCTGATCCCGTTGTTCGCGGTTGAGGTGCTGGAGCCGGGTGAAGCCGCTGCTATGCCGGACTTCGCCGCGCGCCTGCAATGGGTGTTCAACCACCGGCCGGAGCTGGCCGCCTTGGTGTCCCGCTGGACCGAGCCGGGCCTGGGCGAGACGCAGTTGCTGTCTTTGCTGCGCGGCCACCGCATGAAGGCGCTGCTGCGCCGCATGCTGGACGGGCACGAGTTCCTGTCGCCCTACGGCGTCCGCTCGCTGTCCAAGGCGCATGCGGGCGAGCCTTACGTGCTGGAGCGCGGCGGGGAGCGTTTCGCCATCGAGTACGTGCCGGGCGACAGCCGCACGCGGGCGTTCGGCGGCAACTCGAACTGGCGCGGCCCGGTGTGGATGCCGGTCAACATGCTGCTGATCGACAGCCTGCGGAAGTTCCACCGCTACTACGGCCCGGAGTTCCAGGTGGAGTGCCCGGTCGGCTCCGGCGCGCGGCGCGACCTCGGCCAGGTGGCGGACGAGCTGTCCGGGCGCCTGACCCGCCTGTTCCTGCCCGACACGCAGGGCCGCCGGCCGTCCATGCCGGGCGAGCCGCCCGACGACGCCGTGCTGTTCCACGAGTACTTCGACGGCGACACCGGGCGTGGCCTCGGCGCCTCGCACCAGACCGGGTGGACCGCCCTGGTCGCGCTGCTACTGGCCGGGCGCGAATGAGCTTTGCCGTCCTGCGTGTCCGTTATAGGGTCAAGCATGATCTCCCTCGCGCTCGCCGCCTTGGCTTTCCTCGGCATCCACCTCGGGGTGTCCGGCACCGCCTTGCGGGACCGGATCGTGGCGGCGATTGGATTGCGCGGCTACATGGTGGCGTTCTCCGTCGCGTCGGTCGCTGCGATCATCTGGCTGGTGTCGGCCTACGGGTCCGCGCCCTACGTGCCGACCTGGGGACAGCTTGAGGGGTGGAAGCCGGTCATGATCGCGCTGATGCTGCCGGCGTTCCTGCTGGTGGTCATCGGCCTCACCACGCCGAACCCGACCGCGGTGGCGCAGGAGGGCTTGGTGGACCAGGCGCCGCAGGGCATCGTCCGCATCACCCGGCATCCGTTCCTGATGGGAGTGGCGCTTTGGTCGGGCCTGCACCTGATCGGCAACGGCGACGTGGCCTCCCTGCTGTTCTTCGCGGCGCTCGCGATCACCGCCGTGGCCGGCACGGTGTCGATCGACGCGAAGCGCCATCGGGCGCTGGGGGCCAAGGCCTGGGACGTTTTCGCGTCCCGCACCTCCATCGTGCCGTTCGCCGCCATCTTGGCTGGCCGCAACAGCCTTGATATGCGGGAAGTGGGCTGGTGGCGGCCTGCCGCCGGGATGGCCGCCTATGCGCTGATGCTGGGCGGCCACGCGCACCTTATCGGCGTCTCGCCCTGGCCAGCCTAGCGCCAGGCGCATGACCCAGGCGGTGGTGATCGGCGCTGGCGGCGGCCTGGGAGGCGCGTTGGCGGCGGCATTAGAGGAGAACGGCGCTTACAGCCGTGTCCTGCGCCTCGGCCGCAGCAGCACCCCACCGCTCGACCTGTTGTCGGAACCGAGCATCGCCGCCGCGGCGGCCTGGACGGCCGCGCAGGGCGAGGTACGCCTCGTGCTGGACGCCACCGGCTTCCTGCACGACGCCCGCTTCCGGCCTGAGCGCGGCTGGCGCGACATCGACCCGGCCCACATGGCGCACGCCTTCGCCGTCAACGCGATCGGCCCGGCGCTCCTGATGAAGCACTTCTGCCCGCGGCTGCCGCGAGAGGGCCGCATCGTGTTCGCCACGCTCTCCGCCCGCGTCGGCAGCATCGGCGACAACCGGCTGGGCGGCTGGCACAGCTATCGCACGTCCAAGGCCGCGCTCAACCAACTGGTAAGGACCGCCGCGGTGGAGATGCGCAGGCATAACCCGGCGGGCGTCTGCGTGGCGCTGCATCCGGGCACGGTGGACACGGCGCTCTCGGCGCCGTTCGGCAAGATGGGCCTTGATGTCCGTCCGCCCGGCGTGGCGGCCGGCGAACTGCTTGCGGTGCTGGGCGGATTGGATGCGCAGCACAGCGGCGGGTTCTACGACCAGCATGGGGAACCGATCCCGTGGTGACGGCTTGACTGGGGGACCTGGATACTCGCCTTATGGTTGAAATTCTGGGGTCAGACTAGCACTTTACGGTTCGGCGCTTAGATTGTGGGAACGTTGTGGGAGCAATGTGGGAGCACGGCTGGCCCCGCCAACGTTTCGTTTGATCCTGCCCAAGAGGCCCCTTGGACCCCGCCAGACTGCCCGGCGGAAGGCGATAGGTGCGCCTAAGCCTTCCCCTGGCCCAACTGCCGCAACCACGCCAAGCCGTCCGCAAGCTCTATCTGGGCACGCTGGCCGCTGGGCATCGGCAACACGAACGGAAGCGCTGCCCGGAACGCCTTGAGGCGCAGCGACACGGGCAACGTAGGGTCCAGGGCG
>CAXUJE010000267.1:0-7553 GCA_964251035.1 uncultured Acetobacteraceae bacterium
CTGATCGGCCTCGCAATGCTGGCCGGCCCGGCCGCACGGGCGGCGGTGGGCGGCGGGGTGGCAGCCCGTGCGGGGCGGCGGTAGGAGGATGCCCCGGGTCAGCCGGCAGGTCGAATCGTCGCTGTACGTGGCCGACCTCGCCCGGTCCCGCGCCTTCTACGAAGAAGTGTTCGGCTTCGAAATGCTGCTGGAAGAGGAGCGCATGGTCGGCCTCGCGGTGCCGGGCGGCAGCATGCTGCTGCTGTTCCGCCGCGGCGGGTCGGTGACGCCCAGCCCGGTGCCCGGCGGCACCATCCCGCCGCATGACGGCCAAGGCACGCTGCACCTGTGCTTCGCCGTCCCGTTGGCGGAACTCGGCGTTTGGGAGCGGCATCTGGACGCGCTCGGCATCGCCATCGAGAGCCGGGTGACGCAGAGCTTCGGCGGCCTCAGCCTGTATTTCCGCGATCCCGACGGGCACTCGCTGGAGGTCGCGGGGCCGGGCCTTTGGGCGATCTATTAAAGGTTGCCGCGAGTCGTGCGATAGACCACGGCCATGGTGGCTCCTTGGGTCGTGCGGATCGCGGTGGCGGCGTGCCTTGCGTCGGGAAGCCTGGCGGCCCGCGCGGCCGAGCAGGAGCCGCCGGAGACGCCGTCCGCCCAAAGCTGGGCGGAGGCGCAGAGCGCGCAGTGCAGCGCCGCGATCGGCATCGCGGAGGGGCGGCACGGCACTGCTTCAGGCCTGCTGTCCGCCATCGCCAAGGCCGAGAGCGGCCGGCCGGTGCCGCCGCTGCCGGGCCTCCAGCCCTGGCCCTGGGCAGTCAACGCCGATGGGGCGGCGATGTATTTCGACAGCAAGCCGGCCGCCGTCACCTGGACCCGGCTCGCCTTGGCGAGGGGCGTGCAGCAGGTCGATGTCGGCTGCATGCAGGTGAACCTGCAATCTCACCCGGAGGCGTTCCGCGGCCTCGACGACGCCTTTGACCCGGCTGTCAACGCCGACTACGCCGCCCGTTTCCTGCTGCGCCTGCGCGCCGACGCCGGCGGCGACTGGACGACTGCAGTCGGCTTCTACCATTCCCGCACGCCGGGCCTGGCTGCGGACTACCGGGAGCGCGTGACGGCCATCGCCGCAGGCCGCATGCCGCCGGCGAGCCTCGGGATGCCGCTGTACTTGCGCGCGATCCGGCAGGGCAGCCTGCGGATCGCGCTGCCCGGGGGAGGGGTGCTGCGGATCAACGTCCGTCGCCAGCCCTCCACGCGCGGGCCGCGGCGGATGAGCGCGTGCCAGGTCGCGGCGGTGCTCGGCTCCTACATGGCCGCGGCGGCGCGGACCCGGTGCGGCGCCGCGTCGGGATGAAAAGGGACCGCTGGCTCCCCCGAAGGAAAACCGCTAACGTGCCCTTGGCTAGTTTTGAGTAATGGGTTGGCCCGCGCCGTCGGCGTCCCATGTTCCGTTCCGTTCATACCGTTTGAGACCAGATATGCGCACACCAGACCGCCGTTCCTTCGACAGCCCCCGCCGCGGAAGCCGCGGGCGCGACCGGGATGACTTCCCACCCTCACGCGGACGCGACGAGCCCTACGTTCCCCGTGATTCCTTCGTTCCCCGCGGCGGCGACCGCGCGCCGTCCGGCTTCGGCGCCCCGCGCGGCGCGGCGCCGACCGGGCCGGAGACGGGCGCCGTCGTCAAGTGGTTCAACGCCGAGAAGGGCTTCGGCTTCGTCGAGCTGGAGGGCGGCGGCGGCGATGCCTTCCTGCACATCAGCGTGCTGTCCCGCGCCGGCCACCAGACCGTGCAGCCCGGCGCCGCGCTGCGCGTCCTGGTCTCGCCGGGTCAGAAGGGGCCGCAGATCGCCGAGGTCCTGCGGGTGGACGAGAGCTCGGCGTCGCATGCCGTGCCCTCCTACGCCGCGGAGCGTCCGCGCCCAGCGGCCCGCACGCCGGTCGATGCCAGCACGGCCGTCGAGCTGCGCGGCACGGTGAAGTGGTTCAACGCCGAGAAGGGCTTCGGCTTCGTGATGCCCGACGGCGGCGGCAAGGACGTGTTCGTGCACATCTCCGCCCTGAACCGGGGCGGGCTGAGCGGCCTTGAGCCGAACCAGACCGTGAAGATGCAGGTGGCCGACGGCCGCCGCGGGCCGGAGGCGGTCTCGGTCGAGGCTGCCTGACGGCGTGAGCCTGGCCCGGCGCCGCGGCAACCTGTGTAGGGTTGCCGCGGCGCTCGGGCTCTTTCTTGCGACTGGGGCTGCGTATGCGGCCGGAGCCGCAGGCCTGCCAGGACTGGGGCCGCACGAGGCGCGGATCGCGGTGGACGGGAACGCCGTACCGTGGGCAGCCGTGGTCCGGGTGCAGGTGCCGGGCATCTCGCGCTGCACCGGGTTCCTGATCGGGCCGCAGACCGCCGTCACCGCGGCGCATTGCCTGTACGGCCGCCGCCTCGGCCACTTCGTGCCGCCTTCCTCCGTGCACGTCCTGCTGGGCTACGCAGGCGGCGACTACGCGCAGCACGCCGTGGCATCGTCGTTCCAGGTGGGTGACGGCTACGCGCCGTCCTCGCCGGCAGGGCAAGGCACGGACGTGGCCGTGATCACGTTGGCGAAGGCCATGGGCGGCCCCGGCGATCTCTTGGCGCTGGCGGACGGGCCGGCGCCCCGGGGCGCCCGGCTGATGGCCGGGGGTTTCAGCCAGGACCGCGCCGAGCGGCTCCAGGCCGACGTGTCCTGCACCGCCCTGGGCTACCGGCCCGGCCCGGCCGGACCCGTATTGGTGCACGACTGCGCCGGCACCCGGGGCACCAGCGGCGGCCCGGTGCTGATGCACGCGCCGGGCGGGGCCTGGCGCGTGGCGGGCGTGCAGGTCGCCGGCAACGTGGACGACGCGGGCGGGGTGGCGGTGCCGGCGGCGGCGATCCGCGCGTTGCTGGCGCGGCCATGACCGCGACCCCGCGTTGCACCCGCGGGCAGCGCGTGGGAAGCTGCCAGGATGCCTGACACCGCGCCGCTGCCGCTCGCCCCCCTGGTCGTGCTCGACCTGACCCTGGCGCGCGCCGGGCCGACCTGCGTGCGGCACCTGGCGGACTGGGGCGCCGACGTGATCCGGATCGAGCCGCCGGGCATCGAGGGCGCCGAGGACATCGCCGGCGACCGCGACGGGCCGGACTTCCAGAACCTGCACCGCAACAAGCGCCTGATCCAGTTGAACCTGAAATCGCCCGAGGGCCGGGCCGCGTTCATGCGCCTGGTGGAAGGCGCGGACGTGATCGTGGAGAACATGCGCGCGTCGGTGAAAGGCCGGCTCGGCATCGCTTGGGATGACGTGCACGCGGTCAACCCGCGGCTGGTCTACGGCAGCATCAGCGGCTTCGGGCAGGACGGGCCGTATGGCGCACGGGCCGGCGTGGACCAGATCGCGCAGGGCATGAGCGGGCTGATGAGCATCACCGGGCTGCCGGGCCAAGGTCCGGTCCGGGCGGGAATCCCGGTGGCCGACCTCACGGCGGGCAACCTGCTGGCGCTCGGCATCATGGTCGCGCTGTTCGAGCGGGAGCGGACCGGCGTCGGCCGCTGGGTCACGACCTCCTTGCTGGAAGCGCAGACCTTCATGCTCGACTTCCAGGCCGCGCGCTGGCTGATGAAGGGCGAGGTCGCGGGCCAGGCCGGCAACGACCACCCGACCGGCATCCCGACCGGCGTGTTCCCGACCGCGGACGGGCACATCAACATCGCCGCCAGTTCCGCCCGGCTGTGGACGCGGTTCTGCGAGGCCATCGGCTGCCCGGAGTGGACGGAGCGCGAGGGGTGGCGCACCCAGGCGGGGCGCAGCGCCGACCGCGCCGCCGTCAACGCCGCCATCGGCGAGGTCACGCGGACCCGGCCCGCCGCGCATTGGATCGAGCTGTTCGAGCGGAACGGCATCCCGGCCGGGCCGATCTACACGATTGACCAGACCTTCGCCGACCCGCAGGTGCGGCACCTCGGCATGGCGACCCCGGTCGAGCATCCGCGCCTGGGCCGGTTCGACGTGGTCGCCTCGCCGCTCACCCTATCCGGCGTGTCGAAGGCGGTGCGCAGCCCGACGCCGGACGCCGGGGCGCACACGGCGGAGGTGCTGCGAGGCCTCGGCTACAGCGAGGCGGAGATCGAGGAGTTGCGACGGCAAGGAGCTGTCTAAGGCGGGGGCCGTTTAGATCGCCTGCCCGGCGCACCAGCCGCTCGACCACGCCCACTGGAAGTTGTATCCGCCCAGCCAGCCCGTGACATCGGCGGCCTCCCCAATCACGAACAGGCCCGGCACGGCGTGGGCCTCCATCGTTTTTGAGGACAGGGCGCGGGTGTCCACGCCGCCAAGGGTAACTTCCGCCTTGGCGTAGCCTTCCGACCCCGTGGGCGTCGGCCGCCAATCGTTCAGCAGCGCGGCCAGGGCACGGAGCGTGCGGTCCGGCAGGTTCGCCATGGACACTGCCGGCAAATGCGCCGCCGCCAGCGCCTGCGCCAAGCGCGCGGGCAGCAGCCCGGCCAGCGCACTTCGGGCCTCCGCCCGCGGGCGCGTGCGCTTGCGGTCCAGCAGGACGGCGCAGGCGTCGATGCCCGGCAGCATGTCGATCCGGAGCGGCGCGCCGGGTTCCCACAAGGACGAGGCTTGCAGGATCGCCGGGCCGGACAGGCCGCGGTGGGTGAACAGCATCGCCTCCTGAAACGCTTGGCGCCCGGCGGCGGCCGTCACCGGCAGCGCCACGCCGCTCAGCGGCTGCATGAGCGCCAGCTCCGCTCCGGTGAAGGTCAGCGGCACCAGGCCGGGGCGGACCGGCGTCAACGGCAGCCCGAAGCGCCGGGCCACGTCGTGGGCGAAGCCGGTCGCGCCCATCTTGGGAATCGACAGCCCGCCAGTCGCCAGCACCAGCGCCGGGGCGGAGAAGTCCCCATGATCGGTCTCGACGCGGAACCCCCCCGAGTGGGACAGCCCGGTGACGCGATGGCGCAGCCGCAGATCGACGCCCCCCGCCGCGCACTCCGCCAGCAGCATGGCGACGACCGCGCGGGCCGAGCCGTCGCAGAACATCTGGCCGAGCGTCTTCTCATGGAACGGAATGCGGTGCTTGCGCACCAAGGCGACGAAATCCTGCGCCGTGTAGCGCCGCAGCGCCGAGGCGCAGAACCGCGGGTTGCCCGACAGGAAGCGGTCGGGCGCCGCGTGCTCGTTGGTGAAGTTACAGCGCCCGCCGCCCGAGATCAGGATCTTGGCGCCAGCCTGGTCCGCATGGTCCAGCAGCAGCACCCGGCGCCCACGCCCGCCCGCCGCCATCGCGCACATCATCCCCGCTGCTCCCGCGCCGAGGATGATCGCGTCATACGAAGCGGTGGCGGCGAGATCGGTCATGCCGGCAGCATTTGGTTGGGGCCGCCGCAAGCTCAACACACGGGCGTGACTGGCTGCCATGGCGCGCAACAGGAGGCTGGCGCGTTGACGTGGGAATACCTGCTTGCCGCAACGGAGCGATCACCCCTGTCGGACGTTGCACGAGCAGAAGCATAGACCGAACAAGGGCTTTACTCCATGGCGGACATCATTCCGGCGGCGTCCCGCCTCAAAACCAAGGTCCCCCCGGCGGAACTGCCGGGCCTGCAGGGCCTGACGACGCTTGCGGTCGCGGTCGTCGTCGTCGCGGCGCTCTATTTGGCGCGGGAGGTGCTGGTCCCGATCACGCTGGCGATCCTGCTGTCGTTCGTGCTGGCGCCGTTGGTGGCGCTGCTGCGCCGGGTCGGCCTGCCGCGCGTGCCGTCGGTGGTGGCGGCCGTGCTGGTGGCGCTCGGCGTGCTGCTGCTGCTGGGCGGGCTGATCGGCTCGCAGGTGGCGAACCTCGCGGGCGACGTGCCGCGCTACGCCGCCACGGTGGAGCGCAAGGTCGATGCCGTGCGCTCCTACGCCATCGGCCGGGTCACGGCGATGACGGGCGCACTGGGGCAGCAGGTTGCGCCTCCCGCCCCGCCTTCACCCGCTCCTGCCAGCCCGCCCTCCGACACGCCGAAGCCCGTGCCGGTGGAGGTGCACCAGCCCGACCCGACCCCGCTTGAGATCGCGACCCGGGTGCTGTCGCCGATCCTGTCGCCGCTCGCCACCATGGGGATCGTGCTGCTGGTGGCCGTGTTCATCCTGATGCAGCGGGAGGACCTGCGCGACCGGATGATCCGGCTGTTCGGGTCCGGCGACCTGCACCGCACCACCGCCGCGATGGATGACGCGGCGGCCCGGCTGAGCAAGTACTTCCTGACCCAGCTCGCGGTCAACGCCGCGTTCGGCGTTGTGATCGGGCTGGGGCTGCTCCTCATCGGCGTGCCCAGCCCGGTGCTGTGGGGCATCATCGCCGCCCTGATGCGTTTCGTGCCCTATATCGGCGCCATCGCATCGGCGGTGCTGCCGATCACGATGGCCGCCGCGGTGGACCCGGGCTGGACCATGGCGCTGTCCACGGTGGCGCTGTTCCTGGTGGTCGAGCCGCTGACCGGGCAGGTGGTGGAACCGCTGGTCTATGGCCATAGCACGGGGTTGTCGCCGGTGTCGGTCGTCATCTCGGCCATCTTCTGGGCCTGGCTCTGGGGGCCGGTCGGGCTGATCCTGTCCACGCCGCTCACGCTCTGCCTGGTGGTGCTGGGCCGCCACATCGACCGGCTGGAGTTCATCGACGTGCTGCTGAGCGACCAGCCGGCCCTGACGCCCGCCGAGAGCTTCTACCAGCGCATCCTCGCCGGCGACACGGATGAGGCGTTGGATCAGGCGGAGGCGCTGCTGCGCGACCGGGCCTTGTCGTCCTATTACGACGAGGTCGCGCTGAAGGGCCTGCAGCTTGCGGCCAACGACGCGCTGCGCGGCGTGCTGACGGACGACCAGCTCCGCAACATCCAGGACGCGATCGACGGGGTGGTGGTCGACCTGGCCGACCAGGACGATGCCGACGTGCCGAAGTCCAAGCCCGAGCCTGGCAACTCGCCGGTGTCGCCGGCGGCCACGGTCCCGCCGATCCTGCCGGCGCCGGGCGACGCGGCGCGGGACCTGCCGCCCGAATGGGCCGGGTCCGCGCCGATCCTCTGCGTGGCCGGGCGCGGCGCGCTGGACGAGGCCGCGTGCACCATGCTGGTGCAACTGCTGGGCAAGCACGGCTTGCAGGCCAGGGTGGTCAGCCCGGACGCGGTGTCGCGCGGGCGGGTCGCGTCGCTCGATGTGGACGGGGTGGCCATGGTGTGCGTATCCTATATCGAGGCGAGCGGCAGCCCGTCGCCGCTCCGCTACATGATGCGGCGCTTGCGTCAGCGGCTGCCTGGCGCGCCGATCCTCGTAGGCCTGTGGCACGCGGACGCGGCGCTGCTGGGCGACGAGCGGCTGCGCGCCATGGTGGGCGCGGACCACTACGTGGCCTCGCTGCGGGAAGCAGTGAACGCCTGTCTGGCCGCTGCGCGCGCCGCGTCGGAGACGGCGCATGTGGCGGCCCTTACGCCCGCGCTGTCCGGGGCAAACCCGTGATTTATACCAGCGGCGCTTTGTGTTAACGCAAACGTGCGCAGGGTTGGCTCGGGGGT
>CAXUJE010000268.1:0-7550 GCA_964251035.1 uncultured Acetobacteraceae bacterium
CTTGTTTTCGGACAGAGTGCCGGGACCTGCCCGGAACCGGCCGGTTCCGGACAGGTGAATGCAACCGTCAATGGACGGAGGCGCTTGGCAAGCATTGACAAAGATTAATCTTATAGGTTGTATATCTTCCTATGGCTACACCCGTTAAGACCAGGAACGTGTCCCTGACCCCGGAGATCGAAGCCTTCATCGCCGGGCGGGTCGCCTCGGGGCGCTTCCGCAGCGCAAGCGAGGTGGTCCGTGCCGCTCTGCGGCTGCTGGAGGCGGACGAGCGCCAGCAGGAAGCGCCGGAACGTCGGAACCAAGCCGAACCCTGTCAGAGGAGACGTTGAGGTCGGTCGGCCGCGACGGCCTGGCTGAGGACCGCAAGTCGTTGCCACGATCCGGCCTATGAGGGTCAGGCATGTTGGATGACCTCTCACCGGCTTGCCTGACCGCGTCGCCCCCGTCCACCGCGGCCCGGCTTCGCCGCGCGTGCGGCCTCGGCTCCGTGCTCATCGGCACCACCGTGCTGCTGGGCTGGACACTGAGCCTCCCCACGCTGAAGACGGTGCTGCCCGGCTTGACCACGATGAAGGCCAACACCGCGCTCGGCCTCGTCGCCGCCGGTGCGGGCGTGCTGCTCGTGCCGCGCACAGACGGTACGGGTGCTGTGCGCTGGCGAACGCTGCTGGCCTCGGCTACGGGCGTGTTGTCCTTCCTGCTCGGGGCGCTGACGCTGCTCGAATACATCTCCGGCAGTCCTCTCGGCTTGGACGAGTTGCTGTTCGCCGACCCGAACACCACCTCGCCGCCCTACCCCGGTCGCATGTCGCCGGCCACCGCGGCCGGACTTGCCTGCACAGGCGCCGCCGTCCTGCTCCTCGTGCAGGCCGCGAGTGCCTCGGGCGCTTCCAACCGCGGCCGACAGCGTCGCGCCGCGGCTGCCCACCTGCTCGCGGCCGTGCCGGCGGGGGTGGGCTACCTGTGCCTGGCCGGCTACGCCTACCAGGTCGAGGGCCTTTACAGCTTCGGCACCTTTGTCATCGTGGCGATCCATACCGCGGCAGGGTTCGCGCTGCTGGCGCCGGCCATCCTGCTCACCATACCCGACCTGGGCTGGCGGCGTGCCTTCGCCAACCATCCGGTCGCCCGCGGCTCGCTCATGCGCCTGCTGCCCTTGTCGCTGCTGCTGCCGTTCGCCGCCGGCCTGGCCGTGGTCTGGGGCGCCCGCGCCCGCGTATACGACCCGCTGTATGGCCCGGTCTTGTTCGCGCTGGCCGCTGCGGCGGCCTCGTTGGGCCTGGCCTGGACCGCGGCGATGACGGTGCGGCGGGCGGAGCGGGCGCTGAGCGAGGGCGAGGCGCGTCTGCGCTTGGCGCTGGACGCGGGCGGGCTGGGCGCCTTCGAGTGGGACTTGCGCGCCGACGTGGTCCGCCCCGCGACCCGCACGCACGCGATCTTCGCTTTCACGCCGGGCGAGGGCGGGCGCTCGGCCGATTACTTCGCCCGCGTCCTGCCCGAAGACATGGGACGGACGCGGGCCGAGGTGGAACGGGGGCTTGCGGCTGGCCGGGTCACGGCCCGCTACCGCATCCGCCTGCCCGGCGGCGCGATCCGCCACGTCCTGAGCCGGGGCGACGTGCTGCGCGACGAGAACGGCGCGCCCGCGCGTTTGGTCGGGGTGTTGAGCGACGAGACCGAACGCGAGCGCGCCGGGGCGGCGCTGCGCGAGAGCGAGGCGCGATTCCGCCACATGGCCGACAGCGCGCCGGCGCTGATCTGGATGACCGACGCCCAGGGCCAGGTCACCTTCGCCAACATGCACTACGAATACCTGTTCGGCCGGCCAACCGCCGACATCCTCGGCGAGGGGTGGGCGCGGATCGTGCTGCCGGCGGACCGGGAGCACCACACGTTGGCATTCTTTGCGGCCTTTCAGGCCCGATCGCCGTTCCGGGCCGAGACGCGGGTATGCGACAAGGAAGGGCGGGTGCGCTGGCTGCGCTGCGAGGGTGTGCCACGCCTGGACGACGCCGGCACCTTCCTGGGCTACACCGGCTGCAACGTGGACATCACCGAGGCCCGGCTCGCGGCCGAGGAGCTGGAGCGGCGCGTGGCCGAGCGTACGGGCGAGCTGCATCGCGCCCTCGGACAGCTGCATGAGGAGGTGCTGGAGCGCGAGCGGACCGAGGACGCGCTGCGCCAGTCGCAGAAGATGGAGGCGGTGGGCCAGCTCACGGGCGGGATCGCGCACGACTTCAACAACCTGCTCGCCGGCATCTCGGGCAGCCTGGAGCTGCTGCAGACGCGGGTGGCGCAGGGACGGCTGGGCGATCTGGACCGCTACCTCGTCGCGGCGCAAGGGGCGGCCAAGCGGGCGGCGGCGCTGACGCACCGGCTGCTCGCCTTTTCGCGCCGACAGACGCTCGACCCCAAGCCGGTCAACGTCAACCGCCTGGTCTACGACATGGAGGAGTTGGTCCGCCGCACCGTGGGGCCGGCGGTCAGGGTCGAGGTGGTGGCGGCCGACGGGCTGTGGACGACGCTTGTGGACCCGAACCAGCTGGAGAACGCGCTGCTGAACCTGTGCATCAATGCCCGTGACGCCATGCCGGACGGCGGGCAGCTGACGATCGAGACCGGCAACAAGTGGCTCGACGAGCGGGCGGCGCGCGAGCGCGAGTTGTCGCCCGGGCAATACGTGTCGTTGTGCGTCAGCGACACCGGTGCCGGCATGGCGCCGGAGGTGATCGCCCGTGCCTTCGACCCGTTCTTCACCACCAAGCCGATCGGCATGGGCACCGGGTTGGGTCTGAGCATGGTCTACGGCTTCACCCGGCAATCCGGCGGGCAGGCGCGCATCACCTCCGAGCCTGGCCAGGGCGCGCTGGTGTGCCTCTACCTGCCGCGGCATTTCGGCGATGCCGAGAATGCGGAGCAGCCGGCCGAGCTGGCCGCGGCGCCCCGGGCCGAGCAAGGCAAGACCGTGTTGGTGGTCGATGATGAACCGACGGTTCGCATGCTGGTGACCGAGGTGCTGGAAGACCTCGGCTGCACCGCCGTCGAGGCCGCGGACGGCCCGGCCGGACTGCAAGTGCTGCAGTCCGACATGGGTGTCGACCTGCTGGTCACCGACGTGGGCCTGCCCGGGATGAACGGCCGGCAACTGGCCGACGCGGCGCGCGAGCGCAGGCCTGACCTGAAAGTGTTGTTCATCACCGGCTACGCCGAGAACGCGGTGGTCGGCAACGGCCACCTCGACCCCGGCATGCACGTGCTGACCAAGCCGTTCGCGATGGACGCGCTCGCCAACCGGATCAAGGAGCTGATCGCGCGGACCTAGCAGCGAAGGGGAGCTTCGCCCAGGCGGCTATTCCAACCGTGAGTATTGATGCCGGTGCTGCCACCCGGTTGACTTTGGGCAGGCGTGCCGAGCATTCGGCCCAATCTCAGGATTGCAGCAAACCTGAGAACGACGGCGTCGCGAGTCTCAGAGTTAAGTGCAGTGACCGCCACAAACGCCACCATTCTCACGATTAACTACAACGCGACACCGGCCAGGCTGACGGGCGGAATGCGTGCTTGGAGTGGAACCAAACCTCCGACAATGGCATTCGCGCTCCCGCCAGGGCTGGCAGCGGACCGACTCGCGGTAGGGCGCCGCCCGAACGCCGGCTGGGAATGCCGGGTCAAACGGGCAAAGATCTGTTCAGGCTACCACGGAGCAGATTGCTATGTCAGGCCGCCTCCAGGCTCATGTTGCTGATCATTCACGAGCCTCAAGGCTGATCAGATTGAGGCCAAGTCGCGGCTTTGATGCCGGAAGCGAGGGGTTTCTTCCCGCACACCTATGTCTCTGACGTGCCCATTATGCAGGTGGCCGGGAGTATAGGAGCGGTTCTTCAGAAACGCGATAAACGCGCGCAAGGCCGCTGATTGGTGACGACGGCTCGGAAAGTAGAGGTAAAGCGCCTCCAGCGGGGAAACCCATGTGGGCAGGACCCGCGACAACGTTCCAGCATTGAGGAGGTCGGACACGCTCGCAGCCGGCGCGCTGACAATCCCTAGCCCTCTCACAGTCAACTCGATCTGGGAGGCGAGATCGTGAACGATCGTTGCCGCTGGCGGGACGATCTGTATGGTCTCACCGGCGGATTGCAGGATCCATGGTATGATCAGGCCGGTGATCTGACTGCGGCATGCCACAGCGCGGTGATCGAGCAGATCGCTCGGGAGGTTCGGGATCGGTCGAGCATGAAGATAGGCAGGTGAGGCGACGAGAACCGCTTCTGACCTGGGCGCGACTGGGACGGCCACCATGTCCTTCTCGAGGGAATCACCATAACGCAATCCTGCGTCGTAGCCCTGCTTGACGATGTCAATCATGCGCGCTTCAACCGCAACCTCGAGATCCACGTCAGGATAGGCATCCTGGAAAGCCACCAACGCTCCAGCAATGAGCAGGTCGAAGGGGGCGCGCGGCATGGTCAGGCGCAAAGGGCCGGTTGGCCGCCCGCCCCGACCCGCAGCCTCCTCCGCGGCTCGCCTTAATTGCGAAAGGGCTGGGGCTGTCGCGAGCAGATAGTCGGTGCCTACGTCCGTCAGACTCACACTGCGGGTCGAGCGGCGTAGAAGCACTGTACCAAGCCGCTCCTCGAGACTTCGGATCGCCTGGCTGACCGCGGATGGCGAGATGCCGAGACGCCTCGCTGCTTCGGAGAAGCTGCCGGCTTCGGCCACAGCAACAAAGACGGCCACGCCTTCAAGGGTATCCTTCTGTCGCAATTGATCCACTTGTAAGTGTTGCTTCAGACTTCATGCGCGATTGATGCGCTAATCGCAAGCGCCCGATCGGCGTACGATTGCTAATGTCCACGATCAAACACCATCCCGCCGAAGGTCCGATCCCGATCGAGCACTTCAACCGACGTTCGATCCTTCTCGCCATGGGCGCAGTCGCTCTGTCGGGCGCAGCATGGGGAATGCCTTCCGCCACGCTGGTTTCGCGCACTCTCAGCACGCCTCGTCAGACAACGCACTACATCGAGTGCGGGCCGGTGGGCGGACCGTTGATGATCTTCCTCCACGGCTGGCCGGAACTCAGTTTGATGTGGCGCGCCCAGATGGACGCGTTCGCTGCCGACGGTTGGCACTGCGTCGCTCCTGATCTGCGCGGCTACGGCGGCTCTTCCGCCCCTGCGGCCAACGACGCCTACACTCACGAGCAGGTCGTGGCGGACATGGCGGGGCTCCATGACCACCTTGGCGGCAAGCCCGCAATCTGGGTCGGCCACGATTGGGGCAGTGTCGTGGCCGGTGCGTTGGTCGCGCATGAGCCCGAGCGCAGCCGTGGCGTCGTGCTAATCTCGGTGCCGTACTTTCCCTACGCGAACGCCCTGCCGACGCTCGTCCCGCTGGTCGACCGAACGATCTACCCGGCTGACCAGTATCCGGATGGCCAGTGGGACTACTACCGCTACTACACGACGCACTTCAGGGCGGCCGTCGCCGACCTGGATGCGGACAAGGCGGCGTCGCTGGCGTCGATCTTCCGACGAGGGGATCCCGCCGGCGTCGGCAAGCCTTCGCCGAATGCGGCGGTCACGCGCAAGGGAGGGCGCTTCGGCGCCGCGCACCGCGCCCCGCCGACTCAACCTGACCCGGCTCTCTGGCCGCCGGCGGACTTCGACGTGCTGGTGCAGGCGTTCAAAGCCCATGGCTTCCGCCCCCCTGCGCGTGGTACCTTAATGATGACGCCAACATCGCCTACGCGCGCAAGGCGCCCAATGGCGGCCGCCTGTCGCGGCCGGTGCTGTTCGTTAACGGCGACTTTGATCAGATCAACAGCATCAATGGAAATCGCCTAGGCGACCCAATGCGCGCGGCCTGCGCAGACCTCACTGTGACGAGTATGCCCGCCGCACATTGGTTGCCGCTGGAACGCAAGGCAGAACTCATTCAGGCCATCCGCACCTGGCTCCAGAGCAAAAATCTTTGATGGCAGCGGTGGGAACGTGACGTCCCTCACCCGGAGCGCTTGCCCTAGGCTGGTTCAGCCGCTCCGCCATGTCTCACCGACGTTTTGCATCCGGTGGTGACAAACCAGGGCGAGCCTGATGGCGCCACCCGAAGAACGGGCTTGCAAGTGAATGGTGCGACAGCCCTCGGCGAGCGCACTGTCGGCCTGCTGGCGGTCGCCTCGGCCATCGCCGTGGCGAACGCGTACTACATTCAGCCGCTGCTCGTTGAAGTGGGCGGGGCACTTTCCATCTCCAGCGGCCTCGTTGGGATCTTGCCTGGCCTGAGCCAGGTCGGTCTGGCCTGCGGGCTGGCATTCCTGTTGCCGCTCGGGGACATCATCTCGGCGCGCCGGCTGCTCCTGACGGTCATCCCGATCCAGATCGCGGCGCTGGTCCTGTTCGCCACGAGCAGTTCGGCCCTTGCTGTCGCGGCGGCATCCCTGTTGGTCGGTTTGTTCGGCATCGCACCCTATATCCTGCCGCCTATGTCAGCCTGCGTGTACCGGCTTCGCGGGTCGGCCAAGTCAGGGGGATGTTGACGCGAAGCATCATCGTTGGAATCCTGCTCGCCCGGACCGCATCAGGCATTATCGGGACGCATTTCGGCTGGCGTGCGGTCTATCGGCTCGCCGCTGTCTTGATGTCCATGGAGCTGGTCTTCCTCATCCGGGTTGTTAAGCCTGAACCGGCGATGCCTTCTCCAGGCAGAATGCCTTATCGTGATCTTATCGTCTCCCTGGTGCATTTGCTTCGCACCGTCCCTGAACTCCGCATCGCCGCACTGTGCCAAACTCTCAGCTACGGTTCGTTCATTGTGTTCTGGCTGGGAGTGACACTCTACCTGCAAAGCCCGGCGTTCGGTTAGACACCGCAGGCTATCGGCATGGTCGCGTTCGTCGCAGCGGCCGCGGCAAGTGCAGCACTAGGTGTTTGGTCCCGGGGAGTCGATCAATCCGGACCGCACGCCACCCGGTGAGCGGCGCTCGGGGGGATGGTGATCGCTTGGGTCGTGCTGGCGATCTTCGAGGTACATCTGGCCGGGATGGCTATGGGGCTCATCGTCCTGGACATCAGCGCGACCATCGTGGACATCTCGAACCGGACCATCCTCTATGGTCTCGACGCCGGAATTCGGACACGTCTGAACGCGATCTACCAGGTTGCCATGTTTTCCGGGGGTGCGATCATGTCGGTCCTCGTCGGCGTCTGCTGGTCACTGGGCGGATGGCTCGCCCTTTGTGCGCTCGGCGTGGTCCCCGTTGCGATCTCCCTCCTACGATGTTGGCGTAGCGTGCGATGAGGTTGTGTCGGTTCGACCAGCGTATATGGCGAAGGGCTGGCAAACGCCGCGATCATCGAAGTCGCACCTTCCACCTTTACCCAAGACTTGGCTTTATGAAGTCGAATTGAAGGTCCGTAAATTGTCGACATCAGCCGACCACGCCGCGCGTCGATCACCGTCCGCTTTCTCCGGCTATCCTCTCCGCAACGGACAATCCGGTAACGGCTATCAAGCACCCATCTCGGACCCAGCTGGTTTATCGCCTA
>CAXUJE010000269.1:0-7508 GCA_964251035.1 uncultured Acetobacteraceae bacterium
GCGCTCGTCGGCGTGTTCGCGTGCACGCGCAAGGACCGCCTCATGACCCGTAACGGGTCCCCGTATCTGGCGCTCGAGCTGCGCGATCGCAGCGGCGCGATCTCCGCTCGGGCGTTCAACGGCGCCGACGCGCTGGCGGGTCGCTTCGAGCGCGGTGACATCGTCAGCGTCCGGGGCCGCGTCGATCGCTTTCGCGAGGAGCTCGTCGTCGAGGTGACCGACATCGCCCGTGCCGACCCCGCGCAAGCGGGCGACCCGGCGCGCTTCTTGCCCACCGCCTATCGCGCCCTCGACGAGCTCGACGGGTTCCTCGAGCACCTCGCCCGGGAGGTCTATGACCGGGGCTACGGCGAGCTGCTGCGGTCGCTGCTGGCTGACGCGACCCTGCGCGCGGCGTGGGGGCGGGCCCCCCGCCGCCCCCCCCCCCCCCCCCCCGCCCACGCGGGGGGGGGGGCCCCCCCCCCCCCCCGCCGCCGGGACCATCACGGGCAGCGTGGCCAGCAGCAGCGCCCCGCACCCGGCGCGGGCCGCCCAGCCCGGCGCGCCTGCCAGCCGCCGACGGGCGGGGCCGGCCGCACTCGGCCGCAGATGGGCGCGTCGCCCTAACGCCAGCGCTGACCCGAGATGCGTCGACATGCCTGACCCCTTTTGACGGCTATCCCACCGCGCGATCTACCACGCTGAAAACCGCTCGATACGCCTTTTTGTTTGTTAGTCGTAAGGAAATGTCATCGCGGCGCGACGGCCTCGCGCATTGACCTGCGGCCCGGCAATCGCCTTCATGCCGGCGCAACCATCGGCAGGAGCGACCGCATGGCCGTCCAACATGAAGCAAGCGTGCCCCAGGCCGCACGCCAGCAGACCCAGCAGGAGGTTGAGCAGGTCGTCTCGCCGGGCGGGATCAGCTTCCTCGAAGCCGGGCGTCCGGGGGCGCCGCCGCTCGTGTTCCTGCACGGGATCGGGGGCGCGGCGCGCATGTTCCGCGGGCAGCTCGACCACTTCGCCGGGAGCTACCGGGCCATTGCCTGGGACATGCCGGGCTACGGCAACTCGACCCCGTTGCCGCTCGTGTCCATGGACGCGCTGACGGCGGCGTTGGCGGGGTTCATCGAGGAGCTTGGCCTCCATCGCCCGGTGCTGGTGGGCCACAGCCTCGGCGGCATGGTGGTGCAGCACCTGCTGGCGCGGGCGCCGCAGGCCGCCCGCGCCGTCGTGCTGGCGCAGACCAGCGCCGCCTTCGGCAGCCGCGACCCGGCCTGGCAGGCGGAGTTCCTGTCGGCGCGGCTCGGGCCGCTCGACGCCGGGCACAGCATGGCCTCGTTGGCGGAGGCGATGGTCGCCGACATGGCCGGCCCGGGCGCCGACCCGGAAGGGTTGGCCCTGGCCCGCGACTGCCTCGCCCACACGCCGGACAGCACCTACCGCGACAGCATCATGGCGATGCCGGGCTTCGACGGCCGCGACGCGCTGGCGCGGATCGCCGTGCCCGCCTTGGTGCTGGCCGGCACGCTGGACGCCGCAGCACCGGCGCGCGGCATGGAGCGCATGGCCGCCCGCATCCCCGGCGCGCAGTACGTCGCGCTGGAAGGAGCCGGGCATCTCGCCCACCTTGAGCAGCCCCGCGCGTTCAACGCGGCCTTGGGGCAGTTCCTCCGGGGGCTTCCGGGCGATTCCGGCCCAGGCCGCTGACTCCATGCGGGCTAGTCGAGTCCGGGCGAATAGCTGTATGCCACAGAGAGTAGGAGACTCACCCCCGGCGAGCGGAGAGGCCGAATGAACATCCATGAATACCAGGCGAAGGAGCTGCTGCGCGGCTACGGCGTGGCGGTCCTGCCGGGCTTCGTCGCCTGGACGCCGGAGGAGGCCGCGCTCGCGACCGAGAAGCTGCCCGGCCCGGTGTACGTCGTGAAGTCGCAGATCCACGCGGGCGGGCGCGGCGCCGGGCACTTCGCGCATGACCCAGCGGGCAAGGGCGGCGTGCGCCTGGCCAAGTCGCCTGCGGAGGCGCTGGACGCCGCGTCGGCGATGATCGGCCATGTCCTCGTCACCAAGCAGACCGGCCCGGCCGGCCGCCGGGTCAGCCGGGTGTACGTGGAGGCCGGCTGCGACATCAAGCGCGAGCTGTACCTTTCGCTGCTGGTGGACCGGGAAACCTCGCGCGTCACCATTGTGGCCTCGACGGAGGGCGGCATGGAGATCGAGCAGGTGGCGGAAACGCAGCCCGAGCGGATCATGCGCGTGGCCGTGGACCCGGCCGCCGGCATCTTCCCGCACCACGCCCGCAAGCTCGCCTTCGGCCTGGGGCTGGAGGGCAAGCAGGTCGCCTCCTTCATCAAGTTCGTCACCGCGATGTACCGCGCCTTCACCGACCTCGACTGCGCGGTCGTCGAGGTCAATCCGCTAGTGGTGACCGGGACCGGGGACATCATCGCCCTCGACGCCAAGGTCAGCTTCGACGACAACGCGCTATACCGGCAGCCTGACCTGGAGAAGCTGCGCGACGAGGCGGAGGAAGACCCCAAGGAGCTGGAGGCCGCCAAGTACAGCCTGAACTACATCGCGCTCGACGGCACCATCGGCTGCATGGTCAACGGCGCGGGCCTGGCGATGGCGACCATGGACATCATCAAGCTGTACGGCGGCAGCCCGGCCAACTTCCTCGACGTGGGCGGCGGCGCGACCAAGGAGCGGGTGACGGCGGCGTTCAAGATCATCCTGTCCGACCCGCACGTCGAGGGCATCCTGGTCAACATCTTCGGCGGCATCATGCGCTGCGACGTGATCGCGGAGGGCGTCATCGCCGCGGCCCGGGAAGTCAGCCTGGGCGTGCCGCTGGTGGTGCGGCTGGAGGGCACCAACGTCGACCTCGGCAAGGAGATCCTGGCGAAGTCCGGCCTGCCCATCGTCAGCGCCGACAACCTGGCCGACGCCGCCGAGAAAGTGGTCCGCGCCGTGAAGGAGGCCGCATAATGGCCGTGCTCGTCGATGCGAACACCCGCGTCATCACCCAGGGCTTCACCGGCGCGCAAGGCACCTTCCACTCCGAGCAGGCCATCGCCTACGGCACCAAGGTCATGGGCGGGGTCACGCCGGGCAAGGGCGGCAGCCAGCACCTGAACCTGCCGGTGTTCGACACGGTGGCGGAAGCGCGGGAAGCGACGGGCGCCACGGCGTCGGCGATCTACGTGCCCCCGCCCTTCGCCGCCGACGCCATCCTGGAGGCCATCGACGCCGAGATCGCGCTGATCATCTGCATCACCGAGGGCATCCCGGTGCTGGACATGGTACGGGTGAAGCGGGCGCTGTCCGGCTCGGCGTCCCGGCTGATCGGCCCCAACTGCCCCGGCGTCATCACGCCGGAGGCCTGCAAGATCGGCATCATGCCGGGCCACATCCACCGCCGCGGCACCGTCGGCATCGTCAGCCGCAGCGGCACGCTGACCTACGAGGCGGTGAGCCAGACGACGGCCGCCGGCCTGGGGCAAAGCACCTGCGTCGGCATCGGCGGCGACCCGGTGAAGGGCACCGACTTCATCGAGGTGCTGGAGATGTTCCTGGCCGACCCCGAGACCCAGAGCATCATCATGATCGGCGAGATCGGCGGCCAGAGCGAGATCGACGCCGCCGAGTTCATCGCCCGCAGCACGATCAAGAAGCCGGTGGTCGGCTTCATCGCCGGCGCCACCGCGCCGCCGGGCCGCCGCATGGGGCATGCCGGCGCCGTGATCAGCGGCGGCAAGGACACGGCGGAAGCCAAGTTCGAGGCGATGCGCCAGGCCGGCATCCACGTCGCCGAAAGCCCGGCGGCGCTCGGCAGCACCATGGTCCGCGCGTTGCAGGGTTGACGCTCCGGGGGCAGTTACGCGGGCATGGTGGCCCGGCGTTCGCGCCGGGCCAGACCGGTGTCCAGCAGCATGTGCGGCAGGGTGAGCGCAGCGAGGCCCTGGATGGTCAGCGCGAGCAGCCGGTCCGGGGCCGCGCCGCCGTAGAGCGGCCACAGCGCCGCGCCGACCAGCAGCGTCAAGGCGGTGATCGGCAGGGCCAACAGGATCGCGCTACGGTCGTCGCGGACCCGGGGGGCGCGCAGAGGGTTGCGGATCAGCGCCGAGACATGCGCCGGCGCATGCACGCCCACAAAGTAGATCGCGAACGCCGTCAGCGGCGGCAGCACGACGAACATGGCGGCGAGCAGGCCCGGCACGGCCAGCAGCCGCCCCTGCCGGCGCAGCGCCGCTTGGCCAGCCCACACGGCGGCCAAGGCGAGCCAAGCCATCGCCGCCGCCCACAGCCATTCCGGCAACTGCGGCAAGGGCGCCCCGGCGACCGTTTGGAATACGGCAGCGGTCGCCTCCGGATGGATCAGCGTCGGCATCGCGATCGGCAGGCCGCCCCGCACGATGACCTCAAGCCCGCTGCCGCCTTCCGCGTCCTCCGTGCCGAAATGCCAGACCGAGGCTGACAGAAACCCCAGGAGCGTCAGTCCCGGCAACTGATGCCAGGCCAGGAGCACGAGGGCAGACAAGCTGAGGTAAGGGAGGGAGAACGCCAGGAACCAGGCCCGGCCAAACCGCGGGCGCAGCACGGCCCTGGCAGCCTCGCCATCCAGCGCGCCGTGCGGCACGCCGAGCACGATGATGGCGGCCAGCGCGCAAACATATTGGGCGCCGGGCGGCAGGGCGGCGCTGAGCGTCAGCGCCGCCCCAGTCAGCAGGACCGCCCAAGCCATTGGGCTTGGACGGAGCGCCGGCCCGGCCCCGACCCATCCTATGGCCGGGGTCACGGGGTCAGGCGGCCTTGCGCAGCGGCGCCGGGCGGCCGGTTTCCGCCAGGTCGCGCTCGGTCGTCTTGGAGTCGGACGCCACGGTCATCAGCCCATAAACGACTTTGGCGATCACATCGAGGATGGCGATGCCCAAGACGCTGGCGGTGTCGCCGACCCAATTGAGGCCGTCAGGCGCCACGGCCAGGATGATCGGGTAGATCAGCCACAAGACCGACAGGATCGTGGCGTTGCGGCGATAGTTCGCCTGCACGTCATCCCGCTCCAATGCGTTGGCCTGCATGTTGGAGACCCAGATGACGTAGTACACGCCCAGGAAGGCCACGCAGGAGATGAGGAACCAAGTCCACTTGATCCAGGCCACCTCCGATGCGCCGAAGAAGAACGCGGTCAGGATCATCATAAGGTCGGCCAGCACCACCCCAGCGATCGCGCCGGCCCGCTTCTCCCCGGCGTGCATGGCGGTCATGCACAGCGTCACCAGCAGCAGCGGCGTGGTGAACGTCCAGTCGATGTAGCGGGCGAAGTAGAAGATGCGCCCGGCGCCGGTTCCGGCCGAGGCCGCATCCGCGCCCAGGATGACCCCGCCCTGGCCGTTGGCCATCGCGAAGTAGGAACAGGCAGCGATCAGCGGCACGATGCCGTGCAGCACCGTGTGCAGCTCCTCGGACGGCGTGCGCCGCTTGCCGGTGACAAGGATGAACAAGCCGCCGGCGGTCATGATGAACGTCGTCAGCCAAAGCAGAGTGTGCGAACCCATACATTTTGCCCGTCAAAGTGAACGCGAGCACACAGAGCATCAAAGAGGCCCGGGGGTTTTTCGCGCCTGCGAACACGTGAGCGCGACTATGGCCGGTGGATGTATGCCCGCGGCCGCGTGAAAGAGCGCCGCCCGCCCTTCAGCCCCCAAAGCGGCTGCGCGACCGTGGCGACGGCATCGGCCGGGTTCGGCGCGTCGATCGCCACCAGGTCCGCCGCACCACCCACGGCGATGCCATACTCCGGCAGGCGCAGCAGCCGCGCCGCCGATCCCGTGACCATGTCGAGGCATCCCGCCAGCTCCGCCGGGCGCGCCACGTGGCAGACGTTGGCGTAAAGGTTGGCGATCCGGATCAGCGACCCGTCGCCGTAGGGCGTGAACGGGTTCAGCACGTTGTTGGTCGCGAGCGAGCACGTGACGCCTGCGCGCCGCAGCGGCTCGGCCGGCACCACGCCGCGCGGCACGGCGTGGCCGTGGCTGCGGCCCATCAGGTACAGGTCGGTGGCCGGCAGGATCGTGACCGCCACCCCGGCGCGCGCCAGTTGCGCCGCAATGGCGTCGTACCGCGCCCGCGTCACCAGCGAAAGCTGCGTCGCATGGCCCACCGCGACCCGGCCGTCCCAGCCGTACTCCTCGGTCTTGCGGCACACGTACTCGACCTGCATGCCGTCCGTGGTCTCGGCGAGGTCGAGGTGCATGTCGATATCGACATCGAACTCCCGGGCCATCGCGAAGATGCGGTCGATCTGCCCGCGCGGGTCGCTGTCAGTGTAGGGCACGGCGCCCAGCACCCTTGCCCCCTGCCGCAGCGCCTCCCTCAGCAGGGCCTCGGTGCCCGGGTTGTTCAGCAGGCCCTCCTGCGGGAAGGCGCAAAGCTGCATCTCCACCGCCCAGGCGTAGTCCCGCGCCAACTGGCGCACGCCCTCGAAGCCGGTCATGCCGATGCCCGGGTCCAGCTCGACGTGGGTGCGGATGTGCATCGTGCCGTGGGCGATGCAGCGTTCGAGCGTCTGGCGCCCACGGGCATACACGTCCTCGGCAGTGAAGCTCCGCTTGGCGGCGGCGGTCTCCCGCACCGCTTCGGCCAATGTGCCATCCTCGGCGCGGCAGCGGTCCAGGATGCAGGTCTTGTCAAGGTGGAGGTGCGTCTCGATCAGGCCGGGCACGACCAGGCCATGCTCGGCGTCGATCTCCGGGCCGTCGCCGGGCAGCGCCGACTCGATGGCCGCGATCCGGCCCGCCGCGATGCCGATGTCGCAACGGCGCAGCGCCGCGCCGTCGAGGATGGAAGCGCGGCGCACGATGAGGTCAAGCATTGGGGAGGTCAAGCATTGGGGAGGTCGAGCATCAACGCTTCCACGGAAGCTGCGTCAGGGCGCGCGCCGCTTGCCGAACAGCTCCAGACGCATCGAGATCAGGTCGAAGCCGAGCTGCTCCGCGATCGAGCGGATCAGCTTCTCATGCTCGGCGCTCTTGAACTCCAGGACGTGGCCGGTTTCCACGTCGATCAGGTGGTGGTGCTGGCCGTGGTCGGTCGGCTCGTAGCGGGAGCGCCCGTTGCCGAAGTCGCGGCGGTGCAGGATGCCCTTCTCCTCGAACAGCCGCACCGTGCGATACACGGTGGCGATCGAGATGTGGGAGTCGAGCTGCACGGCGCGGCGGTACAGCTCCTCGACGTCCGGGTGGTCCTCGGCCTCCGACAGCACGCGGGCGATGACCCGGCGCTGTCCGGTCATCTTCAGCCCGTGCTCCATGCAAAGCCGCTCGATGCTCTGTCCCGTCGTCTGGAACTGCGACGCTATCGTCTTCGCCGCGCGCGCGGCGATCCTCGGTTTCAAACCGCCTTGCCGTGCCAGATCGCTCAATCGCACACTCCGGTCCCCGGCGCCCGGCTGTTCCAGGCGCCGTGCCTTCTTTGCGCCCGGGCGGCTGCTGGCGTCAAACACGATGTGGCGCGCCCCTGGGGCG
>CAXUJE010000270.1:0-7467 GCA_964251035.1 uncultured Acetobacteraceae bacterium
CAGATGGGCTGGCTGCGTGCGGCGCATGACGGGGACTGGACCGCCGCCGCGGCGTTCCAGGCCGCCGCCCGCAACCCGCCGCTGCATGAGCCGGGCCGCGCGGTGCCGGAGGTGATGCGCCGCCACGGTCGCCTGTCGCACTACCCGGCCTGGCTCAGCCGCCCGTCGCCCGACCCGTATTGGGATGCCATCGCGCCCCGGGCGCGCTTGGCCGGCCACGTGCTGGACGTGCCGATGCTGCACGTGGGCGGGTGGTATGACCAGATGCTGATGGGCACGCTGGACTGCCACGCCGCGGCGTCGCGCGGCCCGGCGCCGCAGCGCCTGCTGGTCGGCCCTTGGACGCACCAGCCCTGGGGCCGGCAGGTGGGCGCAGTCGATTTCGGGCCAACCGCCAGCTCCCCCGTCGATGCGGCGCAGGTGGCGTGGTTCGACCGGCACTTGAAGGACAGGGACGCCGACACCGGGCCGGCGCTCACGTTGTTCGACCTGGGTGCCCGGGTTTGGCATGGGATGCGCGAGTGGCCGGACTTGTCGCCGGTGGCGCTGTACCTCGGCGGCGGCGGGCGCGCCGGCGCCACCACGGCCGACGGCAAGCTTTCAAACGAACCCGGCCCGGCGGGCGCGGAGTACCTTGTGCACGACCCTTGGCGCCCAACGCCCACGCTGGGCGGCCACGCCGGCCAGCCCGGCGGGATGCAGGACCGCCGGGCGGTGGACGACCGTGCCGATGTCGCCTGCTTCACCGCGCCGCCGCTCGACGCGCCGCTGTTCCTGTGCGGCCGGGTCGCGGCGGAGCTATGGGTGGAGGCGGACCAGCCCTCCTTCGACCTGTCCGTCGTGCTGTCGATGGTCGCGCCGGACGGGCGGGTGTGGAACCTGACGCAGGGGCACCGCCGCGCCTCCGCGTCCGGCCGGGTGGGCGTGGGCCTGCGCGCCACCTGCGCCACCGTGCCGGCCGGGCATGCGCTGCGCATGTCGGTCGCCGGCGCGTGCTTCCCCGCCTACCCCGTCAACCCCGGCACCGGCGGCGGGCCGCACGAGACCCGGGCGGAGGACGAGCGCGTCATCACGCTCCGCATCGCCCACGGCGGCGCCACGGCGTCGCACGTCAGCCTGCCGGCGGTGGCATAGCCAGCGGCCCGGCCCGCAGCCACTCGTCCAGGTCGAGGCGATGCACCTCCCCCAGCAGCGCGCTGAGGCGGGCGGCGGCGTGGTCGAGAAAACGCGCGCCCGCCTCAGCCGTGGCGATGCTGGCGTCGCCCAGGGCGCCGGCCGGGTGCAGGTCCTGGGTTTCCCAGCCGAAGCCGACCGCGCCCTCCGGCACCAGCACGGAGAAATCGTTCTCCCGCGCGATCCAGCGGGAGCGGAAGTCCTCGGCCTTCGCCATGTCCACCCGTTCCGGCGCCAGGTGCAGCATCAGGGAGGTCTCGACGAAACCACCGTGGATGCCGTGCCGCGCCTCGGCCGGGTTCACCAGCCCGTCCGGCTTGCCGAGGCGGCTCCATAGGCAGGACACCGCGAGCATGCCGGCAGAGACGCGCAGGCGGCGGCACACGATGTCGACCACCTGCGGCTGCCCGCCGTGGCTGTTGAGCAGCACGAGCTTGCGCACCCCGGCGCGCGCCACGCTCTCGCCGATCTCGGTCCACAGCGCGACCAGCGTCTCGGCGCTGGCGGTCAGCGTGCCGGGGAAGCGGACGTGCTCCACCGAAAGCCCGACCGCCTGCACCGGCAGCACGAGCACCGGCAGCGCCTCGGGCAGCAGCGCGAGCGTGCGGGCCAGCACGCCCTCGTTGATCGTGCGGTCCACCGAGACGGGCAGGTGCGGCCCGTGCTGCTCGGTGGCGGCGACCGGCAGGATGGCGACCGTGTCCTTCGGCAGCGAAGGGAAGGCGGTCCAGGGGAGGTCTTGCCAGTACCGGGTCGGGAGCATGGCTGGATGCTATGCGCGCCGCGGAGCGCTGGGAATAGGCTTGGCCGGCTCGGCAAGCGCCTGGAACCCGGCGCCTATGTTGCCGTTCCATGTCACTTCGATGACAGCGCAGCGGCACGGCCGCGGGGAACATGGCGGCGACGGCGGAAAAGAAACGGGTCAAGACGATCTTGAGCGAGGTCCGCTCGATCGTGCTCGGGGCGCAGATCCTGGTCGGCTTCCAGTACCGGGCGGTGTTCGAGCCGCGGTTTCCCGGCCTGCCCCCCGGCGCGCAGTATCTGCAGGTTGCGGCCCTCGTTCTCCTCGTCGCGAGCATGGCGCTGATGATCGCGCCGGCCTCCTACCACCGCATCGCGGCGGCGGGCCAGGCGACGGTTGCCATGGAGCGCGTCACGAAGCGGATGGGCCTGTCCGCGCTGGCACTGTTCGCGTTGGGCCTCGCCGCCGATTTCGGCATCGCCTTGACGCACCAGATCGGACTGCCCGGCGCTTGCGCGCTCGGGGCGGTGATGGCCTCGGCCACCCTGCTGTGCTGGTTCGGCCCTGCCCTTGCGCGGCGCCAGATGGCGGAACAAAGGAAGGACGAGATGGTTCCGACCAAGGAAAGGATCACCGAGCTGCTCACGGAGTCGCGCATCATCCTGCCCGGCGTGCAGGCGTTGCTCGGTTTCCAGTTCGCCTCCTACCTCACGCAGGCGTTCGAGAAGCTCTCGCCCGCCGGGCAGGCGGTGAACACGGCGAGCCTGCTTTGCCTGGTGCTCGCGATGGTGCTGCTGATGATGCCTGCCCCCTATCACCGGCTTGCCGAGGACGGGGAGGACACGGAGCGTTTCGAGCGCGTCGCGGAGCGGCTCATCCTGGCCTCGCTGCCGCCGCTGGCCCTCGGCGTCGCCGGCGACGTGTTCGTGGTCACGGAGGTTGTCCTGGGCACCGCAGCGGGCATCGCCGTCGCGTTCGCATGCGCGGCCGGCATGGCGGCGCTCTGGTTCGGCGTGCCGCTGCTTGCCGCCCGGCGCGGTCGCGGCTGAGCGCGGCTGTTGAAACCGCCGGCTGCACGGAACCAAAGGATATGTGCTCACGCCATCTGGCGGCAAGTGCAATCTATCTTGATGGGTCTTCCCTAAATCTGCTGCACGCAGGCGACGTTGCCCCCCTATTCAACAATGGAGCACAGCATGAGTGGCGTAAACGCGGCGATGGACGTGTATCTGACCGGGCTTCGCAACCAGCACGCCGTCGAGACGCAGGCGATCGGGACCGTCAAGAACGAACTGGGCCGGATGGAGCCGTATCCCGAGCTGCATGCCAAGATGCAGCAGGAGATGGAGCGTTCGACCACCCAGGCCGCGCGGCTGGACGACCTGCTGGCCAAGCATGGAACCAGCAAATCAGTCGCGAAGGAAGCGGTGACGGGGACCGTCGCCACCGTGGCCGGCTTCGTCCATGCCGGGTCGTCGGACGAGGTGTTGAAGAACGTCCTCGCGGCGGTCGGTTTCAAGGCCTATGAGATCGGCTCCTACAAGGTGCTGCTCACCTTGGCAGACGCGGCCGGTGCGACGGCGGACAAGGCGGTGCTGGAGCAGTCGATGAAGGAAGAGCAGGAAATGGGTGACTGGCTCGGCAGCCACCTGCCCAGCTTCGTGCAGGCCTTCCTGAAGCAAAAGGCGGCGTAAGGGGCGGGTTGGGCCGCTGCTGCCGCGCGACGTGGCAGCGACCCGGCCGGCTTGTGCTCGCGGGGCCGTCTATGCCTGCGGCGCCCGGCGCACGCCGAGCAGGCTGACCAGCCCGGCCGGACGCGCCAGCGACACCGCGACGATCAGGCCGCCATAGATCATCAGGTCAATGCCCTGGCCGCCGCCGCCGAGATAGCTGCGGGACAGTTCGCTCACCGGGATCAGCACCGCGGCGCCCAGCAGCGGCCCCCACAGCGTGCCGACCCCGCCCAGCACCGCCGGCAGCGCGACCAGGATGCTGAGCGATCCTGCAAGCACGCTGTCCGGGTCGATGTAGCCGACGTACTGCGCGTAGATCGCGCCGCCCACGCCGGTGAAGAAGCCGCTGATCGCCGCCGCCGCCATCTTGGACGGGAACACCCGCACCGCCAGCGACCGTGCCGCCACCACGTCGTCCCGCATCGCGCGCCAGGAGAAGCCCCAGCGGCTGCCCTCGATGACCCAGGCGACGGCCCAGGTCGCGGCGGCGAAGGCCAGCGCCACGAAGTGGAACGGCAGCTTGCTGGTGCGGAACTGGAGGTTGACTAGGCTCTCGCCACCGAACGGCACGAACACGCCGGTGGCGGCGCCCACGAAATCCCAGTTGAGGAACAGCAGGTAGCCGATCTCCCCCACCACGACGGTGGCGATGGCGTAGTAGTGCCCGCTCAGCCGGAAGCACGGCCAGCCCACCAGCAGCGCGCACACCCCGGCGGCCAGCCCGCCCGCGAACATGCCAAGCGTCGGCGGCACGCCCGCGTTCACGAACAGCAGCGTCGAGACGTACGCGCCGATGCCGAAATAGAGCGCATGGCCCAGCGAGATCTGCCCGCAATAGCCGCCCAGGATGTTCCAGGCCTGGCTCAGCCCGGCGAACAGGATCGTGATGATGAGGAGGTTCTGCGTGTAGACGTCGCGGATCGGCAGCGGCAGCACGGCCAGCGCCAGCAGCACCGCGGCGCCGAGCCTCAGCTCCCGCCGGCGCCGGCGCAGGATGGCGTTGTCGGCCGGCTTCGCCGCCGCGGGCACGGGACCGTCCATCAGATCTTCCCGAACAGGCCGCGCGGCCGGACCATCAGTACCAGCAGATAGACGGCGAACATGCCGCCCTGCTTCAGCGAGGGTTCGAGCACGAGGGCGGTCAGCGCCTCCACCTCGCCGATGATGATCCCCGCCACCAGCGCGCCGAGGATCGAGCCGAAGCCGCCCAGCGCCACCGTCACGTAGGCGATGACCGCGAAGTTCGCGCCGACGCTGGGCGACACGTAGTAGAAGGCGATCAGCATGGCGCCGGCAACGCCCACGGTGGCCGCCCCCAGGCCCCAGCCGATGGCGAAGATGCGGTCGCGGTCGATGCCGATCAGCGCCACCGCGTCCCGGTCCTCCCGCGTCGCCTCCAGCGCCCGGCCGAACTCGGTGCGCCCCACCAGCAGCAGCCCGGTGAACGCCAGCAGGCAGACGCCGCTCGCGGCCAGTTGCGGCAGCGGCACGTAGATCGCTCCGAGGCTCGCGGTGCGGTTGCTGAGCCAGGTGCCGGACAGCGAGCGGAAGTCGCCGCCGAAGGCGAACTGCGCCGCGCCGCGGATGAAGATCGCGAGGCCGAAGGTGGCGAATATCTGCACCATGCCGCGGTTGGACTGCACGCTGAGCGCGCGGGCGATGATGCCGCGGTAGATCAGCACGCCCAGCCCGAACATCAGCGCGCAGACCAGCGGCAGTTGCAGGATGGGGTCGAGGCCTGTCAGGCCGAAGATGACGACGGCCGCGTACATGGCGAGCATCAGCAGCTCCCCATGCGCGAAGTTCACCACGTCCATCAGTCCGAAGATCAGCGACAGCCCGGCCGCCACCAGCGCGTAGATCAGCCCCATCAGCAGCCCGCTGACCAGCGATTGGGCAAGGAGCGCCAGCGTCACGCGGGCGCGCCGTAGCCGCCGCCGCCGGGCGTCTCAATGACGAAGGCGTCGCCAGGCCGCAGCTCCGCTTGGTCCGTGCCGGACATCTCTTGCCGCGAGCCGTCGGCGCGCTCGACCCATTGCCGGCCCGGTGCCCCGGGGGCACCCCCGCCCAAGCCGAACGGCGCCACGGTGCGGCGGGAGGCGACGACGACCGTCGTCATGGGTTCCAGGAAGCGGATGCGGCGGATGCTGCCGTCGCCGCCCGTTTGCGCGCCCGCGCCGCCGGAGCCGCGGCGGATGGCAAACGTCTCCAGCCGCACGGGGTAGCGCAGCTCCAGCACTTCGGGGTCGGTCATGCGGGTGTTGGTCATGTGGGTCTGGATGGCCGAGGCGCCGGGCTGGTCCGGGCTGGCGCCCATGCCGCCGCAGATGGTCTCGTAGTACTGCCGGGTCGCGTCGCCGAACAGCACGTTGTTCATGGTGGCCTGGCTGCACGCGAGGGTGCCGAGCGCGCCGAACAGGGCGTTGCAGGCGGCTTGGCTGACCTCCGTGTTGCCCGCGACCACCGCGGCGCCGGGTTCGGGGGACAGGAAGGTGCCGGGCGGCAGCACGATGCGGATCGGCTTCAGGCAGCCGTCGTTGAGGGGGATGTCCTCGCCCACCAGGCAGCGGAACACGTAGAGCACCACGGCGCGGATGACGGCCGGGGGCGCGTTGAAGTTGCCCCCACTCTGCGGCCCGGTGCCGGTGAAATCGACCGTCGCGGTGCGCGCCTCCGGATCGAGCGTCACCGCCACGCGCAGCGGCGCGCCGCTGTCCATGCGGTAGTCGAACACGCCGTCGCCAACCGAGGGCGCGATGCGGGCGATGGCCCGGCGCACGCCTTCCTCCGCATTGTCCATCACGTGGCGCATGTAGCCCTGCACGGTGTCCCAGCCGTACTGATGCACGACGCGGGCCAGCTCCTGCACGCCGCGCTCGTTGGCGGCGACCTGCGCCTTGATGTCGGCCACGTTCACGTCGGGGCTGCGGGCCGGGTGGCGCGCGCCGGACAGCAGGGCGCGGAACTCGGCTTCCCGGAACGTGCCGGCGTCCACCAGCAGGAAGTCGTCGATGACGACGCCCTCGTCGTCCAGCGTGCGGCTGTCGGGTGGGGTGCTGCCCGGCGTCGTGCCGCCGATGTCGGCGTGGTGGCCGCGGCTGCCGACGAAGAAGCGGATGGCGGTGGCTCCCTCGTCGAACACCGGGGTGATGACGGTCACGTCCGGCAGGTGGGTGCCGCCGTTGAACGGGTTGTTGAGCGCCACGACATCGCCGGGGCGGAGCGTAGGCCCGCGGCTGCGCAGCACGGTCCGCACGCTTTCGCCCATGGCGCCGAGGTGCACGGGGACGTGCGGCGCGTTGGCGACCAAGCCGCCCTCCGCATCGAAGATGGCGCAGGAGAAGTCCAGCCGCTCCTTGATGTTCACGCTCTGCGAGGTGTTCTGCAGCACGGCGCCGGTCTGCTCGGCGACGTTCATGAACAGGTTGTTGAACAGCTCCAGCAGAACGGGGTCAGGCCTGCCGCTGTCGGCGGTGGTCCGGCTGGGCAGCGGTTCGGTGCGGCGCAGCAACATGTGGTTGCGCGCCGTGACCTCGGCGGTCCAGCCGGGTTCGACCACGGTGGTCGCGTTGGCCTCCCGCACCAGGGCGGGGCCGGGCAGGCGGTCGCCGGCGCGGAGGGCCGTGCGGTCGAACACCGGGGCGCGGTGCTCGGCGCCGCCGCTCCACATGGGGACGTGGTCGATGGGGGCGGGGGCGCCGCCGTCGCGGGCGGGAAGCGGGGGTTCGTCCACGGTTTCGGCTGCGGCGGTGGCCGCCCCGGCGCCGGGCGAGGCGCTGACCGCCACGTGTGGCCTCGGTCCCCAAGCGGTCAGCGTGC
>CAXUJE010000271.1:0-7456 GCA_964251035.1 uncultured Acetobacteraceae bacterium
TTCGCGACGAGCGACGGCGCGCTGGTCCTCATCTCCATCCAGAACGAGCGGGAATGGGCGGGCTTCTGCGCCGGCTTCCTGGGCGAGCCAGGTCTCGCCAGCGCGCCCGGCTTCGGCAGCAACAATGCCCGCGTCGCCAACCGGCCCGCGGTGGACGGGCATATCGCCGCAGCCTTCCTGCTCCTGTCCCGCGATGCCGCCGCAGCGCGGCTGCGCGCGGCCAACGTCGCATACGGCTTCGTGAACGACGTGCCGGCGCTGGCGCGACACCCTGCCCTGCGCCGCACGGCGGTGCAGACGCCTGGCGGTCCCGTGCAGCTTGTCGCGCCGCCGGTCATCCAGGATGGGGCGGCGCCCGCGCTGGGGCCGGTGCCGGGCATCGGCGAGCACTCCGCCGCCATCCGCGACGAGTTCAGTGGGAACCGCACATGACCGACGATTTCGACCTGGTGATCCGCGGCGGTATGGTGGTGACCGCAGCCGAGCAATTCCGCGCCGATGTCGGCATCTGCGGCGGCCGCATTGAGGCCGTGGGCGCCAACCTGAACGCCGCCCGCGTGCTGGACGCCGGCGGCCTGCTGGTCCTGCCCGGCGGCGTCGATTCGCATTGCCACATCGAGCAGCTTCAGCCCGGCGGCGGCGCGGACGAGGAAAGCTGGGAAACCGGCAGCCGCAGCGCCCTGGCCGGCGGGACCACAAGCGTCGTCAGCTTCTCCACCCAATTCAAGGGCCACGCCATCGGGCCGTCGCTCGCCGAGTACCGGCGGCGGGCCGGGCAGGCGATGGTGGACTACGCCTTCCACCAGATCGTCACCGACCCGACCGACGCCGTGCTGGCCGAGCTGCCCGGCATCATCGCCGGCGGCGTGCGCAGCCTCAAGGCGTTCCTGACCTACGACCCGCTGCGCCTCGATGACCGGCAATACCTCCGCGTGCTGGCCGCCGCCCGCCGGCATGGCGCGCTGGTGACGGTGCATTGCGAGAACTACGACGCCATCGGCTGGATGACCGAAGCGCTGCTGGCCGCCGGCCTCCTCGCGCCGAAGTACCACGCCTGGTCCCGCCCGCCCGTCCTGGAGCGGGAAGCGACGCACCGCGCCATCGCCCTGGCGGAACTGGTGGACCAGCCGATCCAAATCTTCCACGTCTCCTGCCCGGAAGCCGCGGAAGAGATCGCCCGCGCCCGGCTTCGCGGCGTGCGGGTCTGGGGAGAGACCTGCCCGCAGTACTTCGTGCTGTCTGCCGCCGACATGGACCGCCCGGGGTTCGAGGGCGCCAAGTTCATGTGCAGCCCGGCCCCGCGCGACGCGGCGGCGACCGCCGGGCTGTGGGAGGCGATCCGGCTCGGCACGCTCGACGTGGTGAGCAGCGACCATAGCGGCTGGAGCTTCGACGGCCCGCGCGGCAAGCGGGTGAACGGCGCGGACGCGAACTTCCGCGACATCCCGAACGGCGTGCCGGGCCTGGCCGCCCGCCTGCCGATCCTGTGGAGCGAGGGCGTGGCAACCGGGCGCATCAGCGCCAGCGACTTCGTGCGCCTGACCGCGACGCAGCCCGCCCGGCTGTTCGGCCTGCATCCCCGGAAAGGCAGCATCATGCCCGGCGCCGATGCGGACCTCGTGCTGTGGGACCCGGCGCGACGCACCACCATCACCAACGCCTTGATGCAGCACACGATCGACTACACGCCCTACGAGGGCCTGGCCGTCACCGGCTGGCCGGTGGCGACGGTGCGCCGGGGCGAGGTGGTGATGCAGGATGGCCGGGTCACGGCCCAGCCCGGCAGCGGCCAGTACCTTCCAGTTGCGCCCTACGATATGATCGCACCGCGTGGCGTGTTCGCGAACGGCTTTGATCCCTCTGCGGCTTGTTCCTGACGCCGCGACGGCCAATATGATCGGGATGGCCGGAGCACGGAGTCCTGCATGAGCGCGGTGATCGAGTTCAAGCACCGCAAGGACGACACGCTGTGGGCGGTGATGGCCTCGGTCGGCCGCACGACTCGGGTGGCCGAGATCTTTTCCAGCCGCGAGCGCGCCCTGGCGGACCGGACCTGGCGGGAGCAGCAAATCCGCGCCTATGCCAGCCTGCTGCAATCCTGCCGCCAGCCCGCGCCCTGCTACAGCGTGGCGCCGATCCGCCCGGCCGACCTGCCGCGGGCTTGGAAGCCGCTGCCCGCCTTGGGTTTCCTGCGCGGGCAGTTCATCTAAGAACGCGCGGGTGCCCCGTTCGCTTTCCAGGGAGTGAGCGGCGCCGGGCGGCCCGGAAAAGTGAGCCACATTGCCCTTCGCGTTCAACCTGACCTTCGACCCGAAAACATCGCTGGAGATCGAGCGCGTTTATGCGGGCCTTTCCGCGCTCGGCATTCCCAGGCACGATCTGGTCACGCAGTATGGGCCTTGCGTCACGATCCTGGTCGCGGGCGACCGCGTCCGCCCGGCCTTCGTGGTGGGCGTGCTCAAGCTGCGGCTGGCTGAGATGGGATCGGTGTCTGCCACCCTCACCGAACCTTGCATCATCGACGGCACGCCGCCGGCGCTCAGCCTCCGGGTCAAGCCGACCGAGGGGCTGCTCGCGCTGCACAACCTGGTCTTCGGCGAGTTGCCGGAGGAGGAAGTGCATCTCCACTACCGTCCCGCGTATTGGCAACCCCACGTGAAGCTGGCGAACGTGCATGGCGGTCGGGCTGCGAACGCACGCCTAGCGGCCAGGATGGCAGCGCGGTGGCACATGCTGGCCGGAGAGCTGAACGCGTTGGAAGTCCTGCAATACCCTCCAGTCCAGGCGATCTGGCACGCGCCGCTCAAGAATGCGGCGACAGGGATGCGGAGCGCCTGAGCGCGACGCCGTCAGACCCGGCGCACCCTGGACGATACGGCGGCGGGCCGGCGCAGCAACCGACTTCGTCATGCCGCCTTGATCAGGCCCGGCTGACGATACTTGTCCAATTTTTGGAAGAACTTGGCCGGTTCAAGGCCAAAATTCCAATTCAGTGCTGATTCTTGCAATGCGGCTATGAAAATCACGCTTGACTCCCATAGGCGGACGGAGCCTGATTGTTAACTAGAGACTGACAGCCTTGGACTGCGTGCGGAATCACCAACGTCGTTGATCCCGCAACCCCCCGCCCCAGGATGCGTCGCCTCGCATTTCGCCTTCTCGTAGATCGAAGGCAGCCGGCACCCTAAGGGCCGCCTGCCTGTGGAAGCGCGCATCCCCAGGCGCGGCCTCGCGACAGCCTGCCCTCACAAGGAGAGTGGACCGACGGATGAGCGCAACGATGGAGGAAAAGCTGAAGCGCCGAAAGCTGGAGGCGCTGAAGCGCGGCGTGCACCGCGTGCCGATCAACGAGACCTTGCCGGTGTCGATCCATGTCGTGGCCATCGGCGGCGACGGCGTCGCGGCGATCATCGAACTCCTGCGTAGCCTGCCGCCCGGCGGCGCGACGCTTCATGCGCTGGCGGTCGATATCGGCACCCAGCATGTCCCTGAGTTGCAGGCTTTGACCGCCAGCCTGCCGCCTGGGCGGGCCGAGGTGGTGACGGTCGCCCTTGACCTGCCGGACGCGCAGCATCTGGCGTCCGCCCTGGCGCAATACCCGGACTTCCTAAGGCTGGAATACCCGTTCCATGTATGGGGCGCTGGCTTTGAGCCTTGGCTGCCCGCCACGGCTGACCTTTCAGCGCTTGGCGGCCGGCGCGCCGTGGCGAAAGCAGCTTATGGAGCCGCCTATTACGCCGGGGCGCGTCCCCTTGAGGGCGCGCTTCGGGCCTTTGCCGCCATGGTCGAAGCGGTCCAGGGCCGCACCCAAGCCATCGTGCCCATCGTGTTCGGCATCGGTGACAGCATCGGCAGCGGCATCGCCGTCGATCTCGCCCGGCACCTTTCGACCAAGATGTTCGGGCGGCGCGTGCTGGTGGCCGGCGTCGGCGTCGCGCCGTGCGACGGGGACCCGGCGGACCGGCACGGCGGCCACCTGTTTGCGACGATGAACGAACTCGACTGCCTGAACGACGAGGCCAAGAACGGGGGCGTCGTCGCCTCCTGCGGCGAGCTGTTCCGCAACCCGTTCACCGCCGGGTTCATCGTGGTGCCGACGCAGCATGTCTGGGCGGCGACGCGAGACCTCGCCGCGACGCGCCGCCGGGCCAACCAGGAGGTGGCGGCCTTGCTGGCCTCCAAGGACGGCGCCGGCCTTTGGGAGACACTGCGCATGCTGAATTGGGTCGCAGCGCCTTCGACCCAGCACTCCGCGGCCCGGACGCCAGGGGGGGCCCGGGGGGGGCAGGGGCGGGGCTACGCCGACACGGCCGGCCCGGGCGGCGCCGACCCGGCGGCGATGGGACTGCTGCCCGGCTACAAGCCGGAGTTCGTGGAGGCGCGCGTGGCGGAGGTCACGGAGGCCGGCGGAGCAGCCGTCGACGCCGCCTTCGACCCGGATCTGCCGACGCAGCTTGTGCCTGGCGGCCGGCCCGGCTCCATCCAGTTTGTGCTGCCGTCACTAAGCAAGACCGATTTCGATTTCTTCTTCGAGGCACGGGACGCCTACGACGCCGAGCCGGCGGAGCAGCGCTTGCTGGACCACTCCATGCTGCTGGAGCAGGGCGTCTTGCTCAGTGAACCCTCGACGCGCCTGGCCGGCATGGCCGGCGCGAGCATCGGGTCCAGCGCCTGCTGGGTCGCCGTTCCGCTTGACGAGCTGCGCGGAGGGGACGCGCCCCCCTCGCCATCCGCCAGGGCCGCATAATGCCGTGCGCCTTCGCCTCTCCTCAACACGAATGATGGGAGTTCCAGATGCCGCTCGATTGGTCCAAGGTTAAGGAGAAGTACAGAGACGGACTCAAGGTGCCGACGCTTACCGGAGGCAAATTCCTTCAAGTTTCTTCGGCAGATGACATTGCAATCCATATTGAAAATCCAGTATGGACATCCACACTTGAACGTGTCCATTTTGAAAAGGCAGTACAGCTTATCGAAGAGGGTTTAATTTCAACAGATCCTGGCTTGTTTGTTGAAGATTATATGTTATACGTTTCTAACCACCGAGCGACGTCGGTCGCGCATATCATGCGAGACTTGGGCTATATCGAAAGCACCGGGGCATTCTCAATCCGTTGCTGACTTCTTGAGCCGCAGGACTGTTACGCCATGAGGCGTGGCAGTAACGCCTAAATCAGAAGGATGCCAACATGAGCGCTTCGCTTTACCATAGTTCAACCGGGACCCAGGCGCCGCACTGCATGCACGTCGTGGGCCTGGGCCGCACCGGCGCCGCCTATGTCGAGGCGCTGCTGCGCACCGGGGAGATCGAGGACCACCTGGCCGACCCCCGCGCCACCTTCGCCGCCCTCGTGGTGGACATCGGCGACCAGGACATGGGCCTCGCGCAGGACTACGCCGCCGCCTTCGTCAAGCGCCTGGAATCGCGCGGCATCCCGTCCGACCGCTTCCAGTTCCAGGCGGTGCCGCTCCCGGTGCCTTCGAGGGATGACTTTTTCGAAGGGATGAACCGCACGCGCGAGTTCCTGAAGATCGAGTACCCCCGCTACTACTGGAACCCCAACTTCGAGTCCTACGTCCCAAAGAAGTACGACATGCCGGAGGCGGGCGGGCATTTCCCGCGCGCGGTGTCCAAGGCGATCTATGCGAACGCCTACTACGCCGGCGAGCGTCCGATGGACAAGGCGCTGCGCGCCTTCGTGAACCACGTCGAGAAAGCGGCCCTGCCCTCCTTGGTCACGGTCTGCTTCAGCCTTGCCGGCGGCACCGGCAGCGGCATGGTCATGGACATGGCCCGGCACCTGTCGAACGTGAAGTTCGGGCGACGCATCCCGGTCATCGGCGTCGGCCAGTTGCCGAATTCCGGCGACCCCGAGATGTACCAGAACAGCGCCAGCCTCTACACGACGCTCAACGAGCTCGACTGCATGCTGGACGACGCCAAGAACGCGGGCGTCACCGCCGTCTGGGGCGACCTGTACCGCAGCCCGTTCACCGGCGGTTTCTTCGTCGTGAACCCCGAGCATAGCTGGCAGCGCCTGACCGCCTACACCACCACGGGCGAGGCGCACATCCGCCAGCACGCCAAGGAGATGGTGACCAACCGCTTCGTCGCCGACAGCTTCATGCGGTTCGCGGTCGTCGACAACGGGCGCGACCTGTTCCGCGCCCTGCGCCCGTCCGGCCTGACCGGCGCGCCGCACGAGACGGTCAGCTCCAAGGCGCGGAGCTGGACGATGTTCGACGTGGCGAAGCTGACCCATCCGGGCGTGCAGGTGCTGCCGGGCGAGGCGCCGTCGAAGTGGGACGACGTGATCTCGCAGTGGATCGACTTCACGCCGAAGTACAGCGGCCTCAAGGACGGTTTCAAGACCGACTACGCCGAGGTCACGGTGTACGGGTCCCGCAACATGGGACATACGAGCATGTCCAAGTCGTTCGAGGACATGATCAAGAAGAACTACCTGCTCGACGACGAGTCCTCTCTGCAGATCTCGACCCATGAGTTCTTCGACACCCTGACCGCCTACGCCAACGTCATCCTGCCGGGCGTGGCCAAGACCGACCTGGTCGCTTTCTGGGCGTCCCAGGCGAGCTACGACAAGCTGAGCTGGGAAGAGCGGCTGATCGAGCACGCCTGGCTGATCGACCTCGGCCCCATGCTGTCCGAACCGGCGATCCGCTTCGAGGGCATGGCCGGCGAGTGCTTCTGGGGCTGCGCCTGCTGGGTCGTCGTTTCCTACGACGAGCTGCGCGGCACCGTGCTGCCCCCGCCGAACCGCAAGGTGATCCTTGAGGAGGGGATCGCCAAGATGACCACGACCGTGGTCGCGACGCCGGGCGGCCTGGCGCCGAGGCGGGTCCGCACCGCGGTGGCGCCCGAAATGGCGTCGTAAGGACGACCGGGCGAGGGCTTCGCGGCCCTCGCCCACCCTTCCTGCTTTATTAAAAAAGGCTCTCCCATGTCCAGCGCCGACACCCGCATTCCCGCGACCGTCGTCACCGGCTTCCTCGGCTCGGGCAAGACCACGCTGATCAACCGCATCCTGCGCGAGCAGCACGGGCGCAAGCTCGCGGTGATCGTCAACGAGTTCGGCGAGATCAGCATCGACGGCCAGCTCGTCATCCATGACGCGGACGCCCAGCTCGTGGAGTTCAACAACGGCTGCCTGTGCTGCACCGTCCGCGGCGACCTCGTGGAAACGCTGGGCCGGCTGCAGGAGCGCGCGGGCACGCTGGACGGCATCCTGATCGAGACCACCGGCCTCGCCGACCCGGCGCCGGTCGCCTCCACCTTCTTCGCCGCCGACGAGGTCAAGGCCGGCATCCGCCTCGACGCCTTCGTGACCGTGGTCGATGCGGTCAACCTCGAAAAGAACCTCGCGCAGAGCAACGAGGCGATGGAGCAGGTCGCGTTCAGCGACATCGTGCTCATCAACAAGATGGACCTGGTCTC
>CAXUJE010000272.1:0-7454 GCA_964251035.1 uncultured Acetobacteraceae bacterium
GTCCGGGGTGACGAACTCGGAGGGGGCGGAAGCGTCCTACAGCCGGTCGGACGTGGCGCTGATGACGTCGGCCGGGTTCGCCGGGCAGTACTCGCGCACGTCGCACGCGGTGACGGCGGTGGCGCTGGCCGGGGCGGGGGTGGACATGCAGCGGGACTACGACTTCGCGTCCGCCGTGCACCTGTCGGACCTGGAGGATGCGGCGAGAATCGGCCACACGGCAGGGACGCGGGCAGTGGCGCGGATGAACCCGCGCCGGGCGCAGACGGCGCGGCTCCCCGTGGTGTACGACCCGCGGGTGGCCGGCAGCCTGTTGAACCACCTGACGGCCGCGATCAACGGCGCCACCATTGCGCGCGGCACCAGCTTCCTCAAGGACATGCTGGGCCAGGCGGTGTTCGCCGCCGGCGTCCAGGTGCATGACGACCCGCGCCGGGTGCGCGGCCTGCGGTCCAAGCCGTTCGACGCGGAGGGGGTGCCGACCGCCGCCCGCGCGGTCGTGGAGGACGGCGTGCTCACGACCTGGCTGCTGGACAGCCGCAGCGCCCGGCAGTTGGGCCTGCGCTCCACGGGGCACGCGGTGCGCGGCACGGGCGGCCCGCCGTCGCCCGCGCCGACCAACCTGTTCATGGCGCCGGGCACGCTCTCGCCCACGGCGCTGATGGCGGACATCCGCGAGGGGCTGTACGTGACCGAGCTGATCGGCATGGGCGTGAACGGCATCACCGGCGACTACAGCCGGGGCGCGGCCGGGTTCATGATCCGCGGCGGCGTGCTGGCGGAGCCGGTGGCGCAAATCACCATCGCCGGGTCGCTGCCGGCGATGTTCCGGGAAATGACGGCGGCGGACGACTTGGTGCTGCGACGTGGGACGGATGCGCCGACGGTGCGGGTGGAGGGGATGACGCTGGCGGGGGCTTAGGTCAGAATCGGTCGCTGGCCGCGGCGTCCGCGACGTAACGGGCCGCGTCCTCGGGCAAAATCAACCGGGCAGCAACCAAAGCATCAGCCGCCTCCTTCACCTTTGCCACATAAGCCTCCCGCGTCCCATAACGCTCCTCCAGCGACGGTCGCGGGTCGCCACTGCGTTCCCGCTCGGCCCGGGTGCGCGCGAAGGGGATAAACGTGCCGTCACGGTCGCACAGCTCGGACGGGAAATCCTTGTAAACGTTGGTGCCGGTGTAGGTGCCGAGCGGCACCGCCAGGTGCGGCAGGCGCAGGCCTGCGACTTCGTTGCCGTCGGCATCCACCGCCGGAACCACCGTGGGATAGGGCTGCCCCGGGGCAGCGGGCGGGGCGGTCCTGGCCACCGGCCGGCCTATGGGGTTGGCCCCGGGGGCCCCGGTCACGCGGGGCACGGCGGGCATGCGGATGGCAGAGGCCGGCACGCCGGTCTCACCATCGCGCCGCGGCACCATACTGTCGGGCGGAAGCGTTCCCGTGGCGACCCAGCCATCCAGGTTGGACAGCATGGCCCGCAGCGCCGGCCCGGCGCTGTTGGGGTTACGTGAGTTGGCGCAGAAGCCCGGCGTCCCCGTGGTGCCGAAATGCCCGCCGTGCTGCGTTCCCGCCACCAGCATCACCCGCACGCCGGGCGGCAGCGCCACGTCCGCGCCGGCGGCGTCCGTGTGAACAAGCGACGCGCCCTTCTGCCAGTACTCCGTGGAGGTGTTGCTCTCGATCACCAGCGGGTCGCTGCCGTCCCCGCGCAGCAGGCTGGGTCCGGGACCGTAGCCGAAGGGTGGCCAGGCTTCTGGATAGGACCGGTCCTCGTGCTGCGTCGCGGTGCGGCCCGGCATGGCGAAGGGCTGGTTCGCGAACACCTTGCCGGCGCCGGAGATGTGCGGCAGCACGCCGTCGAACACGCGCCGCCCGGCCTCGTCCCGGTTCATGCCGAGTTCGAGGAAATGCCGCAGGAACCGCCCGCTGAGCGAGATGCCGATGGCGAGCGTGCGTTGGATGCCGGGTTCAGCCCGCAGGTGGCTGACGAGGTCGCGCGTGGCGGCGAAGCCGATGCCGTCCACGGTGGGCCGCGTGGCCTCGTAGGTGAGTTCATAGATGCGGCGCGGCGTCGGCACCGTGCCGAACGGCAGGAGCTGGATGGTGCTGCTGTCCACCCAGCCGAACTCGTCCGGACGCAGCGGCGTCGGCGCGTCGGCGCTGCGGCTTCGCACGGTCAGGCGCGCGGTGTCCATGGTGGCGACGGGGTAGGGCAGGCGGATGCGCGGCATCGCCTCCGGGCCGCGGGTGCCGGCGATGAACTCGTAGCGGATGCGTGCCACGATCGGCAGAGCGCCTTGCGTCGTCGTAGGCAGCGCGCCTTGCGTCGCGACGGGCACCCGGATGGCCATGCCGTTGTTGGCCCGGCTGGCCTCGGGCTGCCAGCCGGACCAGACCATCGTGTCGCCGCGGCGGAAGGTGAAGGCGTTGCCGGCGTCGGCCAGGCTGCGCGGGTCGTTGACGGCGCCGGACGGAGGTTCCGGGGCGTCGTTGATCCAGGACATCAGGAACTTGTTGCCGCGGTTGGTCACGTCGTACAGCAGCGCGCCGTTGCCGCGGGCCGGGTCAGCCGGGCGCAGGATGAACACGTCGGTGTCGTATTCGACGGTGCCGCGGGCGTTGCGGGGCGCTTGGCCCAGCAGCGCGATGCCGGCGTTGGCGGGGTCCTTGGGGTCGATCTCGCCATGGGCGACCGCCTCTATGCGGACATACGGCCCGGCGCTGCCGAAGCTGGCGCCGTCGGCGAACGGCTCCTGCGACACGACCGTAAGCTGCGTCAGGCGCGCGGCGGCCGGGTTGGCCAGCAGCAGCGCAACCAGGCCGAGCGGGGCGAGGGTTGAAGGTCGCATCGTTCCTCCGTGCCGGATGTGCTTTCGGCTGTGAAAAGGCTGTGCTGCCGGCGCAAGGCTTGTCAACGCGGCAGAGAGGGCAGACCCCTATTTTCAGCTCTGGATCGGACTATATTCGTCAGCGTCAACTGGAGACTTGATTCAGATGCGTCGCTCCTCTTCCCTCATCGCTGCTATCGCGGTCGCTGCCCTGGCGTTCGCGCCCTCGCTCGCCGATGCGCGGGCCGGTGGCGGAAGCTCGTTCGGCAGCCGCGGCGGCCGCACCTTCTCTGCGCCGCCGATGACCAACACGGCGCCCTACACGGCCGCGCCGATGGAGCGGAGCATGACCCCGCGCCCGGCCCCGTATGCTCCGGGTTACGGCGCGCCAGCCTCGCCCGCGTTCGGCGGCCGTTCCGCTTTCGGGTCCGGCCTGCTCGGCGGGCTGCTCGGGGTGGGCCTCGGCAGCATGCTGTTCGGCGGCGGCCTGTTCGGCGGGTCGGGTGGCCTGGGCGGCGTGGGCTTCCTCGGACTGCTGCTGCAGGGCGCGCTGCTGTTCTTCGGCATACGCTGGCTGGTGCGCCGGTTCGTCAACCGGCAGCCGGCCATGGCGGGCGGCCCCAGCTTCGCGCGCATGCAGCAGCCCGCCGCCGGCCCGGTCGGCGGCGGCGCGTGCCCGGCAGCGGCGCCTGTGCAGATCGGCAAGCCGGACTACGAGGCGTTCGACCGCCTCCTGCACGGGGTTCAGGCCGCGTGGTCGGCGCAGGACATGAACGCGCTCCGCGCCATCGCCACGCCGGAGATGGTCGGCTACTTCGGCGAGCAACTGGCGGAACAGGCGAGCCGTGGTCTGCGGAACACCGTCACCCACGTCAAGCTGGAGCAGGGCGACCTGTCGGAAGCCTGGTCGGAGGGCAGCCGCGAGTATGCGACCGTCGCGATGCGCTTCTCCTCGCTCGATGTGACCCGCGACTCGGCAGGGCGCGTGGTGGACGGCGACGTGACGCTGCGCAGCATGGCGACGGAGCTTTGGACGTTCGTGCGCTCGCGGGGCGGCCAGTGGGTCCTTTCGGCGATCCAGCAAGCGCGCTGAGCGCACTCCTCCGCTTCCATCGCCTGGTTCGGGCCGACCGTCCGGGCCAGGACTCTTTTGGCAGCGGCACGATGGGCTTGTGGCCGGGGTGAATTATTGCACCGGTTCCGATCCGCAAGAGGGTGGAGCCTTCACCAGGGAGCCGACCGTGAGCACGTCGCAGCACGATTTTGCCGCCGAGCAGTATGCGTCCCGGGCGCGTGACTATGTGACCAGCGCCGTCCACAGCGCCGGTGCCGACCTCGACCAGATCGAGGCCGAGCTGCGCGGACAAGGCGTCGGCCGCGTGCTGGACCTGGGATGCGGGGGAGGTCATGTCAGCTACCGCGTGGCGCCTCATGTCGCCGAGGTCGTCGCCTGTGACGTGACCGCTTCCATGCTGGAGACCGTCGCCGCGGAGGCGGCTGGGCGCGGCCTGCCCAACGTCACGACGCAGCAGGCCGCGGCGGAGAGCCTGCCTTTCCCTGATGCATCCTTCGACGCCGTGCTGTGCCGGTTCACGGCGCATCACTGGCAAGACATGGAAGCCGGCTTGCGCCAAGCCCGGCGCGTGCTGAAGCCTGCCGGCCGTGCCGTGTTCATCGACTCGGTCGCGCCCGCGAACCGGGCACTGGACACCCATTTGCAAGCGGTCGAGGTGTTCCGGGACGCCTCGCACGTACGGAACTACACGGTTGCGGAGTGGGTCTGCGCCTTGTCGCGTTCGGGGTTCGCCATCGAGGGCGTCACCACCCGCGTGCTGCGCATGGAGTTCCCCGCCTGGACCGCCCGCACGCGGACCCCTGCGGCTCACGCCGAGGCGATCCGCTCCTTGCAGGCCGGGGCGCCTGAGATCGTGCGGGAGCATTTCGCGGTTGGGGCGGATGGCAGCTTCGATCTGGACGTGGCGACGGTCCTGGCGCGGGCCGCCTAGGGGTCGTCACCGTCCCTTTCTATTGAGCGCAGGCGGCGTTTGTGGACTTCACGTCTAAGGCGAATGCCGCCGCATCATAGAAACTTCACGTGCAAAAGTGCAGTCCCGCCCTCATATGCGGCCATGGAAGCTGGGCTGCCCCGGTGAAGCGAGGTTCAACCAATCGCATGAACGCCCTCCCCACGCCGAATACCCACCAATACCGCGCCGTGTTCATTTCCGACACCCACCTGGGAACGCGCGGCTGCCGCAGCGATTTCCTTGCGGACTTCTTGGGCCGGATGTCGTGCGAGCATCTATTCTTGGTCGGCGACATCGTCGATGGCTGGCGTCTGCGCAAATCCTGGTATTGGGACGCGAGCCACGACAAGGTCGTCCGCCTGATCCTGCGCCATGCCCGCAACGGCGCCGCCGTGACCTACATCCCCGGCAACCATGACGAGCTGTTCCGCGCCTGGCTGCCCACCGCCATCGACCCGCATACGCTGGAGGTCGCGGGCATCGCGCTGCGCCCCGAGGCCACGCACGTCACCGCGGACGGCCGGAAGCTGCTGGTCATCCACGGCGACGAGTTCGACAGCGTGGTGCGCTATGCCCGGTTCCTGGCGGTGCTTGGCGACGGCGCCTACACCACTTCCCTGGTCGTCAACCGATGGTTCAACTCGCTGCGGCGCCGGATGGGCTATCCCTATTGGTCGTTGTCGCAATGGCTGAAGCGCCAGGTGAAGGGCGCGGTGAAGGCCATCGACCTGTTCGAGACCGCGCTGGCGGCGGAGGCCGGGCGCCGCGGCTTCGACGGCGTCGTGTGCGGCCATATCCACCACGCCGAGATGCGCCAGGTGAACGGCATCCTGTACCTGAACAACGGCGACTGGGTGGAAAGCTGCACGGCCCTCGTCGAGCATCATGATGGGCGGCTGGAACTGCTGGACTGGGCAGCCGTCAACAAGCTGTCGTTCTTCACCCCGCGCGAGGCTGCGGCGGCGGAGGTTGCCTGACCGGTCCTGACCGGCCTGCCCCAGCGTATCCTGATCGTCTCGGACGCCTGGCACCCCCAGGTGAACGGCGTAGTCCGCACCCTGTCGATGGTGGCGGCGGAACTGGCGGCCCTGGGCCATCGGGTCGAGGTGCTCGGGCCTGACCGGTTCCGCACGGTTGCCCTGCCGACCTACCCCAGCATCCGCCTGGCCGTGGCGCCCGGCCGGCATGTGGGCGCGGCCATCGAGACGTTCCGGCCCGATGCCCTGCACATCGCGACCGAGGGTCCGCTCGGCCACGCCGCGCGGCGCTGGGCGCTGCAACGCGGCGTGGCCTTCACCACGTCGTTCCACACCCGCTTCCCGGAGTACCTGCACGCGCGGACGCGCTTGCCGCCCGCGGTGGCCTACGCCTGGCTGCGCCGGTTCCACAACGCGGGCGCGGGCACGATGGTCGCGACGGCCAGCCTGCGGCGTGAGCTGGCCGCCCGCGGGTTCTGCCGGGTGCGCGCCTGGACCCGCGGCGTCGATCTGGCTCGGTTTAGGCCGGGATCACCGTCTGACGGGGACAACGGCGCGACCTATTCCCGCCCGGTTTTCCTCTATGTCGGCCGAGTCGCGGTGGAGAAGAACCTGCCGGCGTTCCTTTCGCTCGACCTGCCCGGCACGAAGCTCGTCGTGGGCGACGGGCCGCAGCGGCGCGCCCTGGCGCAAGCCTATCCGGACGCGCGCTTCGTAGGCGAGCGGCACGGCGAGGCCTTGGCGCGGAGCTACGCCGAGGCCGACGTGTTCGTGTTCCCGTCGCTTACCGACACGTTCGGGCTGGTGCTGCTGGAAAGCCTGGCCTCCGGCACCCCTGTCGCCGCCTATCCGGTGACGGGTCCGGCCGATGTGCTGGAGGGCGCGCTGCCGGGCGTGGGCGCTCTGGACCATGACCTGCGGGCGGCGGCGCTGCGCGCCTTGGCGGTCGGGAACCGGGCGGCCTGCCGCGCCCATGCCGAACGATTCTCCTGGCGGGCCTGTGCCGACTTGTTCCTCGCGAACCTGGTGAGCGTCGGCCCCGGACCGCTGACCAGCGACTGACGTTTGCGGCACCGCGGGCCGCATGCTACCGCCGCGTCATGCCGGCCGGCCCCCCTTGATCAAGACCCTGCTTCGCCACCCCCGCACCCTGGCGCTGGGCACGCAGGCGCTTGGCTTCTACCTGCGCTTTGCGCTCCGCACCACGCGCTGGACGCTGCACGGCGTCGAGCTGGGCCATTACATGCACGGCAGCCCGGCGGTGTTCGCCTTCTGGCACGAATGCCTGCCGCTGATGCCGGCCCTTTGGACCCGCGCGCTGCAGGAGCGCGCGGCGGCGCAGGGGCGGCGCGGGCGCATGCACGTGCTGGTCAGCCGCCATCAGGACGGCCGGCTGATCGGCGACATGATGCGGGGATTCGGCCTGGACCTGGTGCACGGTTCCTCGGCCAAAGGGTCCGAGCAGAAAGGGGGCGCATCCGGGCTGCGCGCCCTGCTGGCGGTCTTGGCGGCGGGGGATCAGGTAGTGATCACCCCGGACGGGCCGCGCGGGGCACCCGGCGCCGGGGGCTGCCGACCTGGGACCGCATGGTGCTGCCCCTGCCGTTCGGCCGCGGCGTGGT
>CAXUJE010000273.1:0-7447 GCA_964251035.1 uncultured Acetobacteraceae bacterium
ATGTCGCATTGGATGAGCTGGCCCAAGGCCGGCTCCGTGGAAGGGCGGCATGACAGCGCCAAGGCTGCTGGGCCACTTGTTGCAGGCGACCGCCGATCCCGCCTGGATCATCGCCGAGAACGGTTACGACCCGCTGTGCGAGAGCACCCATGCGTCGCGCTTCGCGATCAGCAACGGCCTCATGGGCATCCGGGGCGGCGGCACGGTCAACCGCGGGGCGTGCTGGGCCACGCCGCCGCGCACCTACGTCGCCGGGCTGTTCGACACGCCCGAGGCCGACGGATCGGACCCGGCGCTTGTTCCTGCGGCGGACTGGCTGCAACTCCGCATCCTGCTGCCGAACGAGCGTCCGGTGCAGCATGCCGACGATGTTCCGTCCTATTACGCGACGCTTGACCTGAAGCGGGGCGCATTGGTGACCAAGGCCCATCTGTCGGACCTGAACAGCGCAAGCTGCTGCCTGAGCACGCTGCGCCTGGCGTCGCTCGACCAGCGCGCGGTCGGGCTGCAGCTCGTCCAGTTGGAGATCGAGGCCGGAGAGTTCGAGGTGAGCCTCGAAGCGTCGTTCCAAGGCCTGGGCCTCGGGCTGACGGCCGAGCGGATCGATCAGGCTCTCGGCGTTTGGCGCACCCGGCATTCCGGCAAACGGCTGGCCATCGCAGCCGCGGTGTCCTTGCAGATCGACGGCCAGGACCGTCCGCCGACCGCGGCCGGCCCGTTCGCCTGGTCCTGGACCTGGACGTCCCGCCCTGGGCATGTCGTGTGCTTCGGGCGCACCGTCGCCGTGGCGCGGAGCGACAGCCTGGCCCTGGACCCTGGCAGCGCCGCCCGGACGCAGCTTGGGAACGCGCTCCGCCTCGGCTGGAACGGCGTGGCCGCGGCGCACGAGGCCGCCTGGGCAGACCGGTGGCGATGCAGCGACGTCGAGGTCGTAGGCGATCCGGCCGCGCAACGGGCGTTGCGGTTCGCCGCCTATCACCTGAACGGCGCCGCCAACCCGGCCGACGAGTGCGTCTCGGTCGGTGCCCGCGGGCTGACCGGCGACGGCTACCGCGGCTATGTGTTCTGGGACACCGAGATCTACCTGCTGCCCTTCTACATCCTGACCTGGCCCGATGCGGCCCGTTCGCTGCTCATGTGCCGGTTCCACACCCTCGACGCCGCGCGGGCGAAGGCGGCGCGGATGGGCTGGCGCGGTGCCATGTATGCCTGGGAGTCCGCCGACACCGGGGCGGAAGCGGCGTCGGAGCATGTGGTCGGTCCGGACCGCCGCGTCGTCGCTGTCCTGTGCGGCACGGAGGAGCAGCATATCACGGCCGACGTGGCCTATGCCGTCTGGCAATACTGGCAGGCGACCGGGGACGAGGCGTTCCTGCTCGGCGCCGGTGCCGAGATCCTGCTGGAGGCGGATGGCCTACGCCACATCCGCGGCGTCATCGGGCCGGACGAGTACCATGAGACGATCGACGACAACGCCTTCACCAACGTCATGGCCCGCTGGACCATCCGGGGCGCCCTTGAAGCGGCCTGACGCTGCACGAGGACGTCATCGGCCTGGACCCGCAACTGCCGGCGAGTTGGCGCGAGTTCCGCTTCAGGGTGCAATGGCGCGGCCGCTGCGTCGCGATCCGCATTGATGGGGACGAGCGCCGGCTGGAGGCGACGCTTGAGGCAGGAGAACCCATGACGATCCTCGTCCGCGGCGAGCGGCACGGACTTCGCCGCGACCAGGTCCTACGGATGCGCGCCGGCACGGTGCCCCCGGTGCACGGCAAACCATCGCCAGGCGAAAAGCCGGCTGGGGCGTGATGCCGCTCGGCTTCACGCTGGCCGGACTCAAAAGGGGGGTGCCGGGATAACCATGGGTCACGACAGACGTTGGCGTGTTGCGCTCCCGGCACCATGACGACGCAGGCGGACGGGATGGAGCTGCTGCAGGTGTTGCCGCCTGCCGTCACTGGCGTGACCTGCATCCTGAACGCCACCGCCGGCTCCGGCGAGATGCCGGCGGCGGGCAGACAGCTCGGGCGACTGTTCGCCGGGTCTGGCGCAGCGGCCCGCATCGTCGTCGCGCACGGCATTGACGAACTGACCCGCCACGCGCGTCAGGCTGCCGGACCCGGGTGCACCGTGGTGGCCGGGGGCGATGACGGGTCGGTCAACGCCGTCGCCTCCGCGCTGGCCGGCACCGCGACCAGCACACGGCGCCGCGGCGAAGTGGACGCATATGGGCGTCGAGAGCTGGACCTGGGATGGCACCCGCATTGTCGCTGCCGTTCAGCCAGCGGTAGCTGGCCGCCGTGCCGGCGCGCCGGGACCGGACAACCGGCACGCTGGCGGTCACAAGTTGCGCATGCGGATCGGTCGGGAAGACACCCCTGGCAAGCTTTCGGTAGCGGTCCAGCATCGCACGCATCAGCGTCCGAAGCTCGCAGCAGTCGAGTTCCCGTCCAGTCTCCCTCATCTTGTACCAGCCTGCGATAGCTGTCCCAGGCGAGCTGCGGGGTGCCGGTCAGGCCCGCGCCCGTCTCCGCCTCGGAATGACGTCCAGCAGCCGGTCCAGCACGAGGCGACGCATGCTGTCCAGCCGCCTTGCCCGGCCTACATCATGGTGCAGACCGCAGCGGGATCGATCAAGACGTCGCCCGCATCGGACAGCACCGCCGGCAGCGTGCCCAGCAGCCTCGCGACTCGCGCGGCCACCCCATCCGGCTCCCATCCGGATGGTCGGCAAGGGAAGGCAGCCTGCAGCCGGAAACACATGCATTTCACTCAGTCATTCGCCGCCAAGCCACGGCGAGCGATGCCGCAGGCTGCAACTTGGTTTCGTTGGATGTGGCAGGGATCAGCCGCCTCCGACAGCAAGGCTCAACGGCTTGCCAACCAGGTAGCGATTGAAGAAGAAGTGCTTCACGCCGAAGACGACGAGAAGGTAGGCGACGGTCACGAGCGCGAGCGCCCCCATCATGGCGGCCGGCACCGGGACGAAGCCGAGCCATGGCGCCAACGGCGAGTACGGCAGCGCCACCGCCAGCGCGAAGGCGGAAAGCGAGCTGGCCACCAGCCAGGGATGCGGCCAGTCGCGCAGCGGCTGCGTCGTGCGGATGACGAAGATCACCAGCACCTGGGTCGCGAGGCTCTCGACGAACCAGGCGGTATGGAACAGCGCCTCGCCCGCCCCGAACACCCGGAGCAGCAGCCCGAAGGTCACGAAATCGAAGACGGAGCTGAGCGGTCCCAGCACCCACATGAACTTGCGGATCAAGGCGAGGTCCCAGTGCCGCGGTCGCGCCACCATCGCGTCATCCACCCGGTCCATCGGGATCGCCATCTCCGACAGGTCATACAGCAGGTTGTTCAGCAGGATCTGGATCGGCAGCATCGGCAGGAAGGGCAGGAACAGCACGCCGGCTGCCATGGAGAACATGTTGCCGAAGTTCGATGTCGTTCCCATCGTGATGTACTTCAGGATGTTGGCGAACGTCCGCCGTCCCTCGCGCACCCCTTCGGCAAGCACGCCGAGGTCCTTGCGCAGCAGGATCATGCAGGCCGCGTCCTTCGCCACGTCCACCGCGGTATCGACGGAAAAGCCGATGTCGGCGGCGTGCAGCGACGGCGCGTCGTTGATCCCGTCGCCGATGTAGCCCACCACATGGCCCAGGCGGCGCGAGGCCCCGATGACGCGCGACTTCTGCTGCGGCGTGACCCGGCAGAACAGCGTCGTGCCGGCCAGCCGAGCCCCCAGCGCCTCGTCCGTCAGGGCGTCGAGCTCAGGCCCGGACAGCGTGCCCGCGACGGCGAGGCCAAGCTCGCCGCAGACGTGCCGGGTGACCTGCTCGTTGTCGCCGGTGACGACCTTGAGAGCGACCCCGAGCGAGGCCAGCTCCCTCAGCGCATCGTGGGCACCGGCCTTGGGCGGGTCCTGGAAGGCGAGGAAGCCGGCGAAGGTCAGGCCGGTCTCGTCGGCGACGTCCGCATGCCCACGATCCGGCTCGACCTCCCGCCAGGCGACGCCCAGCACCCGGTAGCCCTCGACGCCCAGCGCATTGAACGTCGCATCGGCCGCGGCGCGCGCCGCCGGGTCGAGCGGGCAGGCAGGCGATCCCCGCGGCTCATACTGCGCGGCGAGGCCGAGCACGTCCTCCGGCGCGCCCTTCACGACGAGGAGGCGCCGGCCCTCGCCCTCGATCAGCACCGAGACCCGGCGCCGCTCGAAGTCGAACGGCACCTCGTCGATCTTGCGCCAAGCCGCGAGGTCCACCGTGCCGGCCGCGAGGATCGCCTCATCCAACGGGCTTTTGATGCCGGTCGCGAGCGCCGCGTTCAGCAGCGCCGTCCGCAGCACCGCATCGGTGTCCTGCCCGGCCAAGTCCACCTGTCGGGCCATCATGATGTGGGCGTCGGTCAGGGTGCCCGTCTTGTCGCTGCACAGCACGTCCATGCTGCCGAGGTCGTGGATCGCCGACAGGCGCTTCACGATTACGGACTTGCGCGACAGGCGGAGCGCGCCATACGCCAGCGTGACGGAGACGACCATCGGCAGCAGTTCCGGCGTCAGCCCGACGGCCAGCGCCAGCGCGAACAGGAAGGACTGCAGCGGCGGCCGGTGCATCAGCAGGTTGGCCAGCAGCACGAACAGCACCAGCAGCACGGTGAACCGCACGATCATCAGGCCGAAGTCGCGGATGCCCAAGGCGAACGCGGTCGGCGGCGGCGGCTTCTGCAACGCTTGCGCGATCGACCCGAGCTGCGCCCGCTGCCCGGTCGCGAGCACCAGCACCTTGGCCGCGCCGCTGACGACGGAGGTCCCCATGAACACCAAGTTGCCGGGGAACGACGGGTCGGGCGCGGCTCCCTGCGACGCCTTGGCCGGGGCGGGCGCCACCTGCTTTTCGGCGGGGTAAGGCTCGCCGGTCAGCAGGGCCTCGTTGACGTAGAGGTCGTGCGCTTCGATCAGGCGGCCGTCGGCCGGCACGAGGTCGCCGGCCGCGAGCAGGACGATGTCGCCGGGGACGATCTCGGCGGAGGGCACATCGACGGCCTGGCCGTCGCGCAATGTCTTGGCGGTCAGCGCCACCTGGTTGCGCAGCCGCTCAGCGGCGTTCTCGGCGCGGTGCTCCTGCACCACGTCGAGGATCACGGACATCAGCACGATGAGGGTGATGATGGCGAAGCTCGGCACGTCTCCGGTGAACGCCGAAACCGCGGCTGCGCCGAGCAGGACCAGGACCAGCGGGTTGCGGAACCGTCCGGCGAAGGCGGCCAGCAGGCGCTTCGGCGCGGCCGTGCCGATCTGGTTCGGTCCGGCCGTCCGTAGGATTTCAGCGGCATCCCACCGGCTCAGGCCGGCGCCGCTGGCGTGCAGCGAGCGCAGGAGGTCGGCGAGCGGACGGAGGGCCGTGTCCGACACGGCCGGCAGCGCTTCCCGCTCCGGCCCGGTCAGGCGCGGGCGCGTTCCAGCAGGCGGCACGACGCCCTCGACGGGCGCTAACTGATCCATCCTTGCCTCGCTGGCGGTCACGCCGGAAACCTAGCGGCCTTTGCCCAGCGCCGGCAGGCTCGGGAACTACCTATCCAAGGGTCGATCGGTTCTCATTACGCCGCTTCGCTCGTCCTGGCTCGGACCGAAGCTGCGTCGCGCAGGGGTCCAGTCATGCGAGCCGGTGCGGCACTCCCTGGGGCAACCCGCCGCCCGCCGTCTCCGACGCGGCGCACGGGCTGGCAATCAGCTTGCCGATACGGTTGCCGTCCAGGTCCACCACCTCGAACCGCCATCCGCCGGTCTCGACGTGCTCGCCCGTCGCGGGCAGCCGCTCGAGCGCCGACAGGACGTAGCCGGCGGCCGTGTGGTAGTCCCGTTCCGGCGGCAAGCGCAGGCGGAGGTGCGCGGCGATCTCGTCTGCCGGCAGCCAGCCGCCCAGCAGCCAGGACCCGTCCTCGCGGTGGACCGCGCCCGGCTCGGCCGTGTCGGCGTCGGCGCGGAAGACGCCGGCGATGGCTTCCAGCAGGTCGGATGGCGTGACCACGCCCTCGAAGCTGCCGTACTCGTCATGCACCAGAACCATGGGCACCTCGGCCGCGCGCAGCACGGCCAGCGCGTCCAGCGCTTCGGCGGTGTCGGGGATCACGGAAGCGTCGCGGATGCTGGCGCGGAGATCCAGGGGCTGCCCGGCCAGCAAGCGGACCAGCACCTCGCGCGTCTGCACAACGCCCAGCAGCGCGTCCGTGGACCCTTCGCCGACCGGCAGGCGGGAATGTTGGGTGGCGCTCAGCGCCGCGCGGATGTGGTCCTCCCCGGCATGGAGGTCGATCCAGTTCACGTCCGGGCGCGGCCTCATGATGCCGCGCCCCACGCGGTCGCCCACACGCCAGACGCCGGCGCTAATGCGCCGCGCGGCCCGGTCGCGCACCCCCGCCCCGCCCCGCCGGGGCCGCCCCACCTGCCCCCCCCCCACCAGGCGGTCGCCCAGACGCATGACGCCTGCGATCATGCGCCGCTCGGCCGGGTCGATCACGCCGGCGCTCGCCGCCTCGGCGACGACGGAACGGATTTCCTCGTCGGTCACGGCGCTTCCTGGCTTCCCGCTCAGGCCGAACACGAGGCCGGTGGAGGCGTCCAGCAGCCAGGCGGCCGGCGCGGCGATGCGGGACAGCAGCGCCATGCCGGGCGCCACCTGGCAGGCGACGGCCTCCGGCCCGCGCAGCGCCAGCCGCTTGGGCGCCAGCTCGCCCACCACGATGGACAGGTAGGTGATGACGGCCACGGCCACGGCCAAGCCGAAGCCGAGCGGCTCGGCCGCATCCTTGGACAGGCCAGCGCCTTCCAGCACGACGGCAAGCGGGCCGCCCAGGGACGCCCCGGAATAGGCGCCGGTCAGGATGCCGACCAGGGTGATGCCGATCTGCACGGTGGACAGGAACCGGCCGGGGTCCTCGGACAATGCGAGTGCCGCATGGGCGCCAGGCCGGCCCGCCTCCGCCATGGCTTGCAGCCGGGGACGCCGGGCGGACACCACGGCCAGCTCGGACAACACGCAAACAGTTGCGAGTTCAGACACCATGCAGGCCTGCCTCGACGGTTGAACGACGGCTTCTCATGGCGTCCCACCAGCTAAAGCCGCGGATGACCTTGCCGCCAACTACGCCGCGAGCTTAGCGGCCTTTACCCCCGCGCCGGTAGGTTCGGTAATCACCTACTCAAGACTGATCAATAAAAGTAAAACTTAATAATGTACATTCGACCTAGTGTATCGTAAAAAGAGTTCTAACCTGGGATAGTTAGCGGGTTTGGTAGTCTGCCGGCCTTTGGGCTGGGAGGCTTTTGATGTTTGTGGCTGGGGTGCGCTGCAAGCGTTGCGGCGGCTTGGATCACGTGAGAAGCGGCACGGTGCGCGGGCACCAGCGCTACCGCTGCCACGGGTGCGGCTGCCACTTCACTGACACGCCG
>CAXUJE010000274.1:0-7430 GCA_964251035.1 uncultured Acetobacteraceae bacterium
AGCGCGAGGGAGACACAAGTGGCGAGTTTGTCGTCAGCCCGCATTTTAACTTAGGAGTTATCAAGAACAGGGCAGACATAGGTTTCGAATACGCAGACAGCGCCATCACCGTACTTATCCCGCCCAACCAGTTCACGACATATACCGGCAGCAATCTTCGTTCCCCAACAGCGTTCGATGTTGAGAAACCCTTGCCGGTGTTTAACAATCAAAGCGTGCTGACCAGAACCAACACGGACTACCGGTCTTTCCTGATCCGAGATACGCTCGACCTCACGAAATATGTAACGCTGGTCGGGGGAGCTGCGTTCTCACGCGTGCAATCCGCCTCGACCGGGACAGCCAGTGTCAATCAGGAAACGCCGACGCCCAGCGGCGCCATCCTCGTGAGGCCGTTCGACAAGGTGACGCTCTACGGCAGCTACATCCAAGCTTTGCAGGCAGGGCAACTCGCTGGCACGTCATTCGCAGGCGCGTCGGTCATCAACGCTGGCAGCATCTTGCCGCCTTTCGTCAGCACCCAATACGAGGCAGGCGTGAAATACGAGGTGTCGACGGGACTGGAGCTGACCGGGGCGGTGTTCCAGATCGAGCAGCCGAATGCGGTTTACCTGCCCGCCAACGCGCAGGGCACGTCCTACACGTTCAGCCAGGAGGGCCGGGAGGTCCACAAAGGGGTCGAACTCACCGCCATCGGACGGCTGACCAAGGACCTGACGGTCTTCAGCGGGATCAGCTTCCTGCAACCCAAGATCACCAGGGCGCAGACCGCAGCACTCAACGGAAAGGCGCCGCAGGGGGTGCCATACGCGCAAGGAAGCGTATTTGCCGAGTACAACCTCCCGTTTCTTGGCGGGATGACTTTGCTGGGCGGCGTCTACTATGTCGGCACGCAGGAAGTCGATCTGGCCAACACCAAATCCATACGCCAGTGGGCGACGGTCGATGTCGGCCTCAAGTACAGCCCCCGCTGGTTCGACCGCCGGCTCACCGCGCGCGCCTACGTGCGCAACCTGTTCAACACGAACTACTGGCAGAGTGCCAGGTTCGGTCAGCTCCAGGAGGGCGATCCGATCTCCGCCAGGTTCGAGGTAGCGGTGAACCTATGAGCCGGTTGCTGACTGCGTCGTCCTGGCAGGCGCTCAGTGATGCCCTGCCGCTCATCATCCTGGCTTGTGCGGCCATGATCACCCAGCGTCCGGCACCCCATCCCGTACCCAAGTCGTCGCAGATTGCTGCGCACGACGGCGGAGGTCGTTCGGCACCGGCGGATCTGCCGGTCCGCAACATCGTCTATCTCGGGCCGCCGCGGATCATGGGCGCCTATCTCCAGGCGACGGCCGATCCCGGCAGCCTCGTCGCCGCAAGCGGCGCCGCGCTCGACCAGTTCAGCCTCTGGATCGCCTCCAGCGTTTATCCCCAGGTGCTCGGGCTGCGCACCGACGTCACGGCCCGGCTCTGGACGGTGTCCAATCCGGAGCGGCTGCTGGCACTCGATCCCAGTGCCGTCGTGGCTTGGCTGCGGACCGAGCTGATGGAGCGGGTCGGGTTGCCGGTCGTACGGGTGAGCCTGCCATCCGGGCTCGGGACCATGGCCGGTACCTACCGCGCGCTGGCCGACGTGGCGGGCCGAGGCGAGCGGGTGCCGGAGCTGGTCTGCTGGCACGACAGCGCCGATGCCGCCCTGGCGCAGGAACTTGACGCCTCGTCCTTGGCGACGCGGCCCCGCGTGCTGGCGATGGCCCAGGGTCAGGCGGGCGTCCTCTGGGCGCAGGCGGGCGGCGATGCCGGCGTCACCGGCACCATCGAGCGGGCGGGTGGGCGCAACGCGGTGCCCGGCAACGCGGTGGTGCATCGCCTGGATGCGGAACGGGTGCTTGCCGTGGACCCCGACGTCATCATCCTGGACGGCGATCCGCAGGACGGCCTGACCAGCCCGGCAGCCTTCCTTGCCGACCCACGCTGGCGCACGCTGCGGGCTGTGGCTCAAGGCCAGGTTTATGCGCGCCCGCTCTCCTCGGCCTTCTACTTCGACGACCTGCTGGAAGGCCCGCTCTACGCGCGGTGGCTGGCCGAGCTGCTGCATCCGGACCGCATGCGTCCGGCGCTGCGCGCCGCCGTGCGCCGGACCTACCAACGGGCGCTCGGCTACGAGCTGTCCGAAGCGCAGGTCGATCGCGCCCTCTCCGTCCCGGCGAACCGGGGGATGCGGGATGCAGCGCGGTTCGAAGTCGGATACGCAGGCGGCAAAAAGGATGGAAGCAATGGCCGACCGTGAGTTCGACGCCGACATCGCCGCCTTTCGCCAGAACGGCTACGTCGTCCTGTGCGGCTTGGTTCCGCACGGGATCATCGACGCCTTCAGGGTCGCGGTTGCGCCGTCCTTCGAGGACCCGTTCCGCTCCGACTTGATGGCAACCGGGCGTTGGGGCGAGTGGATGAACACCTACACGCTGCGGGACCCGCTGGCGCTGCGGCTGGGGATGGACCCGGCGCTGCTCGCGTTCTGCCGCACCCTCTTCGACGACGAGCCGGTGCGCATGACGGGTTTCCTGTACAAGCGCGGCTCGGCACTGGGCGCGCATACCGACCTGATCTGGCACCGCGAGCACCCGGTCTCTGCGCAGTGCCGGGCCTGGCTGGCCTTGGAGGACGTGCACCCGGACGCCGGCCCTTTGTTCCTGGTGCCCGGCACGCACCAGGATTGCGCTGTGTGCTACGCCGACACCGCCGAACGCCGGCCGCACCTCGAAGAACAGCTTTGCACTCTGCGCGGCTCGCACGCGCCGCTTGCGGCTTGGCGGGCGGTGATCCGGAAAGCCAATAAGGCCTACCAGGAGGCCCTGCTCGCACGCCACGATCCCGAGGGGGAACGGGTTGTTCCCGAGCTGCGCAAGGGCGACGTGGTTGTGTTCGACAAGCGCGTGGCTCATGGCGGGCTGCCCGTCGCGGACCCGCGACGGACGCGGTGGTGCCTGATCCAGGACTTCCGCGCGCGTTCGGCACGCACTTACGGACTCAGCCGCTATTTCAGCCCCGGGCTGGAGGACCTGCGGCCGGAGACGGCTGTCGCCATCCCGATCCACTCGACGCCCCACGGGTTGGCCGGCGGCGCGGCGGAGGACGCGTTCGAAGCCGCACGTGCCCTCGACATCTAGCGTCCAGGCGGTGCGCCGGCCGTTCGCGCGGGGCCTGCTCGGGCCGCTGGCGCTGACCGGGCTGCTCCCGTTTGCGATGCTGCTGTCGCTCCTCATCGGAGCGTATCCGGTGCGCGTCGCCCACGTGGCCCAGATCGTCGGGGCGCTGCTGCTGCCCTGGCCCATGCCTGCCCAACCCGGCTGGAGCGAGACGGAGCAGGTGGTGATCCAGATCGTGCGCTTGCCGCGCGTGGTCCTGGCGACCCTCGCCGGCACCGGCCTCGGCTTGTCCGGCGCGGCGCTGCAAGGCATGTTCCGCAACCCGCTGGTCGGCCCTGACATCATCGGCGTGTCGGCCGGCGCGGCCTGCGGCGGCGTGCTCGCGATCCTGCTCGCCTGGCCGGGGGCCGGCGTCGTCGCCCTGGCGTTCGCCGGCGGGCTGCTGGCCGTCGCGCTCGCCTCCGGCCTCGCCCGCCCGGGACGGGGCAGCGGCTTGCTGGGCCTCATCCTCGCTGGGGTGATCGTGAGCGCGTTCTTCTCGGCCCTGCTGACCCTGGCCGAATACGTCGCCGACCCGCAATCCACCCTGCCCAGCATCGTCTACTGGCTGATGGGCAGCTTCGCCGGCGCCGACGGAGATAAGGTGGCCACGCTCGCCACGCCCACCCTGGCCTGTGGCGGCCTGCTGCTCGGGCTGCGCTGGCGCCTGAACCTGCTCTCGCTCGGCGACGTGGACGCCACGGCGCTCGGGCTGCGCACGGGATGGCTGCGCTGGGCCATGATCGCGCTCGTCGCCTTGATCGTCGCCGCCCAGGTCTCGGTCAGCGGCATCGTGGGCTGGGTCGGGCTGATCGTGCCCCACCTTGCCCGGATGCTGGTCGGACCCGACCACCGTCGGCTCCTGCCGGCCGCGGGCCTCATCGGAGGGTTGTTCACCTTGGGCATAGACGACATCGCCCGCAGCGTGGCCGGCCAGGAACTGCCCATCGGCCTGCTCACCGCCCTCGTCGGCACCCCGGTCTTCGCGCTCCTGTTTTGGCGCACGCAGGGAGGCGGCTGGCGCCGTGACTGACCCGGCGCTGCCCGCGGCCAAGGCCGCCCCGGCCCTCACCTTCGAGGGCCTCAGCTTCGCCTACTATTCGGGCAAATGGGTGCTGCGCGACACGCGCTTTGCGAGGCCGAAATGCGGCGGGTGCAGTTCTAGCACGAGGACGCAACGTTGAAGACGTTGGTGCCATTGCTCGGTGTCGGCTACTGAGCCGTGTTGGTAGTTCTCTGCTCGCGCGACGTCCTGTTTAGGTCTACCCCAGAGAGGCAAACGCGGCGTGGCCGCCCTTGCGCTTGGGGCCGGTCCCGACGGCCGCCGCCGACTGGTATGGGCAGGTCACGCAGCCCGGCGTGCTGATCGGGGACACCAACCCCTTCCCCGACCCGACCGGCTACCGGGTGGACATGATCTTCCAGCTTGCGGCGCTGCGCTGTTCCCAGCCCGCCTTGTGCAACACGCTGCTGCAGCATGACACGATCACCCGGCCCGCCGACGTGATCGGCACCAGCTACGACTACCAGCTCCTTTATGAGAGCAGCGCGTACACGGCCTACCGGGCGAACCCCTCCACCTTCCGCTACGTCAGGCTGCCGCCCGCCGTCAACCTCGGGGACGCCCGCCGGAACAGGCGCTACAGCCAGGTGTTCACCGTGGCCCCTGGGCTTGGGCTGCCCAACACCGCGCCCAAGGCCGCCATTCCCGCCACGCACGCGGTCTGGGGCCTCACGGTCCTGCAAACCGCCCAGCACTACACGGCTGCGGTGCAGTTCCTGCAACTGCTGTTCAGCCCGCGAGGCGTCGCGTTGCAGGCGTCCCTTGGCCCGACCCCGATCAGCCCGCCGGTGGCCAGCGCCGCCGACTACGGACAGGCGCCGGCCGAACTGCAGTCGATCGTGAGTAGGCAGTAACAGCCGGCCACGGTGCCCGGCTACTGCGGCGGCAGCGGGACCGCGTAAAGACGGAAGGGAAGCTTCGGCGCCTGCTTCTTCATCTCGGGGTCAAGCAGGTGGTCGAGCTGTCCTTCGGCGACCCAGGCAGTGCCGCCCACTTGCGTCACCGAGACCGGCCCAGCGAAGCCGTCCTTGATCGTGCTGATCTGGGCCGTTCCGCCGTTGACCGTCACCAGGTCGAGGCTTCCTCCGCCCTCGATCATCAGGAAGGTGTTGGCGCCATACGTGCGAAGGCTGTCCGGCAGGGTGAGCTTGCGCGAGGTTTGCAGTGTCGTCACCTCGCCCGCCCGGCCGTCCGCCACAGCGACCTTGAACAAGCCTCCGGGCGTGAACGTGTTGACGTAGAGGGCGCCATCAGTGCCGATCGCGACGCCATCGAGGCCGGCGCCCTCCTTGGGCGGGGTGAACCTTGGATCGCTGGCCCAGACCTCGAACTCGCTCCCGCCGGGCTTCAGGCGCAGGATATGCGGGTTGAATGAATCGGTCACGTATGTGGAGCCGTCCGGCCCAAGCGCGATGTCGTTGCACAGTGTCGGGCTGCCGGGAAGCGGCGTGCTGCCTTTGGCCTCCCCGGTCGCGAGGTCGAACGCCTTCAGCGCGCTGCCCTTGGCCGTGCCGGGGCCAGGAACGCCGAAACCGGAGGTGTCATTCGAGCAGACCAGGAGCGTGTTGGACGCCTCGTCAGCGAGCACGCCGAAGGTCGAGCGGCTGTTGTTCGCGCCCGGCTTGATCCAGGGTTCCGCCTTGTCGGCACCCGGCTGCACCTTGAACACGCCGCCCTCGGCGAAGCTGCCGACAAAGAGCGTGCCATCCTTTGTGGAGCTTAGGCTTTCCGGGAAGACGTGATCACCCGGAAAGGCCACTTCGGTCGGCGCCGGGGAGGCGCCGCCGACTGTCACCGCGGTCGCCAACGCCATGCAGGTCCTGAACGCCGAAGACGTGCGGCGTGAACGGCCCCGGTGAAGCGCTTGGGTCAGGCTTATCTTTTCCATGGTTGATTCCTCCCTTGCTTTTTGTTGATGTCTGGTCGAATGGCGCTCCGGATCAGCCCGTCTTGATCCAGACCGCCTTGACGTTGAGGTACTCCTCGACGTGCTGCTTGCCGCTTTCGCGCCCGTAGCCGCTCATCTTGTAGCCGCCGAACGGCAAGGCCGGGTCCATGGCCTGGTAGCAGTTGACCCAGACCGAGCCGGCCCGCAGGCTGCGCGCGAGCCGGTGCGCCTTGCTGACATCTTGGGTCCACACGCCGCTGCCGAGGCCGAAGCTCGTCCGGTTGGCGCGCTCAATGACCTCGTCCACGTCGGTAAAGGGGATCGCCGAGATCACGGGGCCGAAGATTTCCTCCTGCGCGATCCGCATCTCGTCGCGCACGTCGGCGAACACGGTGGGCGGCACGAAGTAGCCCTGCGCCAGGTCGCCCTCGGTCAGCCGCTCGCCGCCCGACAACGGCCGCGCGCCCTCCTGCCGGCCGATCGCGAGGTAGCCGGTCACGCGGTCGAGCTGCTCGGGCGAGACCAGCGGGCCGACCTGGGTTTCGGGGTTGCTGCTGTCGCCGACCCGGAGCGTCTTGCCGTACTCGGCAACGCGGGCGGTGAACTCCTCGTAGATTGTTTGCTCGACGAACAGCCGCGTCCCCGCGCTGCAGATCTGGCCGGAGTTGGCGAACACCGCCATGCCCGCGCCCGGCACCGCGGCGTCCAAGTCGGCGTCGGTGAACACCACGTCGGGCGACTTGCCGCCGAGTTCGAGCGACACCCGCTTCAGGTTGCCCGCCGAGGCCTGGATGATCTTCTGCCCCGTCACATGCGACCCGGTGAACGCCACCTTGTCCACGTCGGGATGGCCGGCAAGCGCGGCGCCCGCGGTTTCCCCGTATCCGGTCACGACGTTCACCACGCCTGGCGGCACGCCGGCCTCCTGGCACAGCTCGGCCAGGCGCAGCGAGGTGAGCGGCGCCTCCTCCGCCGGCTTCAGCACCACCGTGCAGCCGGTCGCGAGCGCCGGGCCGATCTTCCAGATCGTCGCGGTCAGCGGCCCGTTCCACGGGATGATCGCGACGACGACGCCGACCGGCTCCTTCAGGGTGAAGGACACGTAGTCGCCCGGCAGCGAGTTCTCGATCGTCTCGCCGTGGATCGCGGTCGCCTGGCCCGCGTAGTAGCGCAGCATGCCCAAGGCACGCAGCCGGTTGGCCCGCGTGCGGGTGATCGGCGCGCCCATGTCGAGGGTGTCGAGCGCCGCTAGCTCCTCGAAGTGCTGCTCGACGAGGTCGGTGAGCCGCAGCAGCAGGTTCTG
>CAXUJE010000275.1:0-7427 GCA_964251035.1 uncultured Acetobacteraceae bacterium
CGTCCCGCCCGGCGCCGCCGCGGGTGCCTCCGGCCAGCATGCGGGCGGATGCGGGCTCGCTGCTGCCGTCCATCGCGCTGGTGGCGCTGGAAGGCGCCGGCATGGTCGTCGCCCGCGCGGCGCGCACCCGCATCTCGGAGGAGTACCGGATCGTGATCGGCCGGGTGCTGCGCGCGCTCCGTGACGAGGCGAGCGGCACCGCCATGGCCAACCTTGTGATGGTCACGAGCGCCCGGCCCGGCGAGGGCAAGAGCTTCACCGCGCTCAACCTGGCCGGCAGCATCGCGCAGCACAGCACGGAGAAGGTGCTGCTCGTGGACCTCGATGCCAAGCTGCGCCCGATCTCCGCGCTGCTGGGCGTGGGCGACAGGCTGGGCTTCCACGACATGGTGGCCGACCAGACGCTGCGGCCCGAGGACGTGATCCTGAACACGGCCATCGCCAACCTGACGTTCCTGCCGGTCGGCTCCCGGTCGGGGTCGCTCACCGACAGCACCAGCGTCCGCCCGATCACGCCGGTCATCACCCGCCTGGCGCGGCGCTTCCCCAAGCATCTCATCATGCTGGACGCGCCGCCGTGCCTGTCCACGAGCGACCCCCATACCGTGGCGCCCTATGTCGGCCAGGTCGTCATGGTGATCGAGGCCGAGCGGACCCAGCGCAGCGAGGTGGAGGCGGCGCTCGACCTGGTGCGGGTCTGCCCGACGATCACCATGCTGCTGAACAAGGTCCGGCTGACCACCAGCCATACCTTCGGCGCCTACGACTATTACGGCTCCTACACCTGATCCGATGAGGGCGATGCGGATCAGACCCATGCACCTCGGCGGCCGGCGGGGATGCCGCCCGGCGCAGGCCGGCCTGCTGGCGGCGGCGAGCCTCGGCGCGGGCACAGCTTGGGCGCAGCTCGGCGGCGGCTATTCCAGCCTGCCCGCCACCGTGACCGACACCCGGGTCAGCGACCTGCGCGGGCAGTTGGAGCAGTACCTCCCGGGCCTGCTGCCGCGCACGGCCGGGCCGGCGTTCCTGGTCAACACCTCGCTCGGGGTGGACGCGGGCGTCACCGACAACGCGCTGGAGGTCGAACGGCCGCGCCGGGCGGACGCCTTCACGACGGTCAGCCCCACCTTGCAGGTGGCCGGGGACACCTCGCGGCTGCAGGTGAACCTGAACTACGCCCCGGTGGCCACCCTTTATGCCCAGACCCCGATCCAGAACCGCTTCGACCAGTACGGGAACGGCGTGGCGCTCGTGGCCTTGGTGCCGGAGGCGGTGTTCCTCGACCTGCGCGGCAGCGTCACCCAGCAGTCCCTCACCGGCGGCTACGGCCAGACCAACAATACGCTCGGCTTGAACCGCAACGACCAGATCCAAAGCACGGCGTTCAGCGTGACGCCCTATGTCCAGCACCGCTTCGGGGGCTTCGGCACGGCCCGGCTCGGCTACTCCTTGGCGCGCACCGTCGAGAGCGGCTACGGCAACCAGAACAATTTCAACAACACCCAGGCGCTGCTGTTCAACAACGGCTTCGGCGCCATCGGCAACCTGACCACGCAGCGGGAGCGCGCGTCGTTCGTCACCGGGGAGAACCTAGGCCGGGTGAACGACGCCGTGGCGTTGGAGGCCGTGCAGTACAACGGCATCGGCGCCTACCGGAACGCGCACCGCAACCAGGTCACCAACGACGTGGGCTATGCCATCACCCGCACGATCACGGCGCTGGTCGGTTTCGGCTACCAGGACCTGCGCTTCAACAGCCTGCCCGCCTTGCGGATCCGCGAGCCGATCTGGAGCGTGGGCGGGCGGCTCACGCCGAGCGCGGACAGCTCTCTCACCATCACCTACGGGCGGCGCGACGGGTTCAACGCCGCCGCGGTGGACGGGGCGCTTTCACCTACCGCGCGCACCCGGGTGTTCGTGCGCTACGCCACCGGGCTGACGACGGACGCGGAAGAGCAGCAGAACCTGCTGGCGACCAGCAATGTCGGCCCGACAGGCCTTTTGGTCGATAGCGTGACCGGGGCGCCGGTGTCGTCCAGCAGCGGCGCGTTCGGCACGGACAACGGGCTGTATCGCCTGCGCCGCTTCTCGATCACCGGGTTGCTGCTGCTGAACCGCGATTCCGTGAGCGTCAGCCTGGAGCAGGACGACCGTCAGAGCATCAACACGGTGCCGCCCGGCATCGCCGGCACGGCGGCGCCGGTGACGGCCAGCGACAACGGCGTCTTCGGGACGCTGTCCTGGGAACACGAGCTGTCGCCGGCCCTATCCAGCTCGGCGTCCTTGTCCTACGGCGTGGACAACAACGGCTACCTGGTGGGCACGGCGGCGTCGGGGTCGCAGCGGACGGTGCAGACCAGCCTTGCGCTCAACTACATCTTCACGGAGACATTGACCGGCAGCGCGCGCTATCTGTTCACCGACCGCTCGGGCGGGGTGGGGCGGACGAACGCCGGCTCATTCGCCTACGGCCAGACGGGGCAGAACCTGACCGAGAACCTGCTGCTTGTCGGCCTGCGGAAAAGCTTTTAAGGCGCGGTGCCGTGTACGAAACATTCTACAACCTGTCGGCGACGCCGTTCCAGCTCACGCCGGACAGCCGCTTCTTCTTCGGCAGCACCGGCCACAGCAAGGCTATTGCCCACCTGAACTACGGCCTGGCGCAGAGCGAGGGCTTCATCGTCATCACCGGCGAGGTCGGCGCCGGCAAGACCACGCTGGTCGAGTGGCTGCGTTCCCAGATGGACCCGGCCGCCTTCACCATCGCCCGCGTCAATACCACCCAGGTATCGGAGGACGACCTGTTCCGCCTGGCGATGGCAGGCTTCGGCCTGACGGAGGAAGGGGGCAAGGCGGCCCTGATGCAGCGGTTCCAGGACGTGCTGCGGGAGCACCAGGCGACCGGACGCCGCTGCCTGCTGATCGTGGACGAGGCGCAGAACCTGTCCATTGCGGCGCTTGAGGAGCTGCGGATGCTGTCCAACCTCACAGTGGAGGGCCGCACGTCGCTGCAAACGGTCCTGTTGGGCCAGCCGCAGTTCCGCCGCCTGCTCGCCAGCCCCAACCTCGACCAGCTCCGCCAGCGGGTGCTGACCTCCTACCACCTGGGGCCGCTCAGCCAGGCCGAGACCAGGGCCTACATCGAGCACCGCCTCCATGCCGTCGGCTGGGCCGGCGACCCGCATTGGGACGATGCGGCGTTCGAGGCGGTGTTCACCCATACCGGCGGCATCCCGCGCCGCATCAACCGCCTGTGCTCCCGCGTGCTGCTGTATGGCGTGCTGGAGGAAGCGCACGACATCACCGGCGACGTGGTGGACGCGACGGCCACCGAACTGGCGCACGACCTGGAGGGCGTGGAGGCAGGGGCGCCGGCTCTGCCGAACTTCGCAGACGGCATGGCGGCGCGGCCGGGCGCCGCCCTGTCCTACGCCGACCTGCTGAACCGCGTCGAGGCGCTGGAGCAGCAGGTGGCGGCGCGCGAGCAGGTGTTCCGCCGGCTGACCCGGATGCTTGGGGCGGACGGCTGATGGCGTCGGCGCACTCCCCGGCGCACGCCATGACGGTCAACGCGATGCCAATCAACGCGATGACGGTCGATGTGGAGGACTACTTTCAGGTGCAGGCCTTTGCCGGCGTGATCGACCGGTCAAGCTGGGACGCGATGCCCTGCCGGGTCGAGGCGAACATGGACCGCATCCTGCGGCAGTTCGACGCGGCGGGGGTGGCCGCGACGTTCTTCACCCTGGGCTGGATCGCCGACCGCTACCCGGGCGTGGTGCGCCGCATCGTGGCGGCCGGGCACGAGCTGGCGAGCCACGGCTACGGCCACGCCCGGGCCGACGGCCAGACGCCGGACGAGTTCCGGGAGGACGTGCGCCGGGCGCGCGGCGTGCTGGAGGATCTGGGCGGCGTGAAGGTCGTCGGCTACCGCGCGCCCACCTTCTCCATCGGGCCGCGCAACCCGTGGGCGTTCGACGTGCTGGCGGAAGAGGGCCATGCCTACAGCTCCAGCGTGTTCCCCGTGCGGCACGACCTGTACGGCGCGCCGGACGCGCCGCGCTTCCCGCACCGCCCGATGGGCGGCTCGTTGGTGGAAATCCCGATGACGGCCGTGCGGCTCGGCGGGCGCAACCTGCCCTGCGCGGGCGGCGGCTGGTTCCGGCTGATGCCCTACGCCCTGTTCCGCGCCCTGCTGCGCCGGTTCAACCGCGTCGATGCGGCGCCGGGCGTGTTCTATTTCCACCCCTGGGAGATCGACCCCGGCCAGCCCCGTGTTGCCGCGGCGCCCCGCCTGTCCCGCTTCCGCCACCGCGTGAACCTGTCGGCCATGCAGGGCCGGCTGGACCGCCTGCTGCGCGATTTCGCGTGGGACCGGATGGACCGCGTCTTCGCGGACGCCTTGGCCGCCCCCGCCCTCTAGCCCATGCCGATCCGCTGCCGACCGCTGGACGCCGCGACCGCGACCGCTTGGGACGCCTTCGTGGACGCCATGCCGACCGGCACGTTCTTCCACCGCGCGGCCTGGGCGGAGGTGTTCGCCCGCGCGTTCGGCCACGTGCCGCACTACACGCTGGCGGAGCAGGACGGCGCGGTCGTCGGCGTGCTGCCGCTCGCGCACGTCAAGTCCGTGCTGTTCGGCAACAGCCTGATGTCCAACCCGTTCTGCGTTTATGGCGGCCCGCTCGCCGCGGATGCGGAGGCTGCCGCGGCGTTGGACGCCCACGCCGCCGCCTTGCTGCAGCGCGGGGGCGCCCAACTGACAGCATTGCCCTTACTGCACCCCCTGCCGGAGGGCTGGCTCGCGGACGCCGAATGGCCCACGCGGTCTGACCTGTATGCCACGTTCCGAAAACCGATCACGGCGGATGACGACGCCAACATGAAGGCGATCCCCCGCAAGCAGCGCGCGGTGGTGCGCAAGGGGATCGAGCGCGGGCTGGTGTCCACGGTCTCCGAGGGGGTGGACGGGCTGCATGCCATCTACGCCGAGAGCGTCCGCAACCTCGGCACTCCCGTGTTCAGCCGCCGCTACTTCCGCACCCTGGCCGAGGTGTTCCGCGGCCGCATGGACGTGGTCACGGTGCTGGACGCGGGCACGCCGGTCAGCGCGGTGCTGAACTTCTACGACCGGGGCGAGGTGCTGCCCTATTACGGCGGCGGCACCGCGGCGGCGCGGACCAGCCACGCCAACGACTTCATGTATTGGGAGGTCATGCGCCGGGCGGCGGCCAGGGGCAGCCGCCTGTTCGACTTCGGCCGCAGCAAGGCCGGCACCGGGGCGTTCGCCTTCAAGAAGAACTGGGGCTTCGCCCCGGCGCCGCTGCAGTACCGCTACCGCCTCGCCCCGGGCGCGGTCATTCCCGACCATAACCCGCTCAACCCGAAGTACCGGCTGTTCATCGCCGCCTGGAAGCGCCTGCCGGTGCCGGTCGCCAACCTGATCGGCCCGCACATCGTCCGCGGCGTCGGCTGATGCGCGACCTCCTCTTCATCTCGCACCGCATCCCGTATCCGCCCGACAAGGGCGAGAAGATCCGCGGCCTGAACCTGCTGCGGCACCTGTCGCAATCCTACCGCATCCACCTCGGCTGCCTGGTCGATGAACCCGGCGACATGCAGCACCTCCCGGCGCTGCGCGAGTGGTGCGCGGAGGTCGCGGGCTTCCCGATCGACAAGCGGCTGCAGAAGCTCCGGGCGTTGGCGATGCTGCGTCCGGGGCGGCCCTTGATGCTCGACTACTACGGGCATCCGGGCCTGCGGCGCTGGGTGCGGGACAGCATGGCCCGGCGGCACATGGACATCGTGTATATCTACTCTGTCGCCATGGCGCCCTACGTCGAGGGCTTGCGGCGCCCTGGCCTGATCCTCGACGCGCAGGACATCGACTCGGAGAAGTGGGCCACCTACGCCGGGGAAGCGCGGCTCCCCATGCGCGCCGTCTGGTCGCGGGAGGGCCGGACGCTGCTGGCGTACGAGCGCCAGGCCGCCATGCGCTGCGACCACATGCTGTTCGTGTCCCAGCAGGAGTGCGACCGCTTCGTCGAACTGGCGCCGGAGGCCGCGGGCCGCGTGCATGCGGTGGAGAACGGCGTGGACCTGGACCGCTTCTCGCCCGGGCAGAGCTTCGAAACGCCGTTCCACGCCGCCGGGCCGCATCTGGTGTTCACCGGCAACATGGACTACTGGCCCAATGCCGACGCGGTCCGCTGGTTCGCAGCCGAGGCGGTCCCGCTGCTTCGGCGGCAGCATCCGACGATCGAGTTCCACATCGTCGGCGCCAACCCCGGCCCGGCGGTGCTGCGGCTGGCCGACCGGCCCGGCGTGCGCGTGACCGGCCGGGTGCCGGACGTGCGGCCCTACCTTGCCCACGCCGACGCCTGCGTGGCGCCGCTCCGCATCGCCCGCGGCATCCAGAACAAGGTGCTGGAGGCCATGGCGATGGGCCGCCCGGTCGTCGCCTCGCCCCAAGCGTTCGAGGGCGTGCGCGCCGCGGCGGGGCGCGACCTGTTGGTCGCCGACGGCGCCAAGGCGATGTGCAGCGGGATCACGGAAATGCTGGCGGGAGCGCACCCGGGCCTGGGCGCGGCGGCGCGGGCGGCCATGCTGCGCTCCTATGCCTGGCCCGCGACGCTTGCCAAGCTGGACGCGATCCTTTCTACCGTTTCCGCAACGAATAGGGTAGCTTCCCCGGCATGAGCGCCGTCACCCTTCCCCGCCTGCGGCCGGTGTTTGTCCCCGCGGCCGCCGGGCTTTCGCTGGGCCTCCTCGCCTGGGTCCTGCTGTTCCTGCCGGAGTGCGTGGCGGCGGTCGGTGTTTGGCGGGCCTCGGACACCTACGGGCACTGCTTCCTGATCCTTCCCATGGCGGCGTACCTCGCCTGGGACCGCCGGGCCGCCTTGGCCGGCCTCACGCCGCGGCCCTTGCCCGCCCTGGCGCCGCTCGCCCTGCCAGTCGCGGCCGTGTGGTTCCTGGCGGAGCGGCTGGGCATCATGGAAGGGCGGCAACTGGCTGCCATCGCGGCGCTGGAGCTGCTGGCCCTGGCGGTGCTCGGCTGGCGCCTGTTCCGCGCGCTTAGGGCGCCGCTGCTGCTTCTGGTGTTCCTTGTGCCGTTCGGCGCCTTCGTCACGCCGGTGCTGCAGCGGTTCACCGCGGGATTCGTCGTCCGGGGGCTGAACGCCCTCGGCATCGCGAACTACGCCACCGACCTCACGATCGAGATCTCCGCCGGTGTCTTCTATGTGGCCGAGGCCTGCGCCGGCCTCCGCTTCCTGATCGCGGCCGTGGCCTTCGGCGTGTTCTATGCCCTGCTGAACTACCGCAGCCCAGGCCGCCGGCTGCTGTTCGTGGCCGCGTCGGTCGTGGTGCCGATCGTCGCCAACGGGGTCCGCGCGCTTGGCATCGTCGTGCTCGGGGCCATCCTCGGC
>CAXUJE010000276.1:0-7415 GCA_964251035.1 uncultured Acetobacteraceae bacterium
ACGCATTCGTCGCAGATGAACACCGTCGGACCCGCGATCAGCTTGCGGACCTCATGCTGGGACTTGCCGCAGAATGAGCAGTAAAGGGTGTTCTTCGAATCGCCGGACTTGCTCATGGACACTCCTGCCCCGCCGCCCGCAGGGACAAACCTAGGAAGACTAGATCCGGCCGTGCCCGACGGACAAGGCGGAACCGTACGCGAACCCGCCGGCCACGCCGGGCATGGACCGGATAGCGGATCGCCGATGCGCGATCAACGATCACTTGACATTCGCCTATGTGTGCCGCAGACGCCGGGTTTGCAACGCCCGGCGTCGCACGCTCAAAGCTTCGCGGGGTCGGCCGGGGCCGGGCGGTTCTCCACGACCTGGTCGACGAGGCCGTAGTCGCGGGCCTCCTCCGCCGACATGTAGCTGTCGCGCTCCAGCTTGCTCTCGATGGCCTCAAGTGTCTGGCCGGTGTGGCGCACGTAGATCTCGTTCAGCCGTTTGCGCAGTGTCAGGATTTCGCGGGCCTGGATCTCGATGTCCGCCGCCTGCCCCTGTGCCCCGCCGCTCGGCTGGTGCACCATGATGCGGGAGTTGGGCGTGGCATACCGCTTGCCCTTGGCGCCGGCGCAGAGCAGGAGGCTGCCCATGCTCGCCGCCTGGCCGATGCACAGCGTGCTGACGGGGCTGCGGATATACTGCATGGTGTCGTAGATCGCGAGGCCCGCCGACACGACGCCGCCGGGGCTGTTGATGTAGACGCTGATGTCCTTGCTGGGATTGTCGCTTTCCAGGAAGAGCAACTGCGCGCACATCACCGCGGCCACCTGGTCGAACACCGGGCCGGTCAGGAAGATGATGCGCTCCTTGAGCAGGCGCGAGTAGATGTCGAACGCACGTTCGCCGCGGGCGGTCTGCTCGACCACCATCGGGACCAGCGAGCTGTTGTAGATCTCGACCGGATCGCGATCCCTCATTCTATCCATACCCCTCTTGCCGCCGCCGCGGATGGCCGGCGGCCCTGCCCTACATGGTCCATAACTCCGCCGGTTCCAGGCGGCCCCGGCCAGTTGCCGGGGTGCCGCGCTAGGCTGCTGGCTCCGCTTCCCCTGGCTGCGACTCCGCCGTCTGAGCCTCCGCCACCTTGGCTTCTGCCGGCTCAGGCTCCGCGGCCAGTTCCTCCGGCGTCACCGTCTTGTCCTCCACCTTGGCCAGGTCGAGGATGAAGTCCACCACCTTGTCCTCGAAGATCGGGCCGCGCAGGCCGTCCGCCGCCTGCGGGTTCTTGCGGAAGAACTCCATCACCTGGGCTTCCTGCCCCTGGTAGCGGCCGGCCTCGGTCCGCATGGCCCGCAGCAGCTCGTCCTGCCCGACCTGCACACCGTTGGCCCGGCCGATCTCGGACAGCAGCAGGCCCAGCCGCACCCGGCGCTCCGCGATGGCCCGGTACTCGGCCTTCAGCGTCGCCTCGTCCTTGTTCTTGTCTTCCTCGTCGCCCTTGCCCTCTTTCAGGTCGTTCTCGACCCGCTGCCAGATCGAGGCGAACTCTCCCTCGACCATGCTCTCGGGCACCATGAAGTCGGCGCCCTTCGCCAGGCTGTCTAGCAGGTCGCGCTTGATGCGCATGCGGCTCACCTGGTCGTACTCGCGCTGCATCTGCGTGGCGATCAGCTTCCGCAGGTCCTCCAGGTTCTCGAAGCCGAGCTTCTCCGCCAGGGCGTCGTCGATCTCCAGGGGCTTCGCCTGCTGCAAGGCGGTCGCCTTCAGGTCGAACGTGGCAGGCTTACCGGCCAGTTCCTTGGTGCCGTACTCCTCCGGGAACATCACCTGGATCTGGCGCTCCTCGCCGGGCCGCATGCCTTCCATGCCCTCGGAGAACCCGGGGATGAAGCCGCTGCCGCCCAACTCGACCGGCATCGCGCTGCCGGTGCCGCCCGGAAACTCCACGCCATCCACCTTGCCGACATAGTCCACCGTCAGCGTGTCGCCGGTCCGGGCGCCGCGGTCCTCCGTGACCGGCTCCAGCTCGCGCTGGCGGGAGGCGATCTCGTTCAGCGCCTTGTCGATGGACTCAGGCGTCGGCTCGGCGCGCAGCCGGGTCAGCGCGATGGCGCCGAAGTCCGGCATCGGCACCTCGGGCAGCAGCTCGACCTCGACGTTGAACGCCAAGTCCTGCTTGTCGCCCGGTGAGGTCACATCGACCTTGGGCTGCGTGGCCGGGCGCAGCCCGCGGTCGGACAGCACCTGCTGCGTCGCGCTGTTGACGCTCTCCTCCAGCACTTCGGAGTTGATGGCGGAGCCGTAGCGCTGGCGCACGACGGTCAACGGCACCTTGCCCGGCCGGAAGCCCGGCAGGCGCACGGTCTTGCCGATCTCGGCCAGCCTCGCCGTGCGCTTGCTCTCCACGTCAGCCATCGGCACGACCACGGCGTAGCCGCGCTTCAAGCCTTCGGAGAGTGTTTCAGTCACCTGCATCTGAACCCGGTCCTTTTAACCCTAATCATCCATATGGTCCGCGCCATGGTGCGGGCGGAGGGACTTGAACCCCCACGGCTTGCGCCACCAGAACCTAAATCTGGCGTGTCTACCATTTCACCACGCCCGCATGCGGACATCAGGCGGCGCGTGTAGCGCACCCGGTGGTGCGGGACAAGGCGGCGGGCTTAACCGAGCAGGGCCTGCGCGCAGGCGTCCAGGATCGCGTCAGTGTCCAGGCCGTACTCCCGATACAGGTCCGGCAGGTCGCCGCTCTGGCCGAAATGGTCCGGACCCAGCGGCACGACGCGATGGCCGAGCACCCCTCCCAGCCAGGAATGCGCGGCCGGGTGGCCGTCCAGCACCGTGACCAGGGCCGCGTCGTGGGACAGCGGCGCCAAGATCTTCTCAACGTGCGACCGGGCCGGCTGGCCGGTGCGGCGGGTGCGGGCGGCGTCGAGCCAGCCGGCGTGCAGGCGGTCCGGGCTGGTGATCGCGAGCAACCCGGCGCCGGGCACCTCGGCCTGCAGCTCGGCAAAGGCGGCCTCGGCCTCCGGCGCCACGGGACCTTGATAGGCCAGCGCGATGCATGCGCCCGGCTCCGGCGCCACGACCCAATGCGCGCCGGCAATCACCGCGGCGGGATCGAGGCTACGGGCAGGCTGCTCCAACTGCCGGGTGGATAGGCGCAGCCACACGGCCGAGCCGTCCGGTGCCTGCATGTGCGCGAGGGCAAAGCGCAGCAGGATGGCGAGTTCGTCCACATGGGCCGGCTCGAAGGAGGCGAGCCGGTCGGCGGCCATGCCGATCAGCGGCGTGTTGATGCTCTGGTGCTGCCCGCCCTCCGGCGCCAGCGTGATGCCGGACGGCGTGCTGACCAGGAGAAAGCGCGCGTCCTGATAACAGGCGTAGATCAGCGCATCGAGGCCGCGGTTCACGAAGGGGTCGTACACCGTGCCGATGGGCAGCAGCCGCGCCCCGGTCAGGCTGTGCTGGAGGCCCGCCGCCGCCAGCAGCAGGAACAGGTTCTGCTCGGCGATGCCCAGCTCGACGTGCTGCCCGGTCGGCGCCATGCCCCACCGCTGCGCGCTGGCCAGCTTCGCGTCGCGGAACACGTCGTTGCGTGTGTGCCGGTCGAACACCCCGCGGCGGTTCACCCAGGGACCAAGGTTGGTCGAGACCGTGACGTCCGGGCTGGTGGTGACGATGTGCCGTGCCAGCTCGGCGAAATCGCCCTGCGGCCGGCCGATCTCCGCCAGGATGTCGCCGAACCCCGACTGCGTGCTGGCCCGGCGCCCCGGCCCGCCCGACACCGGCAGCGCCGCCGGCACCGCGACGGCGGGCGTGGACAGGCTGCGCCCGGACGGCGTCAGCGGTTGGGCGAACGGCGCCGCGTCGATCACGGCGCGGAGTTCCGCGGGCGAAAGGTCCAGGCCCTCCGCCACGTCCCACTCATGGCCGGGCCGGATGCGCATGGCCTGCTGGAAGAACGCCATCTGGTCGCGGGACATCAGGCCCGAGTGGTTGTCCTTGTGCCCGGCGAACGGCAGGCCCATGCCCTTGATCGTGTAGGCGATGAAGCACGTCGGCTGGTCGCCCAAGGCGTCCGCCAGACGGAACTGTTCTATGAGTGTGTCCACGTCGTGGCCACCCAAGTTGGTCATCAGCTCGGCCAACTCGTCGTCCGACATGGGATCGAGGATGGCGCGGACGCCGGGTTCGCGGCCCAGCTCCGCCAGCAACGCCTGCCGCCAGGCCGCGCCGCCCTGGAAGGTGAGCGCGGAGTACAGGCTGTTGGGGCAGTCGTCGATCCAGCGGCGCAGCGCCTCGCCGCCTTCCCGGGCGAAGGCGGCCTCCAGCAGGCGGCCGTATTTCAGGGTAACGACATTCCAGCCCATGTCGCGGAACAGGCCCTCGATCCGGCCGAACAGCCGGTCCGGCACCACGCTGTCGAGGCTTTGCCGGTTGTAGTCGATCACCCACCAGACGTTGCGGACGTCGTGCTTCCAGCCTTCCAGCAGCGCCTCGTAGATGTTGCCCTCGTCCAGCTCCGCATCTCCGGCGATGGCGACGTGCCGCCCCGGCGGCAGGCCGGCGTCCAGCCCGTGCAGCCGCACGTAGTCCTGCATCAACGACGCAAAGCTGGTGAGCGCGACGCCGAGGCCCACCGACCCCGTGGAGAAATCGACCTCCGGCCCGTCCTTGGTGCGGCTCGGGTAGCTCTGGATGCCGCCCATCTGGCGCAGCGTGGACAGCCGCTCCGGCTGCTCACGCCCCAGCAAGAGGTTGATGGCGTGGAACACCGGGCCGGCATGCGGCTTCACGGCGACGCGGTCCTGCGGGCGCAGCACCTCGAAGTACAGCGCCGTCAGGATGCTGATGCAGCTCGCACAGCTCGCCTGGTGCCCGCCGACCTTGAGGCCGTCGCGGTTCGGGCGGACGTGGTTGGCGTGGTGCACCATCCAAGCCGACAGCCACAGCAGCTTCTTCTCGATTTCCCGCAGCCCGGCGATGCGCGGGGACGCTTCCCGGACGATCGGGTTCGGCGCGTTCATGCCCAGCCCTCCCTCATGCCCAGCCTCGCGCCATGCGGCGCACCGCGGTGCTGGCGTTGCGCTTGCCGTCGCCGGCGTAGTCCTCGTGGTACTCCTCGATCTTCGCCGGGTCGTAAAGGTAGTTCACCATCAGCGTGGCACTCTCCCGCACGCCCTTGCCGCCGGTGTCGGCGCCCACCATGATCCGCTCCACCCGGGCGCCGTTCGACAGGTGGAAGTGGGCCACCGGATCGAGCGCCCGGCTGCCGCGCGCCTCCACCATCAGGTAACGGGCGGCGAGGCGCGTCAGCACCGGCTCGGCTGCCTTTTGCAGGGCCGGATCGCGGAACCAGCCCCGCTGCTTGAGGATGGCGTCAAGCGCCTGCGTCCCGGTCTCGACGGCGGACGCGCCCTTGGGGGCGGCGGCGCGCAGGCTGGCAGCCTCCTCCTCGCTCAGCAGCGCCGTGTCGCCCTCGGCCAGCTTGGCGCCGAGCCACTTGCCGAAGCCGGGGATCGGGGACAGGGTCGCAAAGGTCTTGAGGTTGCGGAACTCGGCCCCCAGCAGCTCGACCACCCGCTTGATCAGGAAGTTGCCGAAGCTGATCCCGGCCAGGCCGCGCTGGCAGTTGCTGATGGAGTAGAAGATCGCGGTGTCGGCGTCCTTCGGGTCCAGCAGCGGCGCCTTCTTGTCGAGCAGGCGCTGCACGCTGTCGGCCAGGCCGCGCACCAGCGCCACCTCCACGAAGATCAGCGGCTCGTTCGGCATGCGGTGGTGGAACAGGGCGTAGCAGCGGCGGTCGCTGTCCAGGCGGTTCTTCAAGTCGCTCCAGGACCGGATTTCATGCACCGCCTCATAGCCGACCAGGCGCTCCAGCAGCACGGCCGGGCTGTTCCAGTCGATGCGCTGCAGCTCCAGGAAGCCCACGTCGAACCAACTGGCCAGCAGGCCGCGCATGTCGCTCTCCAGCGCCGCCAAGTGCGGGTCGGCGCGGGTCAGCTCCAAAAGCGTGGCGCGCAGGTCCACCAGGAACTTCATGCCGTCCGGGATCGTGGTGAACTGCGTGAGCAGGCGGACCCGCGGCGGCTCCAGCGCGCGGCGGAGCCGGACCTTGGCGGTCGCGCGCTCGGCGGCGTCGGTGGCGGACTTCACCGCCTCGTAGGCCCGCGACACCGCCTCCGGGTCGCTGTCGAAGGAGGCGAGGTCGCGCAGGAAGCCTTTGCGGCCCTCGGCGTCCAGGGTGAGGTAGGCCTGGGCCAGCTTGGCCGCGCGGTTGCGGGCGCTGACCTCGCCGCCGCGGGCGTTGAGGCAGGCGCGCATCTGGCTGAGGATGCCCTGGTCCTCGTCGGTGGACACGCGGTCCGCCATGTCGCGCCAAACGGTCGTGATCCGGCGGATCGCACGGTCGAACAGGCCGGTCGGCGCGGTGATGTCACTCATAGGACGGCTCCCTGCCGTGCGACGTTAGCACGGCGGCCCGCCGGTGCCATAGGGCGCGGGCGTCACGGCGCGGCAGTCCCCGCGACAGCCTCTGCGATGCGGGGCAGCAAGTCCTCGGCAATGAGGCCGCGGCCGGCCAGCACCGCGGCGCGTCCGTGCAGCCAGGCGGCGGCGGCGGCGGCGTCCCACTCCGCCATGCCCTGCGCCAGCATCGCCGCCACCAGCCCGGCCAGCACGTCCCCAGCCCCGGCGGTCGCAAGCCAAGGCGGCGCGCTGTCGTTGACCACGACCCGGCCGTCCGGCGCCGCGACCACGGTGTCCGCGCCTTTCAGCAGCACCACCGCGCCCACCCGCCGCGCTGCGGCCCGGGCGGCGGCGATCCGGTCGGGACCGACGGGTCCGAACAGCTTGGTGAACTCCCCCTCATGCGGGGTCAGCACCGCGCAGCCGGCCAGCGCGTCCGGCTGGCCGGCACAGGCGCCGAGCGCATCGGCGTCCGCCACGACCCGGCGCCCCGCACCCAGCAGCATCGGCAGCGCCGCATGCGCCGCGTCCTGTCCCAGGCCGGGACCGCAAACCCACACGGAACGGCGCTCATCCTTCAGCAGCTCGGCAAGGGGGGCGTCGCTGACGATCAGGCCGGGCGCGCCGGTGCGGTACACGTCGGCGCTCCCTGTGGCCGCGATCGACACCATGCCGGCGCCCCCATGCCGGGCCGCGCCGGCTGCCAGACGGGCCGCGCCGGTCATGGCAGCGCCGCCCAGCACTGTCACGTGCCCGCGGGTGTACTTGTGATCGGACGCCCCCGGCGACGGGACGCGCCAAAGCGCCGGCCCGTTGCGCCAGGCCCGCGGCGCAACGCCGCCCAGCACGCTGGCCGGCAGGCCGATGTCGGCCAGCACGGTCTCGCCGCAGAGCGAGCGGCCCGGCAGCAGCAGGTGCCCGGGCTTCAGCCGGAAGAACGTGACCGTCGCCTCCGC
>CAXUJE010000277.1:0-7358 GCA_964251035.1 uncultured Acetobacteraceae bacterium
CCTTGACGCGGACCAGCAGGGCATTGCCGGTCGCGGCAGCCTGGGCGAACCCGTCCTTTTGGCAACGCAGCGCGGCGACGGTGAACAGCACGCCCGTGAAGCCAAGCTCGGCCATCAGCTTCGGCACGGCTGCGACCTGGTCCTGGCGCACCGGCCAGCTCCTGGTGCGCCAAGACCAGGGCGGCGTCGCTGGCGAAGGCGTTGAGCACGTGGACCGCCTTGCGGCCGGTCAGGGAGTCGAAGTCCGGCGAACCTCTTGGTTCGACGCTGCCGCGCAGCGTCCTGCCATCGAGGGCGACTGTGCGCAGTGCCTCCGGTTCACTATGTGCGTTCAGGTCGCGGGCATGGCGGCGGAAGGCGGCTTCGAGGTCGTCGCGGCCGAGCGCCAGGACCAGGCGATGCAAGGTGTTGACCGCCGGAGCGCGCCGAGAGCAGGAAGCCGATCGTCTGGCCAAGGCTGTCGACCGCGCGATCCAGGCAGGTCCACACGCCCTTGGCCTTGACGTAGGTCTCGTCCACCCGCCACGACCCGGTGCACGGCCATAGGTGTTTCCCGATCCGCTGTTCCAGCGTCGCCGCATAGGCCTGCACCCAGCGGAACAGGATGGTGTGGTCGACCAGGACGTCACGGTCGGCCAGCATGGCGGCGAGGTCGCGGTAGCTGATCGGGAAGGCAAGATGCCAGCGCAGCGCCCATAGGATCACCTCGGACGTGAAGTGCCCGCCCTTGAACGATCCGTCCTGTCCCACCTTTGTCATGCTCGTCCGCTCGCCGCCTGCTGGCTTCCTGCACCATCAGGTCCGCGCCGCGCTTTGCAACAGAACCAGTTGGTCGAGGTGCCACTTGTCTCTGGCCACGGACAGCCTGCGGTGGAGCTGGTGTGCGAAGCCCTGGCCGAACTTCGGCGTCCGCTGCCGCACGGTTTCATGGCTGACCACGGTGCCGCGTGGCCAGCAACTCGTCTGCCATGCGCAAGTTGAGCGGGAATGAAAGATACAGCCAGACCGCGCGGCTGGCGATTTCGACCGGCGCCCGGCGTAGCTGGGGCAGGCAGATGTCGTCATCCTGTCCACCTACTCAGCCCATTCTCAACCCGCAAGCCGGCCGGCAGCCAAGTTGACGATGCTTGCGGTGCCGCAACCGCCTGCTGGCTGCAGCCATCAAGGCCAACGCTTGCGTGCAGCGCTTTTTTCAATAAACTTTTCTCAGCGACGAGGTAAATCGTCGATTTGGGGAAGAAACCTGCACATGACCCATCGACGAGCTAGGCCCGGTACGGCATGACCGCACCCCTCCTGGGGGTGAGCGGAGTCCAGAAGCGCTATGGCGGCGTCCATGCGCTAAAAGGCGTCGACTTCGACCTTGCCGTCGGCGAGGTGCATGTGCTGCTTGGCGAGAATGGCGCTGGCAAGTCGACCCTGATGGGCGTGCTCTCCGGGGCAGTCGTGCCCGACGAGGGGGCCATCACCCTCAATGGTCAGCCGGTCCGTTTCACGAGCCCGCGCGACGCCCATGCGTCCGGCATCGCCATGATCCCGCAGGAGTTGGACCTCGTGCCAGGTCTCGACATTGCGGCAAATCTCTTTCTTGGCAACGAAGTCGTCAGTCGCGGCGTGCTGTCCCATGGCGTCATGCGGCGCCGGGCCCAGGATCTGCTCGCCCGGGCCGGCGTGTCGCTTGATGCCGGGCTGCCGGTTTCCAGCCTGCGCATGGGCGAGCGCCAGCTCGTCGCCATCGCTAAAGCTTTGTCGGCTCAGGCCCGCATCCTCATCATGGACGAACCGACCGCGGCCTTGTCGGCCGTCGAGGCCGATCACCTCTTCGGTGTGGTTCGGGAACTGTCCGGGCGCGGCGTCGGCATCGTGTATATCTCGCACCGTCTCGAGGAGGTCACGAGAATCGCGCATCGCGTGACGGTCATGCGCGACGGCGCCGTGGTGGGTCGGACAGGACCGGACGCGCCCCAGGCGGAGCTCGTGCGGCTCCTTGTTGGGCGGCCCTTCGCGGACCTGTTCCCGCCTCGCTCCGCGGCCGTCGGGGCGCCGATCCTCCGGCTTGAGCACGCCGCCTTCGACGCCGACCGGCCCCGGCCCGGCTGGCAGGCGCCGCGGGATGTGTCGCTGACCGTGCACGAGGGCGAGATCGTCGGCCTCGCCGGGTTGATGGGCGTCGGCCGCACGGAGCTCCTGTCGGCCCTGCACGGCTTCGGCGCGAGCGGCCGGTGGCGCGGCACCGTCGAGGTGCGCGGCCGGCCCGCAACCCTCGGCACGATCGCAGCCGCCCGCCGTGCGGGCATTGCCTATGTGACGGACGATCGCCGGGGGACAGGCCTCGTGCTTAAACACACGGTGGCGCAGAACGTCGTGATGTCCACCCTGAAGCGCGTCATGCCGTTCGGGCTTGTGGCGCGGGGGCTCGAACGCCGTGAGGTGGCCGGGGCGCTCGAGCATTACGACATCCGGCCCCGGCTGCCGCATGCCAAGGTGGTCAACCTGTCGGGCGGCAATCAGCAAAAGGTGGTGTTCGCCAAGGAGCTGATGAACGGTCCGAGCCTGCTGCTGCTCGACGAGCCGACCCGTGGGGTCGACGTCGGCGCCAAGGCGGAGATCTACCGCAGGCTGCGTGCCCTCGCCGACGAAGGTCTCGGTGTGCTCGTGGCATCCTCCGAACTGCCCGAACTGATCGGCTTGTGCGACCGCATCCTTGTCATGCATGGGGGACGGACGACCCACGCGTTCGGCGCCGGACCGAGCGAAAACGACGTGCGCCGGATCAGCGAAGGGGAGTGCCAGGCCGCATGAGCATGGCGTCCACGCCGGCCGCGGCGGCGCAGCCGCGCAAAAGCCCGCTTGCTTATCTGGTGCGCTTCCAGAGCCTGCTCGGGCTTATGCTCGTGGTCGTCGCGGGCATAGTCTTCTCGCCGCGCCGCCACGGCCACATCCTGTTCCTTCAGCCCGACAACATCGCCAACATCATCCGCTCCGTTGCCGAAACCGGGATCCTGGCGCTTGGCATGACATTCGTGATCATCGCCGCCGGCATCGACCTGTCGGTGGGCGCCGTGCTCGGCCTGTGCTCGGTGCTGACCGCCCAACTGCTCGTCAACGAGGGCTGGGGCCTGTGGTCGACGCTGCCGCTTGTGATCGTCATGGGCATGGTATTCGGGGCGGTCCAGGGCGCCATCTCGTCAAAGCTCCGCATCCAGGCCTTTATCGTCACGCTGGCCGGCCTGCAGGCAGCGCGCGGCTTGTCGCTGATCGTGTCGAACAACAGCTTCATCAACATCAACTACGGCGAAGGCCCGGGCAACGCGCCGCCTGCCTTTGCCGTGCTGGGGGAGCGCATCGGCGGCGTGTTTCCCGTGGCGACGCTGGTGTTCCTCGTGCTCGCTGCCGTTGCGGCTTTCGTGCTCAACAACACGCGCTACGGCCGCTACGTCTTTGCCGTAGGCGGCAATGAAAAGGCGGCGCTGCTGTCGGGGATCCCGGTCAACGCAATCAAGATCTCCGTCTATGCGCTGACCGGGCTCGCGTCTGCTGTTGCGGGCATCGTCCACGCGGGCCAATTCGCCTTCGGCAGCCCGAACGACGGCACGGGCTACGAGCTGAACGCCATCGCGGCCGTGGTGATCGGCGGCACCGACCTGTTCGGCGGCGCAGGCTCGATGGTCGGCACCATCGCGGGGGCGGTCATGCTGGGCGCACTTGCCAACATCCTGCAGCTCAATGACGTCAGTGCCGCCATGCAGTTGCTGGCGACAGGTGCCATCATCGTCGTCGCAGCGGCATTGCAGACCTATGTCGTCGGGCGGGGTGCAACACGATAGGTTCGCAACGGCAAGGCTCGAGGCTGGAAGGGCCAGCCCGGATGCCAACACGGCCATGGGAGGACATCATGACGACATTTCTGCAGGCGGCGACGGTCCTGGCGGGCATCGCTTTCGCCACAAGCGTGTCCGCGGCTGACGGCAAGCCGCTTGCCAAGGATTGCGGGCCGAACAACGATTACCTGATCGGCTTCGCCCAGGCGAATTTCAAGGAGCCCTATCGGGAACACGTCAACCACGAGCTTGAGCGGCTGGTGAAGGGCTACCCGAAATTCAAGCTCGTCATCGCGGACGGCCAGGCGAACGTGAACACCCAGGTGTCGCAGGTCGAGAACTTCGTGACCCAGCAGGTGGACCTGCTGATGATCTCGCCTTTCGAGGCAGCCCCGCTCACCCCTGTCGTGTCGCGCGTCTACAAATCGGGCGTGCCGGTCATAGAGCTTGACCGCAAGACCACGGGCGACAACTACACAGCCTTCGTGGGTGGCGACAACCGGCAGATCGCCAGGGAGGCGGGCGATTGGACCGCCAGGACGCTGCTGCCCGACGGCGGCGAGGTGGCGATCCTCGAGGGGCTGCCAAGCTCGTCGCCCGCCATTGAACGGATGGACGGCTTCAAGGAAGGCATTTCTGCCAATCCCAAGATCAAGCTCGTCGCGACCCAGCCGGTCGATTGGATGGAGGACAAGGCGGTCACTGTTTTTTCCGCCATGCTCCAGGCCCATCCCGACATCAAGGTCGTCTATACTTCGAACGACCTTGCGGCCGCCGGAGCCTACATTGCATCCAAGCAGGCCGGCAAGGCCAGCCAGGTGAAGATCATCGGGACTGATGGGCTGCCGGGTCCCTCGGGCGGCATCCGGTCAGTCGTGGAAGGCCAGTGGGCAGGCACCTACACCTATCCGACCGGCGCCGCCGAAGCGCTCGATCTTGCCAAGAAGATCCTGGTCGATTGCGCCACGGAGGTGCCCCGCAACGTGGTGGTGCCGAGCCAACGCATCGACGCGGCCAATGCCAAGGACCTTTACAGCAAGGAGCAGTTCTGATCGGTGTTGGTGGCTTGGACGGTCTTGTTGGCCTGAGGTCGGCTATGCGGCTACCTTCCTTCCATGCCGTTCAAGCACAACGCCTCACGTCGCCATCGCATTCCGCGCGCTACCGTGTCACGAACTGGCCGGCGCATGAGGCAGGCTTGCGGCGGCGTGGCGACCTCGCGCTGTGGCTGGACGAGGCGGCGCTGGGCGGCGGCGAAGCGGAGCAGTCCCGGCGGGCAGCCACTCCACTCCGACCTGGCGATCGGACCCGTGCTGACCTTGCGGCTCGTGTTCCGCCTGGCCTTGCGCCAGGCCGAGGCGTTCAGCCGCAGCGTGCTGCGCCTGCTCGGGTTGGTTCCGTCCGTCCCTGACCACAGCACGTTGAGCCGCCGCGGGCGGACCTTCACAGGACGCCAGCCGCGTGTCCAGGCCAGCACTGGCCCGGTCCACCTCGTGCTGGACAGCACGGGCTTGGGGCTGTTCGGGCAGAGCGGGTGGGATGCCGGGAAGCACGGCCGGGCACGGCGGCAGTGGCGCAAGCTTCATCTGGCCGTCGATGCCGACGCGGGCGAGACCGCCGCCCACGTGCTGACCGAAGGGCATCCTGGCGACGCGGCCCAGGTGCCGGCCCTGCTCGGGCAGGCAGAGGGCGTGATCGCGTCCGTGACGGCGGACGGCGCCTACGACGGCGAGCCCACCTACGCAGGCTGCGGCACGCCAGCGCCATCCGCCGCCGGATGTCGTCGTCCCGCCCTGGGCGGCGGCGGTGCCAAGCTCAAACAAGGGCGACGGCGGCGTCCAGAGCCAGCGTGAAGGAGTGGCGCGCTGTCGCCACCCGCTGTGAGAGAACCGCGCACTCCTTCATGGGCGTCCTCTGCCTCGCCGCCGCAGCCGATTGGATCAAGCTCCAACAGGCCATAGTCCTGTCCTGCCGTCACCGAGAAGAGGCTGCGTCAGGCAAACGGCAATATGGTTTCCAAACTGGACCGAGTTTGGATCCGGCCTATAGTGGCCTTTGCCCTTCGGCACAGCCATCTGTCCGATGTGTCACACGCCAAAAGCCGCGTTGGCCCGACAAGGATGAAGGTCCTGGCGCGTAGCGCTTGCAATATCCTGCCTCATGCCACCAATGGTTCAGCGCGCCGAGCCGGTCGATCGGGTAGATTCCCTGGTTGTTCGCAGCGCGGCACCAGAACGCGCAGTCTTCACAGGCAAGCATTTGCGAAACAGCTTCGCGCTGGGCACCTTCGCCACACAGGTCATTGTGGAACGTTTCTGGCCAGTGGGCGATCTGGTTGGCGTTTTCGGTCGGTCGAGGCGCGCTGTGCCTACAATGGCCATTTAGGCCATTTGTGCTAGTCCAAAATCGACAGGCAAGGCACATAACGACGGGACTGGTCATGATCTTGCACCGAGTAGTAACTGGCAGGATTGTAGGCCGGAATGCACGCGCGTCGCCATAATTGTCCTGTCGCCGCCGACTTTCGCGCCCTCGCAGCCCGACCGAGACGCGCCGAAACTCCCAGCCGACGTGCTCAACCGCCTGCTGCTCGTCGCTTGCCGACCACCCTGACGTGTAAAGCCAAGCTTACTGCCCCACCTTTCTCATGGTTCCCGCTTCGAGTCCGCTCGGCATTTGGGGGCAATCACGCCGTCCACCGTGGCAAGCTGGCTCGGCAGTTCTGCTCCAACGCGTTTGGCAGCTATAGAACGGGCGGCGCCAGGATTGTAGCAGCCTTGCATCGCCGAGCCGAACCGCCGCTGCTTCACAGCGTCGGTCACGGCACGATAGCTCTGCAACCAGTCGATCTTGGCCTTGTGGCGACGGAGCGCCTTGGTGAGGCGTGGCTGTGCCGTGATCGCCGGGTCAGCCAACAACTCGGCTTCCAATTGCGCGATCCACTTCAGGTCGTTGGCCGTCTGCACGCTGGTGAGCGATCCCGGCCGTATTGAATAGTGATACAGGAGTTCAGGCGTGACCCACCATCGGGCACCTGCCTGGAGGCACCTTGTATAAGGCATACAGTCTTCACCGAACCAGTTGCGCTCGCCGTGTCGCAGCCCGTGCCGGAACAGGAAGTCGCGCCGGGTCATCGGCTGCATGAAGCCGTAGCTGACCTGCCGGTCCCGGGGCCAACGATGTTGCCCAGGGGCATCGTCAACTTGTTGGGCCGATGTTGCGCCAGGGCGCGACGAGGGCGGCGTGCTTGTGGTCACGCCGCGGCGGTGGCGCCGGTGACCTCCGCCCAAACCTGGAAGGCTTGGAGCCGGGTGGCTCGATATCGGACGGCTGGAACTTCGTGGCGGCGGTGCAGGAAGAGGTTGTTGATCCTGTCATGGGCGGACAAGAAGCGTTGTGCCTGGCCCGGCGGCTTGAACCGCTTCGTCTGCCGTTCCCGCCTTCGGCCCGGCTGGTGCGAGTTCTCCGCCCTGTTGCCGAGGCCCTTGTGCTTCCGCTGCTCGACACCGGGCAGCGCCGCGCTTGGCCGCGGCGTCG
>CAXUJE010000278.1:0-5263 GCA_964251035.1 uncultured Acetobacteraceae bacterium
GACCACGCCCTCCGGCATTTCGGATTGGAGGCCGCGGGGCGGGTGGCCCTGGACGTGGGGGCAAGCACCGGGGGGTTCACCGACGTGCTGCTGCACCATGGCGCCGAGCGGGTGCATGCGGTCGATGTGGGGCACGGCCAGCTCGCCTGGCGGCTGCGGAACGACGCGCGGGTGGTGGTGCACGAGCGGACCAACGCCCGCTATCTGACGGCGGCGCAGGTGCCGGACGTGGTGAGGGCGTTGGTGTGCGACGCGTCGTTCATCGGGCTTTCGACCCTGCTGCCGGCGCCGCTCGCGCTGTGCGCGCCGGGCGCCTGGGCGGTGGCATTGATCAAGCCGCAGTTCGAGGCTGGTCCGGGCCAGGTGGGGTCAAAGGGCGTGGTGCGGGACGGGGCCGTGCACCGCGCGGTTTGCGCCCAGGTGCGGGACTGGTGGGCGGGGCTGCCGGGCTGGCAGGTGCTGGGGATCGAGGCCAGCCCGATCACCGGGCCGGAGGGCAACCGCGAGTTCCTGATCGCCGCCCGACGAGATGGGTCCAGCGGGGATTAGTCCGCCAGCACGGCGTCCTGCCGGGCAATCTCCGCCAGCAGCGCCCAGACCCGCGCCGGCTCCATGGGCACGTCGGGGTCATTCAGGATGCGGTCCAGCTCGGCCAGCTTCAACGCTTCTTCGCACTCCGTCACGCGGCGACCCCTTCTACGATCAAGCCAAGTTCGTGCATGAACGTGGCGGGCGTATGGCGGTTTACCGTATGTCTCAAAAAAGACGGCATCACATGGACGACAGCACCGCGGGCGCCAAGGCTGGGGCCTTGGCGGCGGGATGGGCCGGGTTGCGGAAGCGCAGCTCGCCGCCCGGCGCGCTGTCGGGTTCAGGCAGGCCGAACAGCTCCAGCCGGGAGGAGCAGGTGACGGCGACGACGCGGCGCGCTTCCGGCTGGGTCATGAACTTGCGCGTCTCCCCCTCAAGCTCCAGCTTGTCGCGCAGGCTGCGCCATTCCGGGCGGTCGGTGTCCTCGATGAACATGGCGAGGATGCCGGGCCGCTTGCCGGACAGGCGGGCGGGGGCGATGGCGGACAGGCGGCGGCGGATGGCGAGCGCGACCGTGTCCTCCCGCCCGGCGCGGGCGGCCATGACGAAGATCCCGTTGCCGGCGGATGTCACCGACAGGTGCGCCTCCGGCCCGAACTCCCGGCGCAGCCGGGGCATCAGGCCCAGCTCGTCCGCCTGCGCCGCCGCCAGCATCAGCGGGTCGAGCCGCAGCACCGCGGCCTCGTCATGGTCGGCCCGGCGCGATTGCCCGAGCATCGCGGTGATCCGCGCGTGCAGCGAGGCGAGCAGCCCGTCGCCCTCTGCCTCCCGCAGCCCCTGCGGCAAGGTCATCTTAAGGATGTAACGGCCTGGGTTCATGCAGAGCCAGGCTTGCAGCTCGGGGTCGAGGCGGTCCACCAGGCTGAACCACGCGCCCCGGTGCACGTCGCGGCCTTCCTCGGCGGAGATCACGTCGCAGACGACCTCCGCCTCCGTGCCGTCGCGGCGCAGCAGCAGGTCGTATGGCGCCGCGTCCTCCAGCCCGGCAAACGTCACGTCGAAGCCGCGGGACCGCTGCAGCTCCGCGGTGCGCAGCAGGTGGAAGGGCGGCACCAGGCAGGCGTCGCCCACCAGCGAGGCGCGCAGCAGGCCGACGAGGCGCAGCCGGCCCTCGTTCGGCAGGTCCATGAACAGCGCGACGGCGGCGGCGGCGAGGCTGGCGATCCAGCGCTCGGCCATGCTGGGGGCGCGGTTCAGCTTGCCGCGGCGCAGTCGCTCAATCGTGAACTCGATGCAATGCCGCTGCGACCGCTGCCGCCCGGCCCGCGTCTGCGCCGAGGCGCCGGAGCGCAGCGCCTCCAGCCGGTCCCGCCATGCTCGCGCATCGACGCATTCGATGAATGCGTCCAGCGTTGCGGGATTGATCGGGTCGGGATACAGCTGCATCTCTCAGCCATCCCTGCCACCGCTACCGATTGCGCGCAATAGACCGTACCGGCCACGTCGCGATCTTATGACTAATTTCTCGGAAGGCGGGCCATCCCCGGCGCGTGCGGCACCTGCGCCCGGTGGCGCAGCAGGTGGTCTGCCAGGACGCAGGCCAGCATCGCCTCTCCCACCGGCACCGCGCGGATGCCGACGCAAGGGTCGTGCCGGCCGCGCGTCACCAGGTCCACCTCCCGCCCCATCCGGTCCACCGTCTGGCGCGGCACCAGGATGGAGCTGGTGGGCTTCACCGCGAAGCGCGCCACCACCGGCTGCCCGGTCGAGATGCCGCCCAGAACGCCGCCCGCGTGGTTGGAGCCGAACCGCACGGCCCCGTCCCCCATCCGCATCTCGTCCGCGTTGCCCTCGCCTTCCAGGGCGGCGGCGGCGAACCCGTCGCCGATCTCCACGCCCTTCACCGCGTTGATGCCCATGAGCGCGGCTGCGATGTCCGCGTCGAGCTTGCCGTAGATCGGCGCGCCCAGGCCGGGCGGCACGCCGTCCGCCACCACCTCGATCACCGCGCCCACGCTCGACCCCGACTTGCGGATCGCCGCAAGTCGCTCCTCCCAGGCCGCGGCGGCCACCGGGTCCGGGCAGAACAGCGGGTTCTGGTGCACGGCGTTCCAGTCCCAGCGGGCGCGGTCCACGGCGTGGGCACCCATCTGCACCATGGCGCCGCGCACCTGTACACCCCCGCCTTCCACTCCGTGTTCCAGCACGATGCGCGCGATCGCCCCGGCGGCGACGCGCATCGCCGTCTCCCGCGCACTGCTGCGCCCGCCGCCGCGATGGTCGCGGATACCGTATTTCAACTCATAGGCGAGGTCTGCATGGCCGGGGCGGAACTGCTGGGCGATGTCGCCGTAGTCCCGGCTGCGCTGGTCCACGTTCTGGATCTCCAGCGCGATGGGCGTGCCGGTGGTCAGGCCGTCGAGCGTGCCCGACAAGATGCGCACCTCGTCCGGCTCCTGCCGCTGGGTGGTGTAGCGCGACTGGCCCGGCCGGCGGCGGTCGAGCCAGGGCTGGATGTCGGCCTCCGAGAGCGGCAGGCGCGGCGGGCAGCCATCGACGACGCAGCCGATGGCGGGGCCGTGGCTCTCCCCCCAGGTGGTGACGCGGAACAGGTGGCCGAAGGTGTTGTGGCTCATCGGTTGGGCTTCGGCTCCTGGGGGACTTTGGGGGGAGGCTTAGGTATCGCTGGCCACGTTGATGTCGGGGGCGGCCGGGTTCTTCATGCCGACGACGTGGTAGCCGCTATCGACATGGTGCACCTCCCCGGTCACGCCAGAGGAGAGCGGGCTGAGCAGGTACAGCCCGGCACCACCGACCTCCTCCAAGGAGACGTTGCGCTCCAGCGGCGAGTTATACTGGTTCCAGCGCAGGATGTAGCGGAAGTCGCCGATGCCGCTGGCGGCCAGGGTCTTCATCGGCCCGGCGGACAGCGCGTTCACCCGGAGGCCTTGGCTGCCCAAATCCGCCGCCAAGTAGCGCACGGAGGACTCCAGCGCCGCCTTCGCCACCCCCATCACGTTGTAATGCGGCATGACGCGCTCGGCGCCCAGGTAGGTGAGCGTCAGCAGCGATCCGCCGGGCCGCATCAGGGGGACCGCGCGCTGCGCCACCGCGGTGAAGGAGAAGCAGGAGATGTCCATGGCCTGGAGGAACGCCTGGCGCGGCGTGTCCAGGTACTTGCCCCGCAGGTAGGCCTTGTCCGCCCAGCCGATGGCGTGCACCAGGAAGTCGATGCCCGGGCCGTCAGGGCACCAGGCGTCGGCGACCACGGCAAACGCCGCGTCGATGCTGGCGTCGTCCGACACGTCGCAGGGCACGGTGAGGCGGCTGCCGACGCTCTCGGCCAAGGGGCGGACCCGCTTGCCCAGCGCGTCACCCTGATAGGTGAAGGCGAGTTCCGCCCCTTGGGCCGCGCAGGCGGCGGCGATGCCCCAGGCGATGGAGCGGTCGTTCGCCACCCCCATGACGACGCCGCGCTTGCCCTGCATCAGGGTCCCGGAAGGAATGGGGCTGGCATCCGGCATGGGTGGGACCTCGCTGCGTGGTGGGATAGGGCGTGGTGGCACATGCCGGGGCGGGGGGGAAGCCCCGGGGATGCCTATTGGCGGGGCAGGCCCAAATCGGCATGGTGCGCCAGTTTGGAGACCTGCCATGCCCGACACCCCGCTTCCCTCCACCGAGACCCGCGGCATCCCGGAGGCCGCCGACCCGTTCCGGCTGTTCCAGGCCTGGCTCGACGAGGCGGGCCGCACGGAGCCGAACGACCCGAACGCCATGACCGTCGCGACCTGCACCCCGGACGGCAGGCCCTCGGCACGGATCGTGCTGCTGAAGGACTTCGACGCGCGGGGCTTCGTGTTCTACACCAACCACGAAGGGCGCAAGGGCCGGGAGCTGATCGCCAACCCGCGGGCGGCGCTGCTGTTCCATTGGAAGAGCCTGCAGCGCCAGATCCGGGTCGAGGGGGAGGTGGGGACGGTGACGGACGCGGAGGCCGACGCCTACTTCAACACCCGTGCCCGCATTTCCCGCCTGGGCGCCTTGGCTTCCGACCAGTCGCGCCCGCTGCCGTCGCGCGGCGAATTGGAGCGGCGGGTGGCGGAGCTTGACGCCCGCTACCCCGGCGACACGATCCCGCGCCCGCCGCACTGGTCCGGCTTCCGGGTGCGCCCGGCGTCGATCGAGTTCTGGCAGGACATGCCGTTCCGGCTGCATGACCGCCGGGTCTACACGCGGGCGGGGGAGGGGTGGAGCGTCGGGGCGCTGTATCCGTGAAGAGGGGCGGCGCTCAGCCGAATAGAGCCTTGCGCAGGATGGTGTTGAGCCGGGTTTGCCAGCCCGGCCCGGCTTCGCGCAGCTTCGCCAGCACATCCGGGTCCAGGCGGATCGACACCAGTAGCTTCGGCGCGTCGCTTTTCGGGCGTCCAGGACGGATGAGCACGCCGTTCTCGCGGATTTCAGCCCGCTCGAAAAAGTCGTCGGTCAGTTCCGGCGCATCGTCCGGGTCAACCCAGGTGCTTTGCCCAGCGGCGTTGCTCTTTTGCATGCGCGTACCTCATTGAGATGATATGCCGTGCCTCGCCGCGCGGCGTCCAAACTACAATGACCATGCGGTTGTTGAGAAAACCTGCCGTGATGCGGCGTGCCTCGCCGTAATCGAACCGCTCGTCGTCCAGGGTGGCCTCCCTGCCGGTGAACACCGCCCCAGCATCCGCGAAATCCAGCCCGCGCT
>CAXUJE010000278.1:5363-7355 GCA_964251035.1 uncultured Acetobacteraceae bacterium
GTGGCCTCCCTGCCGGTGAACACCGCCCCAGCATCCGCGAAATCCAGCCCGCGCTTTTTGCAATTCTTGTATCTACGCAAACATGGATCGCTGGATGGCGCGGCGTTGATGCCGAAACCAGCCCAATCCTCCCGATTATGGCAGTTCCCCGGACATCTCGTCGAAGAATGCCTTGTCAGCCGGCTTGCCGGTCGCAAGCGGAAGCGGGTACGCGGCGCGGAGGGCGGCGAAGCGGTCGTGCAACGGGATGGCCTGCGCTGCCTGGCTAAGCTCTGCCTGCACTGCGACCAGGCATACCCTGTTTGCCAGGACGTTGGCGACCTCGGGATCGCAGCGAAGCGCCTCCGCCGGGCTGGCGGGCGGAGCGGTGCCGCCATTGCCTTCAACTGTGCTGATCCAGTCCGTAAGGGCCGCCGACGCTTTCATGATCGCTTGGTCCAGCGTATCGCCTACCGCCATGCAGCCCGGCAGGTCGGGAAATACCACGCCATACGCGCCAGGGTGTCTGTCGATGAGAGCAAGATAGCGCACGTCGCCCGTTCCTTTGATCATGTCCAACCCGCGTTGGCTCGGCCGGCATACGGCACCGATCCCCGTTGCGCCCCGCAAAAATGTGGTAGCGTCCCCCGCAACGCCCCGCACACGGAGGAGGGAACGCCATGCCGATCCGCAAGCTGCTGCTGCCGCTCACCGGCACCGCCGCCGGGGAGGCCGCGTTGACGACGGCGCTGACCGTCGCACGGATGTGGGACGCGCACCTCACGGCGCTGCATGTCCGCATCGATAGCCGCGACGTGGCGCCGCTGGCCGGCGAAGGCCTGTCAGGCGCGATGATCGAGGAGATGATGTCGGCCACCGAAAAGGAGAGCTCCGACCGCTCCAACGCCGTGCGCGCGATGTTCGACCGTTTCGTCGCCGCCCACGGCGTCACCATCGCCGAACCGTTCACCCGCGGCGCCACCGCCAACTTCGCCAGCGTCACCGGGCGGGAGGAGGACCTGGTCGCGCAGCTCGCGCGCCTCGCCGACCTCACCGTGGTGCCGCACCCGGAGTCGAAGGACGACGTATCCAGCAGCGACGCATTGCACGCCGTGCTGTTCGACAGCGGGCGCCCGGTGCTGATCGCGCCGCAAAAGGCCGGGCAGGCGATCGGCACCCGCATCTGCGTCGCCTGGAACGGCACGGCGGAAAGCGCCGCCGCCGTGCACGCCGCGATTCCCTGGATGCAGCGGGCGGGGGCGGTGCGGGTGCTCTCGGCCGACGAGTACCAGCGGCGCGGGCCGGGGGCGGCGGACCTGCTCGGCTACCTGGCGCTGCACGGCATCCGGCCGGAGATCGCGCAGTTCCGCCCGATGGACCGCGACGTGGGGCGCGGCATGCTGGCGGCGGCGCGGGAGTTCGGCGCGGACCTGCTGGCCATGGGCGCCTACAGCCATTCGCGGCTGCGGCAATTGATCCTGGGCGGCGTCACCCGGCACGTGCTGGAGAACGCGGCGCTGCCGGTGCTGATGGCGCGCTGAGGCCGCACTGAGGCCAAGGGGGGCAAACCCGCGGGCGTTCCCGTGCGTTACACTTGCGCAACAAGGAGGGTTCCATGCGCAAGTTCTTGATGGTGGCGGTCGGCGCGGTGCTGGCGGGACCGGCTGCGGCCCAAGCCCCGGGCAGCGCGGCGCGGCAGCCGGGGCAGCAGGCCCTGCCGGGGCCGCATCACCCGGTGCAAAGCCAGGCCGCGCAAACCGAGGCGGAACGCGAGCGCGCGGCCCACGCCCAAGGCATCAGCAACGAGGAGCTGTACCGCCGCCGGGAAAGCGGCCTCGACGAGGGGCAGCCCCTGCGGCGGTAGAGCATGACCGTATCAGGTGTCGTCACCTGATCGATAAACATGCTCGTAAAAACAAACGCTAGGGCGTGACCGGTGCATCTATCTGCACCGGTTGCGCTCTAGCCGCCGGACGCCGGACAAGGCGGGCGGGCTGCTGGCGCGCTGAGCCG
>CAXUJE010000279.1:0-7354 GCA_964251035.1 uncultured Acetobacteraceae bacterium
GTATTCCTCGTTGACCGACAGCGCCTCCTCGTTGATGGCGCGCTGCTCCTCGCCGAAGATTTCGATCGTGCGGTGAGCCGCATCCAGGTCGGCCCGCATGGTTTCCAGCTCCCGTTCCAGCTCCGCGAGGCGCGGCGCATCCTGCCTTCCAGTGCTCCGACCGTGCGGCGACCGGAGCGGCAGGTCAACGAAGCAGATCAGGAACAGCGCCTCGCCCTCGCTGGACAAGGGTTGCACGTCGATGCTGAACGGGATTGAGTCGTCGTCCCGCACCATGCTTCCGCCAGGAACCGTCACGCGAGTGCCGCCCTGCACTGCTTTGGCGAGCGCGGAGCGGAGCCGGATCCGCAACGGTCCTCGCGCCATCGCCAGCAGGTCCGCCGTGGCATGGCCCGGCGCCAAACGGAGATAGCGATCTGTCGGTCCAAGCGAGTACAGGCATTCGTGTCGGTCGTTGCACAGCACGGCTGCCGGCGCGTGCCCGTCCAGCACCGCCTGGCGGCACAGCTCGGCCAGCATCGCCTGCCGGGACGGCAATGCGGCCTGGGCCGGGCGCCTGGTTCGCGGCTCACCCATGGCGGTGGCCGCGAAGCTCAGATCTCCGGGCCGCCTGCGCCCGACATGCCGGTACACACGCGCGGATTTATGGATCAGCTCGAACCGGCCATCCCCTTCGCCGACGGCTTCGGCGGTGCCGAGCAGCAGGGTGCCCCCTTCTCTAAGCGCGAAGTGGAACAAGGCCATCGCCCTGGCCTGTGCGTCCGGACCCAGATAGATCATCAGGTTGCGGCAAGACACGAGATCCAGCCGCGAGAACGGCGGGTCGGTCAGCAGGTCCTGCACCGTGAACACCACCGATGCCCTGATGTCCGGGTTCACCCGGTAGCCGTGCCCGTCTTCCTTCGTGAAGAATTGCGCCAAGCGTTGTGCAGATACGTCCGCAGCGATCGTCGCGGGATACAGGCCCTCCCGCGCCATCGCCACGGCGTCTGGGTCGACATCCGAGGCGAACACCTGCAGCTTGATGCCCAGCCCTTTGCCGCCGTGCGCACCTGTCAGCGCTTCGCGGAACAGGATAACGAGGGAGTAGGCCTCCTCCCCCGTGCTGCACCCGGCGACCCAGATGCGCAGCGGCTCGCCGGGCACCCGGTCCTGCAACAAGGGAGGGATGATCGTTCCAGCCAAGACACCGAACACGGCGGGGTTGCGGAAGAAGCTGGTCACGTGGATGAGCAAGTCCTTGGCGAGCAGGTCGAGCTCACCCGCATCGCCGCGCAGTAGATCCAGGTAGCGGCCGATATCGCTTCCGCGGAGGAGCGCCATGCCCATGCGGCGCTCGATGCGGCGTTCCAGCGTGCCGCGCTTGTAGGGCGCAAAATCGTGCTCGGTGCGGGCGTGCAGGAGTTCGATGATGTCTGACAGCGGATCTGGCTGGGCAGTTCCGGCACTTCTCACGGGCGGTAGGACGGCAACGGGCGACGCATTGCCCTCCGAGCGAGGCATGGTCGTCTGCTCGTGGACGGCCCAGGCTGCTGCCAACGCCTCCGGAATGCCTGCAACGGGCAGAACGGCATCCACCAGCCCGGTTGCGATGGCACTGCGCGGCATGCCGTCGTAGCCGGCCTCGTCCGGATCCTGCGCGACCGCCAGGCCGCCCCCCTCCTTGACGGCCCGCAACCCTGCGCTCCCATCGCCCCCGGTCCCTGACAGGACCACGCAGGCGGCGCGCCGGCCGTACTCCCCTGCCATCGAGTGCAGGAGCACATCGAACGGGAACCGGGCGCCATGCGGCGCCCCGTCCCGCATCTCCGGCGGCGACAGGCGCAGGGCGCCGGCGATGACGGACAGGTAAGAGCTCGGTGGAATGATATACAGGTGCTCCGGCTCCACAGGCATGCCGTCTACTGCCTGCACGACGGTCAGCTCCGTATGCTCGGCCAGGAGGTCCACCAGCAGGCTCTTGTGGGTGGGATCGAGGTGCTGGACCAGAATGAACGCCATTCCGGTGGGGACGGGTAGGGCTTCGAGCAGCTTCGTGCATGCCTCCAGACCGCCGGCGGACGCGCCGATCGCGACGACCTTGAAGCCTGCGGCTCCAGCCGCCTGATTGCTCGTCGTCACGAGAGGTTGATTAGAACGCGGCCAGATGGCATCCGAGCTGGCCTCAACCTGAGATGGCAGGGTGTTCAGCATTCCGGCAGTCAGGGCCATCGCATCTAGGTTTGCGATAAGTCAAAGCATACTCGAGGCGACGAGCCATGAGGTTCCTCTATCCTGATCGCAGTGGATCATTCAAAGGCTAACGTGCCCTTTTGCACTCCGCATAGGCAGCAAGAGTCCAAGTTACGTGCCTTATCGTCCAGATGCCGAAACCTTTCTCATTGCCGACTTGCCTAGCAACCGCTGTCCGTTCAGGCAAACACGCCCATTGGTTGGTCGACATGAAGATTAAACTACTAGAGGGTGCAAAAGAGCCAAGGAGGGCCAATGGCAAGCGACACGCTCGACAGGCTGCTTACGACCCTTGCCGTGCAGATCCATGCTTTCGCGATCTGCGAGATCAAGACGGGTTGGCGCCTCGCTTTTAACCATATGGAGGCGGTCACTATCCACTACATCTTAGCGGGGGCCGGCACGATCCGCACTGCAGGCGGGGTTGACGTCGCCTACGGACCATTCAGCATCATCGTTGTCCCGGCCCGCATGCATCAAAGTCTCGGGGAGGTCGATGCCGTTCAGGTCGAGGAGAATGCTGCGGACCGTTGCGTCTCGATTGCAGACGGACTGGTCAAATTCACTGCCGGCGACGGCAGCAGGGATACGTTTATTGCTTGCGCAACGATTTCGGCCTCCTACGGCGGTGCGCTCGGGTTGTTCGACTATCTGCGGCGTCCGGTCATGGATGACATCTCGCAGAATGAACCGATGCGTCGGCTCTTCGACGCGATGCTGGCGGAGATCGCACAGCCGGGAGTTGGAACACGGGCGCTGACTGAGGCATTGATGAAACAATGCCTCATCCTGCTTCTGCGTCACCACCTCATCCAACTCAGCATCGGGTCTCCGTTCTACGCGGCACTGGAGGATCATCGGTTGGTGCGCGCCGTCACCGGCGTCCTTGAACAGCCATCGGCACCGCATACGGTGGACAGCCTTGCCTCCCTTGCGGGGATGAGCCGATCCACTTTCGCCGCGCACTTTGCCCAAATCCTCGGGCGCACCCCGATTGAATTCGTGCAGTATGTCCGGCTTCGTCTTGGAGCGCACTTGTTGCAGACTACGGATCTTCCAATCAAGGTGATAGCTTCTAGCGTAGGTTATAGGAACCGAAGTTACTTTACGCGTGCTTTCCGCGTCGCCTACGGCCTTGATCCTAGGGCTTTTCGCGCGCGAGCCATCCATGCGGCGCTGTTGCATGGACCAGGAGAATGGACGCAATAGCGCCAACCTACTCTGCATTCAGGCGATGCGGACGAAGATCGAGCGTCCAAGGTCCAGCATGCGGTTCAGGACGTGGACGGCAACGTCCACCTCGGACATCCGACGCCCATCCGTGCCGAGCGCAGCCCGTCGCCTATCACCTGCTTGAACCTGCCGACAGTCGCCTTGGGGCTCGTCCGGGGATATTCGAATCGGGCAGCGTGTGATCCTCCCGTTCGCGGATTCCCGTTGCTTGACGGGTTTGTTACTCCATCTGGATGATTGACCCTCACCCGATCCGGCAGCGCTTCACATCGCTGTCCCCGCACTTGAGCGAACGCGAGCGCCGCCTATTTGCCGCGATCGAGGCCCGTGCGGCGGGATACGGCGGCATCGCTGCGGTGTCGGCGGCGACGGGCATCGCGGTAAGCACGATCGGTCGGGGCCTGAAGGAGTTGTCGGCTTTGGACACGCTGGCCCCAGACCGGGTCCGCCGTCCCGGCGGCGGGCGCAAGCTGCTGGTGGAGAAGGATGCGACGCTGCTCAATGACCTGCTGGCGCTGGTCGAGCCGAGCGAGCGTGGCGACCCTCGGCCGTCCGCTTGTTGCCGCCGCGCTTGGCCGGCGGGATCAGGGGTGCAGCCAGCGCCCATTCGGCGTCGGTCAGGTCGCTCGGGAAGTGCAGCCTGCTACGGTCGTGGCGGGCGCGGTTCTCGGTGGTCCACATCGCAGGACCTCAGCCAGATCAGATCAAACCCGATCAAACCATAAACTGCCGCAAATAGTTCAAGCTGTTCACAGACAGACACTGATGGTCCGCCCCGCCCCGCCCTGCTGCCGTTCCGGCGCAGGCTGGGGCTGGGCGCGCTATGGAATCGATGCCCAACCTGAATTGGCCGGCGCCTGTGGCGGACCCCAGCTTTGAAGGGCCGCACCGGCCCGCATGGGCGAAGCGGCTGAATGTGGGACCCCCGATGACTCCCTCCGCCGCCTCCCCCCAACACCGCTTCCCAATGCAGGATGCCGGGTTCACGGGCCGGCGCGCGAAGCCCATGGCTCCGCCTGGGGGAAGTTTGTCCTCCCGGCTCCCTTGGCTGGACCGGAAGGGCAGGCTCTCGCCGCTGCGGGCCTCGGTGTTCGCACTCCTGTGGGTGCCCTTCTTGGCCTATGCGGGCCGCTATGCGCTCCGGGACCTCGGCCCCCGCCCAATGCACGAGGCGCTGCTCGCGGCGGGAGCGTGGACCATCTGGTGGCTGCTGGCGTCCCTGGCGGTCACGCCCGCAAAGACGGCGCTCGGCCTGCCCGGCATCGTCGTCGTTCGGCGCATGATCGGGTTGGCCGCCCTCGCCTATGGCGCCCTGCACCTGACGCTGTACGCCGCCGACGAGAACTGGCGGCTGCTGCACGTCGCAGCGGAGATCGCGTCGCGGTTCTACCTCCTCGTGGGCGCCGCGGCCTTGATGGGCCTTGGCGCGCTGGGCTGGACGTCGCGGGACTCATGGGTCAAGCGCCTCGGCCCCGGCTGGAAGCGGCTCCACCGGCTGGCCTATCCGCTCACGGCGTTGGGCGTGTTCCACTACTACCTGCAATCGAAGGCGGACGTGTCCGCGGCCGTGCTCGCATCCGGCCTGTTCGCCTGGCTGATGCTGTGGCGCCTCTTGCCCGCCGGGCGCGACCGCAGCGCGGCCGGGCTGGCACCGCTGGCCGTTGCGGCGGGCTTGACTGCGGCGGCGCTTGAGTTCGCCTGGTACGGGGTGGCGACGCGTGTTGACCCCTGGCGGATCCTACACGGCGAGCTGGACGTATCCTTTGGGCCGCGTCCGGCCGCCGAGATCCTCGCCTTGGGCCTGCTCGTGGCCGCGGCGGTCGAACTGCGGCGCCTCTCCCTCACCTGGCACGCCGACCGGCTTTGGTGCGGCGTTCTGCTCTACGCCGCAGCGGGGGCCGTAGGCGTGCTGGGCGCGGTTGCGCTCGGGCTGAGCGACGCATTCGACCCAGACAGCGCCGTCAGCATGTCCATTGCCGCCGCGTGCGTCTGCGTCCCCGCCCTGTTCGCCGCGCTGCGGCGGCGCCTGCTGACCCTGCCCGCCCGCCAGTGGCTGCCTGAACCGGGAGAGGACCAGCCCGGCCATGGCTGACACACCTTGGCCTGCAGCGCCGCCGATGCCGCTTGCGGCGGACGCACATGCGGCTGCCCCCAACCTCCGTCCATCGAACGGAAGCGTTTCGGCCGGATCGTGCTCGCCTGTAAAGCGCCGGGGCATTGGGCGCCTACCAGGGCGGGGTGTTCCCGGCCCACGCGGAGGCAGGCATAGCGCCCGACTGGGTCATCGGAACGAGCATCGGCGCGATCAACGCGGCGCTCGTCGCGGGCAGCCTGCCGGAGCGGCACGCGGAGTTCTGGAGCGACATACGGCAGGGCGGCCTCGCGGGGTGGATGGGCGCGGCCCCCTTTGCCGGCACAGCGCTCCGCGTCGCGGCGACCGTGGCGGGCGGGCTGCCGGGCTTCTTCGAGCCGACCTCCTTGGCATGGTTCGGAATGAGCTGGCCGCTCGGGCCGGAGGCGGCGGGGTACTGCAGTTGCGCCCCGCTCCTGCGCACCTTGGGTCGCCTGGTGGACGTGGACGCACTGAACGCCGGGGGCATGAGGTTAACCGTCGGCGCGGCCAGCGTGCGCACGGGCCAGATGCGCTACTTCGGCAGCCGGCACGAGCGGCTGTCGCTGGACCACGTCCCGGCGTCGGGCGCGCTGCCGCCCGCCTTCCCGGCCGTCCGCATCGGCGGCGAGCTGTACTGGGACGGCGGCGTGCTGTCGAACACGCCGGTCGAGGCCGTGTTCGACGACAACCCGCGCCGCAGCAGCCTGGTGTTCTCCGTCCATGTCTGGAACCGGCAAGGGGCGGAACCCGACACGCTGGCCAAGGTGGCGAGCCGCGAGAAGGACCTGCGCCATGCCAGCCGCATCACGGCGCACATCGAGCGGCAGCGGCAGCTCCGCAGGCTGCGGCACGTGGTCGCCGAGCTTGCGCGCCTGCTGCCCAAGGATGCGCATGCCTGTCCCGAAGTGCGGGAGCTGACGGGCTACGGCTGCGTCACCCGGATGCACGCCGTCCGCCTGCCCGCCCCGCCGCTGCATAGCGAGGACCACAGCAAGGACGTAGATTTCACCGCCTCCGGCATACGCAGGCGGTGGCAGTCCGGCCACGGCGGCACCGTGCGCGTACCGGAGCAGGCGCCATGGGAGGGCGAGTTCGACCTGCTGGAAGGGTTCGTCTTGCATGAGGCCGCGTCCGGAACGAACCAGGGCACAGTCCAGGTAGCCGCCCTGCCGCCCAGCGCCGGCCTGACCAACTCGGCGTGACGGCCCCGGCGTCAGAACCGCGTCGTCAAATCGGTCAGCCAAGCGGGCGACGCCGCGACAAGCGCCGCCCTGACTGGTGATCGGCCCCGGTCAGGATCAAGCCCGCGACCAGCATGACGCCCGATCCCAGCAGCAGCTTTCCCCAGTGTCCCACACCCGCCATCCGGCTGGTACGGCAGGGCGACCGGTGTCCGGCCCGTCCATGTTGATCAGCACGCACAGGCCGAGCACGCGGGTGGTCATATGGCCGAAGTTGCCGGGATCATGGAAATTGAAGCTGTCGCCATCGGCCAGGACCGCGTGCGCGACGGAGTGGCCCGGAGCCGCAAATTGTCCCGGACCGTCCCCGGCGCCGGTCATGCCGCCAAGGTGTCCGGCCGCCGCCCCGCGACCACGGCGGGGTCCCCGCGCAGCACCTCGTAGGCCGTCGCGCCGTCCTGCCGCCAGAACCTCATGTCCAACACATGCGGTCCCAGCCGCAGCCCGCGCAGCGTGAGGTCCGGCAGCCACGGCGGCAGCGCCGGGTCCACGTGCAGCACGCCGTTGGGCGCGTCCGGGTCCAGGCCCAGCATGG
>CAXUJE010000280.1:0-7348 GCA_964251035.1 uncultured Acetobacteraceae bacterium
TTTATGCGGTTTAGCGCACATCTGGGCATGATGGCCAATGGCGATGCGCGGAGCCGCATCCAGCGTTTTGCAGACGGTAGGGATCAACGATGCCGCATGGATCGAGCCTCAGCCTGAACGTCCTGCGTCCTGGAGAGGGCGACGAGGGGCAGATCGCCGCAGGCAGGGGCGCAGCGGACCGCCGTGGGCCCGGCGCCGATCCGCGCATCGGCGAAGATGCGTCAGCCCCCCTGCCGCCGCCATCCGAGGATCGCGTCTTGACCAACCGGCGAGAGCTGGAGCGCGACTTGCGGGAGGCGTTGGACACCGGGCAGCTCCACTTGCATTGGCAGCCCATCGTCAATTGCCTGACCGGCGTGCTGCAGCGGTTCGAGGCGCTGGTCCGGTGGAACCGCCCGGGCTGCGGCAAGGTGTCGCCCGGCACCTTCGTGCCGATCGCGGAGGTGCTTGGCCTCTATAAGCAGCTCGACACCTGGGTGCTCCGCGCCGCCTGCGCCGAGGCGCAGCGCTGGCCGCAGCCGCTTCGCGCCGCAGTCAACGTGTCCGCCTTTTGGTTCGAGGGCGAGGACCTGTCGCACGCCGTGGAGGCTGCGTTGCAGGAAACCGGCCTCAACCCCAGCCGGCTGGAGATCGAGGTCACGGAGCGCGTGTTCATCGACAATGCGGGCAACGCCCAGCGGGAACTTGCGCAGTTGAAGGCCCTGGGGGTCGGCCTTTCGCTGGATGATTTCGGCACCGGCTACTCGTCGATGAGCTATCTGCGGACCATCCCGTTCGACAAGCTGAAGCTCGACCGCCTGTTCATCGAGAACCTGGGCACCTGCCGACGCACCGAGGCGATCACCCGCGCCGTGCTGCAACTGGGCGCCGGGCTGGACATGGCGGTCTGCGCCGAGGGCGTCGCGCACCAGACGCAGCTTGAGATCCTGCAGGCGTACTGCTGCGACGAGGTCCAGGGTTACCTCATCGGGCGGCCCGGCCCGCTCACGCCCGAACGCTTCGCCCTGCATACAAGGCTGGATCGAAGCTCGTTGTTCATGGGGCCTGAACTGCTGGAGGCCGATGCCAGAAGCGTGGCATGAGCCAAGACAGCCCGCGTCGATGCGGCGCCGTCTTGCCCTGGCGTGGCCTGCATCGTCCTATCCGGCGAAGAAGGCGTAAATCGCGCTGTGATCGACCCGGATCTCCGCCCCTTCATGCGCCGGGTCGCAGCCGCAGGCAGGAGCGGCGCCGCCCACCGTCGCGCTGCGCACGATGTAGGCCATGCCGGAGAACAAGCTTTCCCCGCCGCTATGCGCCTCCGCGGTCAGCACGAGTCAGGGAATGGCGTCCGCCTGCGCCGGCCGGACGCCTGTGGTCGCGCGGAGGCCGAGCAGTACCGTCATCCATCGCATCAAACGTCCCTCTCCGTGCGGTCCCGCCGAACCAATGGCCTCGCCTCATCGAAACCCGCGACGGCACCGGCGATCCACACCGCCCGCACTGACAAGGCATCATTCAGAAGAACCATGTCCGCCACGAACCCCGGCGCGATCCGGCCGCAGGTCGCATCAAGCCGCAAGAACTGCGCCGGGTAAAGGCTTGCCATCCGCAGCGCCTCCGCGAGCGGCTGACCGAGGTGCTCGACGGCGAAGCCGACCGCCCGCTCCATGGTGAGGTCCGACCCTGCCAGCGTCCCGTCCGGGAGCGTCAGCCGGCCGTCTCGCCGCGTCACCGCCCGGCCGCCCAGCGTGAACGCATCGCCGCCCCACCCGGCGGGCGGCATCGCGTCGCTGACCAGGAACAGCCGCCCCGGCCCCTGCTTGGCCCTCAGCGCCACCCGCAGTGCCGCCGGGTGGACGTGGTGGCCGTCGGCAATCAGCCCAGCCCACAGCCCGCCATGGTCCAGCGCGGCACCGACCAGGCCGGGGGTGCGGTGCCCAAGCTGCGACATGGCGTTGAACAGGTGGGTGACGCCGCGCGCCCCGGCATCGGCCGCCGCCGCCGCGGTCTCGTAGGGCGCGTCGCTGTGGCCGAGGCTGACGATGACGCCGCCCTCCGACAGCCGCCTGACCTGCTGCGGCGAGACCGCCTCGGCCGCAACCGTGAGCAGCACGGTGCGGAGGCCGGTGCCGAGCAGCGCATCGACATCCGCATCGGTCATCGGGCGGATCAGGCCAGGGTCGTGCGCCCCCTTCCGCGCGGGCGCCAGGAACGGGCCTTCAAGGTGGATGCCGAGGATGCCCGGCGCCCCCGCCGCGACCGCCGTGCGGACCGCCGCCACCGCCTCCGCCCGGCGGTCCCCGCGGTCGGTGATGAAGGTGGGCAGCAGGCCGGTGGTCCCATGCCGTGCGTGCGCCCGGGCGATGGCCGCCACTCCCTCGGCGGTCCGCGCTTCGTTGAACAGCACCCCGCCGCCGCCGTTCGCCTGGGCGTCGATGAAGCCGGGCGCCAGGGTTCCGCCAGGGAGGTCGTGCCGGGCACACCCGGCCGGCACGTCGGCCATCGGCAGCACGTCGAGGACCCGGGCGTCATCGACCAAAACCGCATGGCCGGCAAGGAAACGCTCGCCGGTGAAGACACGCGCGCCGCAAAGGGCCTGGGGGGCCATCAGACCGTCTCCGTCACCTTGCGCAGATGGGACGGCCGGTCGGGATCGCGCCCGCGCGCCCGGGACAGCGACTCGGCGAAGGCATACAAGGACAGCAGCATGGCAAGCGGATCGAGCGCCGGGTGTCCCGTGACGGCGGCGCCCAGGTGATCGGGCCAGCCCGCGCCGTCCGCCGAGACCTCGAACACCCGGCCGCCCAAAACCCGCAGCCGACCGATGCTTTCCCCCATCGCGTCCCGGGACGGGTCAGCCTGGCGGAACGCGATCACCGGGAAACCCTGTTCGAGAAGCTGCAGCGGCCCGTGCATCACCTCGGCGCCGGAGAACGCTTCGGCATGCAGCACGCAGGTTTCCTTGAGCTTCAGCGCCGCCTCTGCCGCGACCGGCAAGGCGGGTCCGCGGCCCAGCACGTAGGCGGACTGCGCCGCCCCGAACGACGGCAGGGCCGTGCCCCAGCCATGGCCGAGCGTCGCCGCCAGGGCGTCCGGCAGGCGCGCGACGGCCTGGCGCAGCGCCGGGTCATCCCGCCACTCGGCGACGAGCGCCGCGAGGGCGACGGCCGAGGCGATGCAGCTTTTGGTCGCGGCGACGCTGGCTTCGCGGCCCGCATGCAGGGGGATGACCGCGTCCGCCGTCTTCGCCAACGGCGAATCGTCCTGGTTGACCACCGTGATCGAGAACGCCCCGGCCTCTCGCGCCGCGGCCTGCAAGGCGACGATGTCCGGGCTTCGGCCGGACTGCGAGACGGAGACCACCACGGCGCCCTTGAGCCGCAAAGGCGCTTTGTACAGCGAGGCGACCGACGGTCCGATCGAGGCCACAGGCACGCCCATGAGGATCTCAGTCAGGTACTTGAAGTAGGCCGTCGCGTTGTCCGACGACCCGCGCGCGCAGGTGACGATCACGCCCGGGTCCAACGTCCGCAGCCGGGCACCGAGACCCCGGAGCGTGCCCGCTTCCCGCGCGACGAGCCGCGCGACCGCGTCCGGCGTTTCGCGGATTTCGACCGCCATGTGGGTTTCGGCTTGGTCCGGCATCGATCCTGCCCCCGTTGAGGTCCGCCCGGGGATATAGGCACTTCGGCCTGCCGCCCGCAAAGCGGCGACGGAAGCCCGGCGCTGGCGTAGGGGACGGCACCGTGGCAATCTCGGGGAAAATCACCTGCGTCGGCCTGCCCGACGTGCCCTCCTCAGCCATTTGCATCGCCAGTCCATGGCCGCGACGGAGAACACAGAATGAAGATGACGACCAGAGCCGCCGCCGCCTGGCTCCTGTCCGGCACGGCGCTGCTTGCCATGGCGGCCCCGGCCTTTGCCGCCGACGCGACGCTCACCATCGAGAGCTGGCGCAACGACGACCTGCCGACCTGGCAGGAGAAGATCATCCCAGCCTTCGAGAAAATCCACCCCGGCATCAAGCTCAACTTCCAGCCGACAGCACCCAAGGAGTATAACGCCGCGCTGAATTCCAAGCTGGACGCCGGCACCGCGGGCGACATCATCGCCTGCCGCCCGTTCGACGCTTCGCTGGAATTGTTCAAGAAGAACCAGTTGACGAGCGTGAATGCCGTTCCCGGCATTGACAACTTCACCGCGGTCGCCCGGGCCGGCTGGTCCACCGACGACGGCAAGACCACCTACTGCGTGCCGGCCGCGGCCGTGCTGCACGGCTTCATCTACAACCAGGACGCCTTCGCCAAGGTCGGCATCAAGCAGCCGCCGAAGACGGAGGAGGAGTTCTTCGCCGACCTCGACAAGCTCAAGAAGGACGGCACCTACGTGCCGCTCGCCATGGGCACGCCCGACCAGTGGGAGGCGGCGACCATGGGCTACCAGAACATCGGCCCCAACTACTGGCACGGGGAGGACGGCCGTCGTGCGCTGATCGAGGGCCGGACCAAGCTGACCGACCCGGCCTGGGTCGCGCCGTTCCGGGAGCTTGCCAAGTGGGGCCCGTACCTGAGCGACGGCTACCAGGCGCAGTCCTACCCGGACAGCCAGAACCTGTTCACCCTAGGCCGCGCCGCGATCTACCCGGCCGGCTCCTGGGAGATCGCCCAGTTCGAGAAGGAGGCGCAGTTCAAGCTGGGCGTGTTCCCGCCGCCGGTGCCGAAGGCGGGCGACCCCTGCTACGTGTCTGACCATCCCGACATCGCCTTCGGCATGAACGCAAAAAGCAAGAACGCCGACGCCGCCAGGGCCTTCCTCGCTTGGGTGGCGTCGCCGGACTTCGCCAAGGTTTATTCCGACTCGCTGCCGGGCTTCTACAGCATGCAGACCCAGTCGGCGCCGGTGACGGACCCGCTGGCCGAGCAGTTCCTGTCGTTCCGCAAGGACTGCAAATCGACCATGCGCTCGACCTACCAGATGCTCTCCCGCGGCACGCCCAACCTGGAGAACGAGCTTTGGGTCGCGTCGGCCAACGTGATCAACGGCACCGAAACGCCGGAGCGGGCCGCGCAGACGCTGCAGAAGGGCCTTGATAGCTGGTACAAGCCGGCGCAATAGCCGTCCCACCGGCACGGGCGAGGCCCACCATGGCCCAGATCGAGAAACTCGCGGCCGACGCGCCCCTGCTGCCCGTGGCGGCGCAGGACGCCGCCGGTCCGGTCCATGCCCGGCGCTGGCACATCCCCGTGTTCCTGGCGCCGGCCCTGCTGGTCTACACCGCCCTGATGGTCGTGCCGCTGGCCGACACGCTGCGGCTTTCCTTGTTCCGTAGCATCGAGCACGCGCCAGTCTTCGTCGGCCTCGACAACTTCCGCGTGCTGTTCGCCGATCCCCGCTGGTCCCTGCATTTCTGGGCGGCGCTCCGCCACAACTTCTACTTCTTCGCCTTCCACATCCTGCTGCAGAACCCGGTCGGCATCGCGCTCGCGGCGCTCCTGTCCCTGCCCCGGCTCCGCGGCCAGGCGTTCTACCGGACGGCGTTCTTCCTGCCGACCATGCTGTCCTTCGTGGTCGTGGGCTTCACCTGGAAGCTGATCCTCAGCCCGCTTTGGGGCGTGGCACCCACCCTGCTGGGCGCCGTCGGGCTGCGCGGTTGGTTCCACCCGTGGCTCGGGCAGGAAGCGACCGCGCTCACGACCCTCGCCCTGATCTCCGTCTGGCAGTACGTCGGCATCCCCATGATGCTGATCTACGCCGCGATGCTCGCCATTCCCAACGAACTGATCGAGGCCGCGGAACTCGATGGGATCACCGGCTTTGCGCAATTTCGAAAAATCAAGCTGCCGCTGATCTGGCCCACCATCGGGATCTGCTCGATCCTGACCTTTGTCGGCAACTTCAACGCGTTCGACCTGATCTACACCGTGAACGGCGCCAACGCCGGGCCGAACTTCGCAACCGACATCCTGGGCACCTTCCTGTTCCGCACGTTCTTCGGCAACCAATTGCAGCTCGGCGATCCCAACATGGGTGCCACGATCGCGACGATGATGTTCCTGATCATCCTCGCCGGCGTCTCGGCCTACCTGTTCGGCATCCAGGCGCGGATGCGGCGCTACGCGCTGTGAGCGGCGCCGCGGCCCCTGCCCGTCCGTGGCCGCTGCGCCGGGCGGCGGTCCATCTCGTGCTGATGCTCTACACGGCGCTCTGCCTCGGGCCGGTGCTGCTCGTGCTGGTCAACTCCTTCAAGTCGCGGGCCAGCATCTTCGGCGCGCCCTTGAGCCTGCCGAGGCCTGCGACCTTCGACCTGATCGGCTACAAGATGGTGCTGGGCCAGGGCGCTTTCCTGCACTATTTCGCCAACAGCCTGATCATCACGGTCGGCTCGCTCGCGGCGGTGCTGCTGTTCGGCGCGATGGCGGCGTTTGCGCTCAGCGAGTACCGCTTCCGGGCGAACCGCCTGCTCGGCCTGTTCTTGGCGCTCGGCATCATGGTGCCGATCCGGCTCGGGACGGTTGCGATCCTCAACATGATGGTGGCGGCCCATCTCGTGAACACGCACCTGGCGTTGATCCTGATTTACACGGCGCAGGGCCTGCCTATCGCCGTGTTCATCCTCAGCGAGTTCATGCAGGGCGTGTCGAAGGACCTGAAGGACGCCGGGCGCATCGACGGCCTTTCCGAGTACACGATCTTCTTCCGCCTCGTCCTGCCGCTGGTCCGCCCGGCCGTTGCGACCGTCGCCGTGTTCACCATGATCCCGATCTGGAACGACCTGTGGTTCCCGCTGATCGTGGCGCCGGGCGAGGCGACCAAGACCGTGACGCTCGGCGCCCAGGTGTTCATCGGCCAGTTCGTGACCAACTGGAACGCCGTGCTGGCGGCACTGACGCTGGCGGTCCTGCCGGTGCTGATCCTTTATTTGCTGTTCTCCCGGCAACTGATCCGCGGCATCACCGCGGGCGCCGTCAAGTGAACCCGCTGCGAACGTTGGTCGTGGGCCTGGGGCAGATGGGCCTGAGCCACGCGCTCGCCTACCACCGCAACCCAGGCTTCGGGATCGTGGGCCTCGTCAACCGCTCGCCCGTCGCCTTGCCGGAGGAGCTACGGCGCTACCCCGTCCTTTCCGGCTTCGACGCCGGGCTGGCGCTCAAGCCCGATCTCGTGTCAGTGAACACCTACACCGACAGCCACGCCGCCTACGCCATTGCCGCCATGCAGGCCGACGCCCACGTCTTCGTGGAAAAGCCGCTTGCGCCCACTGTGGAAGAGGCCGAGCGCGTCGTGGCTGTGGCGCAGCGCACCGGGCGCAAGCTCGTGGTCGGCTACATCCTGCGCCACCACCCGAGCTGGATCGAGTTCATCCGCC
>CAXUJE010000281.1:0-7328 GCA_964251035.1 uncultured Acetobacteraceae bacterium
GCCCGGGCGGCGGCCGGGGGCAGCTATGACGCCCTGCTGGCCCGCAACCTGGGCGCAGGCTCGCCGCTGCGGCTGCCGGCGGCGCTGGATGCGTCCTGGCGCGATGGCGGCTTGAACTGCCCGCCCGGCGCTGAATAGCAAGGTGCCGAGCAGGAAGCGTAACTTCATGCTCCTGTAACGTCGCCTGCACAGCCAGCGCCGCGCCGCATGGCATAAGACACCCCTGGACTTCAAAGGATTCCACCGTATGCCACGCTTGCTCCTCAAGGGATGCTCCGCTTTGGTCGCTGCCGGCTTGCTCCTGCAGCCGTTCGCCTGGTCGGCCGCACGCGCCGCCGACCGGCCCCGGCCGATCGTCACCGGGCAGCCCGACCCCAACGGGGATGTCGCGCCGTTCTACAGCGACCCCGCCGCCGAGCCGCGGCCCTCGAACGAGGAGCTGGTCGAGCTGCTGCGGAAGCGCGTGAAGTATGTTTTCGTGCTGTTCCAGGAGAACCGCTCCTTCGACCACTACTTCGGCACCTTCCGCGGCGCGAACGGCCTGTTCTCGGACGGGACCCAGCCGCGCGTGCCGGCGGCCAACACCCAGGCGATCCTCAACACCGACGGCAGCATGGGCACCATCCAGCCCTTCCGGATCGGCAACGAGCAGAACGCCTCCGACCTCGACGACATCGACCACGGCCACCCGCGCATGGCGGCCAAGATGCACCTGGTGAACGGCGTGCCCGTCATGGACCGTTTCGCGTTGAACGAGCAGGCGAAGTACTTCGCGGGGTCGCCGATCAACCCCACGACCCCGCCGGCCACCGTCTCTTTGAAGTCGAAGCAGTTCGGCGAGCTGGCGATGGCCTACGTCGATTGCGACACCGTGCCCTTCATGTGGAACTATGCGAACAAGTTCACCCTGTTCGACAACATCTTCCAGACGACCATCGGGCCGTCCACGCCGAACGCCATCGCCATGATCGCCGGGCAGTCCGGGGAAACCCAGTGGGTGAAGCACCCGGACGCAACCTCCGCCAGCACCTACGGCTCGGTCGCGGTGCCGATCACCAACGACCCGATCCCCGGCCTGCCCGCTGCCGCCGCCCAATACTCGGGCGTGCCGAGCCAGCCGGCCAACATCCAACCGACCAGCAACACCGGCGCCAGCAGCGGCACGCCGCAGCGCAAGAACGAGAGCAGCGCGCCCGCCAACGTCGCGCCGAACCTCACCTTCGCCAGCCTGCCGCTGACGCTCGCCGGGCGCACGCTGCCGAGCGTCGTGGCCCAGGACACCAACCCCGGGCTTGACCTCGCGGACGTGCAGCAGGACCTGCTTTACATCACGGCGCGGAACCAGAGGCCGGTGAGCTGGGGCTGGTACCAGAACGGCTACGGGACGGAGCGGGGCCTGCCGGACAGCAACGGCATCAGCACCGTGCCGCACGCCAGCTACATCGGCCACCACAACGGGCCGCAATACTTCGGCTATGTCACCAACAACCCGGCGCAGAGTGCCAACCAGCACGGCCTGAGCGACTTCTTCGGCGACATGCAGGCGGCGGCGCTACCGAAGTCCGGCGGCGTGTTCTACGTCCGCGGCGGCTACGACAACATCATGGGGCTACGGCCGGACACGACGCAGGCCACCGGCCCGGCCGACGCCGCCTACATCAGCGGCAACTTCCTGGGCGACGACGACCACCCCGGCTATTCCGATGGGCAGATCAGCGAGGCGCTGATCGCCGAGGAGGTCAATGCCATCGCGAGCAGCCCCTACTGGGGCGAGAGCGCCATCGTCATCACCTACGACGAGTCCGAAGGCGACTACGACCACGTGCCGCCCCGCATCCTCAGCTACGACCCGGCCGGCCTGCCGCTCAGCCGCGGGCCGCGCATCCCGCTGATCGTGATCTCCCCCTACGCCCGCGCCCACGCAGTCGCGCATGAGGAGGGCGACCACAACTCGGTGATCCGGCTGGTGAACTCCTTGTTCGGCCTGCCGCCGCTGGCGACGCTGCCGGACGAGGTCTCGGCCCGCCTGGCCGGCGCCCAGGACCCGCAGTTCCAAACGGGTCCGGCGGGCTTCACCCAGGCGTTCCTCAGCCCGCACGACGCGCCGGGCATGCCGACCGGGGCGCTGCTGTCGGCCTTCGACCCGGGTCGCCTGATCGGCTACCGCGCGCCGCTGCCAGCCTCCTACGCCACGATCCCCGCCAGCACCATCACCACCCTGCCGCACTACGGCGGCCAGGGCTGCAGCGCCTTGGGTTTGCAGACCGAGGACCGGGTGCAGGGCCTGCCCAACACGGTTCCGTCGGACTTCTTCGCGCGGCCGAGCCAGACCGTGAACTGACGCCAGGAACTCAAGCGAGAAATCGAAAGCCATGCCGCTGGATCACAGCGGCATGGCCGGGCGGACCTGAAATCAAAACGGGACGCCAAGGGCGGCCCGTATCACCCATTCACTTTAGATGCTGGGCAAGGAACTTGTTCATCTCGAACATGGTGACCTTGTCCTTGCCGAACACCTTCTTCAACTTGTCGTCTGCAAGGATTTCACGCCCGTCATCCGGGTTTTGCAGCTTGTGGGCCTTGATGTACTCCCACACTTTGCTGACCACCTCGCCCCGCGCCATCGTCCCGCCGCCGACCACGGCGGCCAGGTCCTCCGACGGCTGCAACGGCTGCTGCAAGGCATTCGGCTTATGCCCGGCCTTCGGCTTCTCGACAGTGGCGCCCTTCGGCGGGGCTTTCTTCTCTGGGGTCTTTGTCATCCGTTCACTCCGTGGGACTGCGTATGTCTCGATCTGTCTTTGGGGGCAGGAGTCCGTTAGGCCAAGGCACGCGGTCGAAGCAAGGCCCCGGGCCGTTCCGGGCCATGGCCCGTCCTGGTCCCACCGCCGATGCGGCAACGTCCTGTGCTGGCACTTGTCGCACGCCGTGGCAATGCGCCAGCGACACTGCCCGTCAGACTGTTGCATAACCGCCACAAATCGGGCCGGGCCGCTGACGGGCCTGCCTGGCACACGCCTTGCGTGGCAATGTCCATTGAAGCCAGCGGAGCGCAGCCATGGACATTGGCGTCTTCATCCCGATCAACAACAACGGCTGGCTGCTCTCCGCCGCCTCCCCGCAATACATGCCGAGCTTCGAGCTCAACCGCCAGGTCGTGCAGAAGGCGGAAGCGTTCGGCTTCGATTTCGCCCTGTCCATGATCAAGCTGCACGGCTTCGGCGGCAAGACCGAGTTCTGGGACCACGGGCTGGAAAGCTTCACCCTGATGGCGGGCCTGGCTTCCGTCACCTCGCGCATCAAGCTCTACGCCTCGACCGCGGTGCTGACCATCCCACCGGCCATCGTGGCGCGGATGACCAGCACGATCTCCGACATCTCCGGCGGGCGATTCGGGGTCAACATCGTGTCGGGCTGGCATAAGATCGAGTACAGCCAGATGGGCCTGTGGCCCGGCGACCACCACTTCGCCAAGCGCTACGACTACAGCACGGAATACGTGCGGATTTTGCGCGACCTCTGGGAAACCGGGCAGTCCGACCTGCAGGGCGAGTACTTCCGCATGGAAGCGTGCAAGCTCAGCCCCCGCCCCGCGGCGCCCGTCAAGCTGGTGTCCGCCGGGCAAAGCGACCGGGGCATGGAGTTCGCGGCGCAGTACTGCGACTTCAACTTCGCGCTCGGAGAGGGCGTGAACGAACCAGGCCGCGCCGCCGGCGTCCCCGCCCGCATGCTGGAGCATGCCCGGCGGGCCGGGCGCGACGTGGGCAGCTACATGCTCTACATGGTCATCGCGGACGAGACGGACGCGGCGGCAATGGCGAAATGGGACCGCTACGTGGCCGGCGCCGACCAGGAGGCGCTGGCCCACCTGCTCGGCAAGGCGGCGGAGGACCCGGCGCCGGGCACCACCTCCATGGCGGCGGCGGTGCTGCGCTCCCCGTCCCCGGTCAACTTCAACATGGGAACCCTGGCCGGCTCCTACGCCACGGTCGCCGCGATGCTCGACGAGGTCGCGGCGCTTCCGGGGGTGAAGGGCATCATGCTGACCTTCGACGACTTCCTGCTGGGCATGGACGCATTCGGCACCCGCATCCAGCCGTTGATGCGATGCCGCGCCGAGCGGCGCCTGGTGGCCTGACGCCGGACGCAGCCCATGCGGTGCCGTGAGGCTCTCAAGACCGCCGCCGCCGGGGCGGCCGCCCTGGCGATGCCGCGCCTGGCCCGCGCCGCCGGCGCCAGCACGTTGGTGTTCGCGCCGCAGGCCGACCTGGCGCAGCTCGACCCAGTGTGGGTCACGGCCTACGTCACCCGCAACCACGCCTTCCTCGTCTTCGACACGCTGTATGGCTTGGACGAGAGCTACGCGCCGCAGCCGCAGATGGTGGAGGGCCACCGCACCGAGGACGACGGCAAGCTGTGGACCCTCGTCCTGCGCCCGGGCCTGCGGTTCCATGACGGCACGCCGGTGCTGGCGCGCGACGCGGTGGCGAGCATCCGGCGCTGGGCGTCGCGCGACGCCTTCGGCGCGTCCCTGCTGGCGGCGACCGACGAGCTTGCGGCGCCGGACGACCGGACGGTCCGCTTCCGCTTGAAAAAGCCGTTCCCCGCCCTGCCCTTGGCGCTCGGCCGCGGCAGCAACACCATGCTGCCGGTGATGCCGGAGCGCCTGGCCGGCACGCCCGGCACGCAGCAGGTGACGGAGATGGTCGGCAGCGGCCCCTACCGCTTCCTCGCCGGCGAGCGGGTGCCGGGGTCCCGCGCCGTGTACGGACGCTTCGACGGCTACGTGCCGCGGCCGGAGGGCACGCCGAGCTTCACCGCCGGGCCGAAGGTCCCGACGCTGGAACGGATCGAGTGGCACACCATCCCCGACGCGGCGACCGCGGCGGCGGCGCTGCAGGCCGGCGAGATCGACTGGTGGGAGGCGCCGACCGCGGACCTGCTGCCGGTGTTGCGGCGCAACCGCGCGGTCGCCACGGAGATCATCGACCGGGCCGGCAACATCGGCTTCTTGCGGGTCAACAGCCTATACCCGCCGTTCGACAACCCGGCGGTGAAGCGCGCGCTGCTCGGCGCCATCGACCAGGCGGACTTCATGACGGCGGTGGCGGGCACCGACCCGGCGATGTGGCACCAGCCCGCCGGCGTGTTCACGCCGGGCACGCCGCTGGCGACGGAGGCCGGGCTGGACGTGTTCGCCGGGCCGCGCGACTACGGCCGGGTCCAGCGCGACCTCGCCGCCGCCGGGTATCGCGGCGAGAAGGGGGTCATGCTGGCGGCCACCGACTTCCCTGCGGTCAACGCGCTGTGCGAGGTCAGCGCCGACATGTTCCGCAAGAGCGGCATCAACCTTGACTACCAGGCGCTGGACTGGGGCACGGTGACGAGCCGGCGCAACAGCCAGGAGCTGCCGGAGAAGGGCGGCTGGAACGCGCATTGCACCTACACGGCGGGCTACGACCTGCTGAACCCGGGGTCGAACCCGTCGCTGAACGCGGTGGGCCGGGCGGGCTTCGTCGGCTGGCCGACCGACCCGGGGATGGCGGCGCTCCGCAGCGCCTGGTTCGACGCGGCGGACCTCTCGACCCAGCAGCGGATCGGACGCGACATCCAGGCCCGCTTCATGGAGAACCCGCCCTACTACCCGCTCGGGCAGTTCTTCCAGGCGACCGCCTACCGCCGCACGGTCAGCAACATCCCGCGCGGGTCGTTCAGCCTGTTCTGGGGCATCAGGAAGGATTAGCGGAGAATGGCCATGCAACGTCGAACCCTGCTGCAAGCCGGATTGGCCGGGGTGGCCGGGCTAGCCTGCCCAGCGGTGGTGCGCGCCCAGGCCGCGACCACGCTGAGGTTCGTCCCCTATGCCGACCTCGCTTTGCTCGACCCGGCCGTCAGCGCCTTCGTCACGCGCAACCACGTCCTGATGGTGTTCGACACCCTGTTCGCCATGGACGAGACCGGTGTCGCCCAGCCGCAGATGCTGGCCGGCTACGCCACCGAGCCGGACGGGCTGACCTGGACCCTCACCCTGCGCGACGGCCTCAAGTTCCACGACGGCACGCCCGTGCTCGCGCGGGACGCGGTGGCCAGCATCCAGCGCTGGTGGGTGGCCGACTCCTTCGGCCAGGCGCTCGCCGCCGCCACGGCGGAGCTGTCCGCGCCGGACGACAAGACGATCCGCTTCCGGCTCCGGCGCCGCTTCCGCCTGCTGCCCGACGCCCTGGCGCACCCGACCAACACCATGGCAGTCATCATGCCGGAGCGGCTGGCGCGGACGCCCCCCACCGCCCGGCTGACCGAGATGGTCGGCAGCGGCCCGTTCCGCTACTTGGCCGGCGAGCGCGTGCCCGGCGCCCGCAACGCCTACGCGCGGTTCGAGGGCTACGTGCCGCGGGAGGGCACGCCGAGCTTCTGCGCCGGGCCGCGCATCGCGCACTTCGACCGCGTGGAGTGGATCACCACCCCCGACCCGGCCACCCAGGTCGCCGCCCTCCAGAACGGCGAGGTCGATTGGGTGGAGCAGCCGCTCATGGACCTTGTGCCCTCCCTCAAAACCAACCGCGCGCTCCGGGTCGAGGTGGTGGAGACCAAGGGCCTGATCGGCTTCCTGCGCTTCAACCAGTTGTTCCCGCCGTTCGACAACCCCCTCATCCGCCGGGCGGTGCTGCGCGCGGTGAACCAGCGGGAGTTCATGGAGGCGGTGGTGGGCGGCAACGCCCCGTATGACAGCCAATGCGGCCTGTTCACCACCGGGACGCCGCTTGCCAACGACGCGGGCATGGAGGCGCTGAGCGGCAAGCACAGCCTCGCCGACCTGAAGCGCGAGCTGGCCGCGGCCGGCTACAAGGGCGAGAAGGTCATCTACCTGGAGCCGACCGACGTGCCGCGCATCAACGCCATCGCCGAGGTCGGCGCCGACATGCTGCGCAAGCTCGGCATGAACGTGGACGTGATCGCGACCGACTGGGGCACCACCGTGCAGCGCTCGGTCAGCCGGCAGCCGCCGGAGAAGGGTGGCTGGCACATGTTCGCGGCGTTCTCCGGCGGCTACGACATGAGCACGCCGGGCAGCCACCAGTTGATGCGCGGCAACGGGGAGAACGCCTACAACGGCTGGCCGACCCTGCCGAAGCTGGAGGCGCTGCGCGACGAGTGGCTGTTCGCGGAGGACGAAGCCGATGGACGCGCGCTCGCCCGCAAGATGCAGGAGCAGGCCCTGCTGGACGTGCCCTATTTGCCGCTGGGGTCGTACTACCAGCCGGTCGCTTACCGGTCGGACCTCACCGGCGTGTCGAAGGGCCTGGTGCAGTTCACCGGGGTGAAGCGCG
>CAXUJE010000282.1:0-1537 GCA_964251035.1 uncultured Acetobacteraceae bacterium
GCCCAGGCTTGGGCGGCGGCCGGGTCATGTCCGCCGGTGAACTGCCAATCGCCCTCGCCAGTCCCCACGTCCCAAACGTTGACAAAGGCCAGCGGCGGGGCGCCCGGCGCCGAGAAGTCGGATGCAATCGTGCCCGGAAGGGCGGTGCTGTCGCCGACGCCCACGCCGGTTTCGCCGATCCCAACCGGCTTGCCGTGCGCCTGAGCCAGGGCGATGGTCTGAGCCAGGCCCCACTCGGACGGAGACGTGCCGTTCGGGTTGTATTGGCTGGCGCTTGGATTGTTGTAGTATTGCGCATCGCTGACGCTTGAGTCGTACTTATAAGTCTTGCTGTAGATATCAAGGCCAACGATGTCGACCTTGTCGTCGCCGGGGTAGGCTGTGCTGACGTCGATCTGGTTGTTGTTAGCGAGGTTCGGGTTCCAGACGACGTTGACCTTGATGCCGGAAACGCTGTGCACCACGTCGGCCACGTGCGCGAACGCGGCTTTCCATTGATTGACGCTGTCCGTCGTGTTGCCCATCGACCACGGCATGAAGTTGCCGTTCATCTCCCAGCCGATGCGCATGTCGATGGTCTTGTAGCCGGCGTTCTCATACGCCTGCGCGATCCCGCGGTAGGTGTCGTCATGCGCGCCGGCGGCGATCGCTTGCAGCGTGCCCGGGCCGTTGTCGCTCTTGGTGCCAAGCCCGACCGCGACCACGGGGGTGAGGTTCTGCGCCGTGGGAGACCGGCTTTGCGACCACGCGTTCCATGACGCGCTCGCAACCATGTTGTCCCAGCTTCCCGAGAAATCGGCAAACGTGTCGATGAACTGCGGCGTTTGTCCTATCGTGGAACTAAAACTATTCATCGTGTTGTCAAATGCCGACTCTGCTGCGGGATCATTCCCGTTCGGCGAGCCGACATATGCTCCTAATGGCATCTTGTTAAACATGGGCAATGTTGCTCCCATAGCGGTTTCCGCACAGTCATTGGTGTAATGACGTGGGTGCAATAGCGGATTTACTTACGTGCGCAATCGCGATTAGCGGAAAACCCGCCGCAAGGCCGTCATTCGCCCATTCACGGAGTGCATGGTTCACGAAAATAGGAGCGCAATCCGTTTATCGCGGCGGCCCGGCGCCAAGGGGTCGGATGGGAGCAGTCCATGCTGGGCGGTCCCGCCGGCATCGTGTTAGGCTGCGCGCCATGACCGTCGCCCTTCGCCGGCCCATGACGCTTGAGGAGTTCCTGGCCTGGGAGCGCCGGCAGGAACTGCGCTACGAGTTCGACGGCGCCCGGCCCGTCGCGATGACGGGCGGCACGGTCGAGCATTCGGAGATCGCGACCAACCTCGTGGAGGCGTTGCGGCGGCGCTTGCAGGGGCGGCCTTGCCGCGCGTTCCGGGGCGACCTGAAAACCGTGGTCGCCGGCCGCATCCGCTATCCCGACGCGACCGTGACCTGCTCGCCGGTGCCGCGCGGCACGGACGTGATCCCGGAGCCGGTGGTGGTGTTCGAGGTGCTCTCGGCCAGCACGGCGGCCACGGACCGC
>CAXUJE010000282.1:1637-7326 GCA_964251035.1 uncultured Acetobacteraceae bacterium
CGAGGAGTACCGGCTGACGCCCTCGATCAGGCGCTATGTCATGCTGGAGCAGGCGCGCTGCGCTGCGACCGTGTTCGCCCGCATGGGCGGCGACTGGGCCGGCCACCTTCTGACGGGCGATGCCGTGCTGGCCATGCCGGAGATCGGGGTCGATCTGCCGCTCGCCGAGCTTTATGCCGGGATCGAGTTCGCCACGGACGACGCCCCGCCCGACGAAGCCTGAGCGGACGGCGGCGCCTCGGCCGCATTCCTTCGTCGAAAGGATGTCGAGAAGGCACTGGGCCGGAAACCGTGTGCCGCGCCGGGCGTCACTGGCCCTGTGAGGGGCGGCCGTCACGCCGGCGTGACGTGCCGCCCGAACATGACTGACCCCCTCCAACCTGGCCGTGCGCCGCGCAGAATAACAGGTGAAGCGAGATGAGCACAACCGTCAGCGACTTCTTCTGGGACCGCCTGTACCAATGGGGCGTGCGCCGCGTGTTCGGCTATCCCGGCGACGGCATCAACGGCCTGCTGGGCGCGCTCAACCGCTTCGGCACGGACAAGATCGACTTCGTCCAGGTCCGGCACGAGGAGATGGCGGCGTTCATGGCGTCCGCCCACGCCAAGTTCACCGGCGAGCTGGGCGTCTGCCTCGCCACGTCCGGCCCCGGCGCGTCGCATCTGATCACCGGGCTGTACGACGCGCGTCTGGACCACATGCCGGTGCTGGCCATCGTCGGGCAGCAGGCGCGCACGGCGGTCGGCGCGCATTACCAGCAGGAGCTGGACCTGGTCAGCATGTTCAAGGACGTGGCGGGCGCCTTTGTGCAGCAGGCGATGGTGCCGGCGCAGGTGCGCCACCTCGTGGACCGCGCCGTGCGCATCGCGGTCAGCGAGCGGCGGGTGACGGCCTTGATCCTTCCCAACGACTTGCAGGAGGAGCCGTATGAGGAGCCGCCGCGCAAGCACGGCGCGACCCATTCGGGCGTCGGCTACACCGCGCCCAAGGTGGTGCCGTACGAGGCCGATTTGCGGCGCGCGGCCGACGTGCTGAACGCGGGCAAGAAGGTGGCCATGCTGGTGGGCGCCGGCACGCTGGGTGCTGCGCCCGAGGTCATCGCCGTGGCCGACCGGCTGGGCGCCGGCTGCGCCAAGGCGCTGCTGGGCAAGGCGGCGCTGCCGGACGACCTGCCGTGGGTCACGGGCTGCATCGGCCTCTTGGGCACCAAGCCGAGCTGGAACCTGATGACGGAGTGCGACACCCTGCTGATGGTGGGGTCGGGCTTCCCGTACTCGGAGTTCCTGCCCAAGGAAGGCAGCGCCCGCGGCGTGCAGATCGACATCAAGGCCGACATGCTCAGCCTGCGCTATCCGATGGAGGTGCCGCTGGTCGGCGATGCCGCCGAAACGTTGCGCCTGCTGCTGCCGATGCTGCAGCCCCGTGCCGACAATGCCTGGCGCGAGCGCATCGCCGGCTGGAACGAGGACTGGCAGGAGACCATCCACGACCGCGCCATGCACTCGGCCAGCCCGGTCAACCCGCAGCGCCCGTTCTACGAGCTGTCGCCGCGCCTGCCGGACCGGGTGATCCTGACCAGCGACAGCGGCTCCTGCGCCAACTGGTATGCGCGCGACATCAAGATGCGCCACGGCATGATGGCGTCTCTGTCCGGCGGTCTGGCCTCCATGGGCGCCGCCGTGCCCTACGCCATCGCCGCCAAGATCGCCCATCCCGACCGCCCGGTGATCGCCATGGTCGGCGACGGCGCCATGCAGATGAACAACATGGCCGAGCTGATCACGGTGCAGAAGTACTGGAAGGCGTGGGCGAACCCGACCTGGATCTGCATGGTGATGAACAACCAGGACCTGAACCAGGTGACGTGGGAACAACGGGTGATGAACGGCGACCCGAAGTTCGAGGCCTCGCAGCAGTTGCCCGACGTGCCCTACCACAAGTTCGCCGAGCTGATCGGGCTGCGCGGCATCTACGTGGACGACCCCGACCGCGTCGGCCCGGCCTGGGACGAGGCGCTGGCGTCCGACCGGCCCGTAGTGCTGGAGATCCGGACCGACCCCAACGTGCCGCCGCTGCCGCCGCACATCACGCTCGCGCAGGCCCGCGCGTTCACCTCCACCCTGTTGAAGGGCGACCCGGAAGAGGGCAGCGTGCTGGTGAACAGCGCCAAGGAGATTCTGGCCTCCGTCCTGCCCGGCGGCAAGTCGTAGCGGTCCATGGCGCCCGAAGCCATGCTCGGCGCCGCGCGGGCCGAGGCCTATTGCATCCCGACCGGATGCGCCGACCCGACGTGCATGGATACCGCCAGGCCGACAACGCGCAGGCGTGGTCTGCGCCGACGGCGCACAACTCATCCTGGCGACTAACCGGGTCGCCACCTCAGCCGATGCGCCAAGCTTCGCCAAAACCATTCTGGGCATGCAGGGCACAGCCGGGCTGCCAGAACGGGTGCTGGCTGACACCGCTTGCGCAAGCGGCCCGGCCGTCGAGGCCCTGCAAGCACAGGGCGCCGAGCCATTCGTGGCCACTGGGCGCACCCAGCCGCACCGGCCCTACGACTTCCGTCCGCCGCCGAGACACCGCGGCGGATCACCGAACCCTGGCGCATTGCCATGACGGCCAAGCTGGAGACCGACGATGACAAGGCTTTCTACAAGAAGCGCAAGCAGGCCGTCGAACCGGTGTTCGGCATCATCGAAAGCGCCATCGGGTTCCGCCGTTTCTCACTGCGCGGCATCGGCAAGGCAGCAACCGGGTGAACCCTCGTCACCCTGGCCTACAACTGCAAGCGGATGGCCACGCTGAGAACAGCGCGATCCGTCCCAACCAACCAAGTCTCCGCACCAAAGGGTGACATCCGTCACCTTCCAATCCATCAATCCGACAGGCTGCTGGTTGGTTTTTGGGGTAGGTTGATCCAGTGTGCTGGCCAGCATGCGGGTACGTGCTCCGTTCTCGAAACCGCCACGCGCCGCGGCTTGGGTGCCTTCTAGGCAATCCTACGCGGGTAGACTGCCTCCTACCCGGGTTGAGCAATTACTCTATTGGGTCTGCCTCGGTATTGCTGGGGAAAGACAACATTGCATGCCACAAAATAGAAGATGAAAATATTGTAAATTAGTTTGACGCGGTACTTTGATCAGGTCTAGCATATATGCGCAAAGTGCGTGTGTGAGCGTCGCACTTTGCTGAACCCGTAACATGCTCATGTCAGGAGGAAAAAATGGGTAAACTCATTTTCGTGACGGCGATCGCGCTTTTCGTGTCACCGACGTTCGCATCTGCACAGGAGGCCGGCGGCCCGACCGGCGCTCAGACCGCTTATGGTGGTGGAACCTCCACGACAGTGCAGGTGGGGGCCACTCGCAATCGCGCGGCGCGTCCTATCAGGACCAGTGCCTTCTCCCGAAACGTCGGGCCCGGGAGCTCAGCCATCGGCTACGGCCAAGATGAAATGGGGCCGTCTGGATCGGGGAACACCCAGAACCCTCGCGCGCCGTCGGCAAACGGCAACGGTGGCGGCGGACAGTAGACACAGGGTCAATCCAAAGGGTTGGACGGCGCCGCCTCGGCGGTTGCGGGGCCGTTCAATTCCGCGTCAACGCGCGTCAGGGGCAGGCGCGAAGGTGCCGGACACGCTCCAGGTCGAGCATTGCTTGGCATGTTATTTGGCGGGCTTCGCAGGCCATCGGAAGTCGCAGAGGAGCGCGCCCCGGCGATGCTGGCGCGGGGCTGCGAGGCCGTGGACATTTCCTGGACGGAAACGCCGCTCGCCACGGTCTCCGCTCCGCGCGGCAAAGCGCTCCCTTGCGTGTACCGCGGCTTCTGCGTCCTGGGCTGCTCCACCAATGCGAAGCAGAGCGCTCGTCACCTGGATTCTCCAGGCCATCGCCGAGGGCGCCGAAATCCGCGACCTCGCAATGGTGGGGCGGGTTGAGGTCGGGACGGACGGGCTGGCCACGGGCGTGCATCACCACCGGGAGGGCCAGTGGCGGCTCCAGCGCGCGCAGCGTGGTGATGGCCGGCTACGCGATCGAGACGCCGCGACTGCTGCTGAACTCCGCGACCGGCCGGTTCCCGCAGGGGCTGGCGAACTCCTCCGGGCTGGTCGGCAAGTACCTGACGGCGCAGGCCAACCAGGCAGTCTGGGGCACCATGGCGCACAGTTCTCCGCCCGCCACCTGTGGGGCGAGGCGCTGATGTCGGAGATGGAGCGCTGCAACCACACGGTCGGTTTGAAGATCGTGGGCGAGATGCTGCCGCAGCAGCGCAACGCCGTGACGCTCGCGGACGACAAGGACCAGTCCGGCGAGGACGCTGGTTTGGCGCAGGTGCTGGGCGGTGTTCCGCGCCGTTGTGCTGCCGAAGGTCGCGGTGCAGGCGCCGCAGGCATTGGAAACCGCGGGCTCGCTGGACAGCCTGGCGCGGGGCAGCTTGATGGCCGCGGCGGTCCTGCTGCCGGCCTGGGGCCTGCTGCAATCCGCCGACCTGGCCGACGTGGGATACGATGGGCGCCGAGCGCTGGCCGCCGTGCCGGCCGTACCGGAGCGCACGGTGTCCGGGCACGTCCTGCTGGCGCAGTTCCTGGCCGCTTCGGCCGCGGCCTTGCTCCTGCGATCCGGGCACGGCCACGCCCTGTCGATGGAGGGCGGCCCAAATCTGTTGCTGCTCGCCGGCCTCCTGCACCTTTTGGCGGCCGGCGCCTGGGTCGGCGGGCTGTTCGCCTTTGCCGCGGCCAACCGCTACCGGCTGGCGCCGGCGCTGATGCGGGACGCGCCCGAGGCCGTCCGCCTGCGCCGCGTCCGACCCGGCAGCCTGGGGCGCCCTGGCCGCGGTCACGGGCCAGTCTCCGGACAGGCTCGCTGGGTCCAGGGTGCTGGTGGACGCCAACGGGTGGATGCGCGCCTTCAAGGCCGGGCCGGACGCCGTGGCGTGGGACGACCCCGGCGCCCTCGCCGCAGCCGTCCAAGCTATCGCCGCCACGCCGATCACCGCCGCCGAAGGGGAGGGACACTACCACCACGGGCCACGAGGCGCCCGGCGGCTACTCGGCCCCGGCCGGGAACACCTGCACCCGTACCGGCGTCGGATGGTAGCCGTTGCAGGGATTGTTGACCTGCGGGCAGTTGGAGATGACGCACAGCACGTCCATCGCCGCCACCATCTCCACCGCCGAACCCGGCGCCGAAACCCCGTCCGCCACCACCAAGTCTCCGTTCGGCGCCACCGGCACGTTCATGAAGAAGTTCAGGTTGGGCACGATGTCGCGCTTGGTCATGCCGTGGCGCGACAGCTCCAGGCAGAAGTTGTCGCGGCAGGCGTGCTGGAACCTCGTGTCGTGGCCGAAGCGGACGCTGTTGCTTTCGCAGGAGCAGGCGCCGGCCGAGGTGTCGTGCCGCCCGCAGTCGTCGGCGGTCACGGTCAGCATCACCCGGCCCTCGTTGGACATGATCCGGGTGCCTGTCGTGACGTAGGCGCTTCCCTGGCAGCGCAGGGTGTCCTGGGCGCTGTAGCGCTCGGCGTGGTCGTGGGCGTTGTAGAACAGGGTATCGATGGCCTGCTGCCCGTGGGTGTCCACCAGCCGCAGCCGCTCCCTCGTCCGAATGACGCCGGACCAGGGCTGCCGGGCGGGGATTTCGTGGTCGATGCGTGGGCGCGGCGGGCCGTGGTGCGGGGAACCGTCCGGGG
>CAXUJE010000283.1:0-7318 GCA_964251035.1 uncultured Acetobacteraceae bacterium
ACGCTCCGTCGAGCAGGTTGGCGGCAATGATCTCAAAATCGTTGTAGGCCGTGTGCGTGAAGGCACCCCGGCCGTTGCAGTCGCCCAACGCCCAGATGTTTGGGTTGCTGGTCCGCAGCTCGTCGTCCACAGTGATGAAGCCGCGCTCGCCGGTAGCTACCCCCGCGACTTCCAGGCCAAGGTCATCCGTGTTCGGCTGCCGCCCTGCGGCTAGCAGTACGTGCGAGCCGACCACCTCCGGCAGGCCGGACGCGCAAGTCACTCCTGCCGCCACGTCGGCGCCGTACGGCGCGAAGCGGATGCAGTCGGCGCCGCACCTGACGGTGACGCCTTCGGCTTCCAAGATGTCCTGCACGGCAGCCGACACGTCCGGGTCTTCCCGGCCGATCAGGCGTGGTCCTCGTTCAATCACGGTCACGGCCGCACCAAAACGACGGAACACCTGGGCAAACTCCAGCCCGATGTAGCTGCCGCCCACCACCACGAGGTGAGACGGGATGGTGTCGAGGTCGAGGAGGCTCGTGTTGGTCAGCACCGGCACCTGGTCGATGCCGGGCATGTCGGGAATCAGCGCCCGTCCACCGACGTTTACGAAAATGCGGGCGGCCGACAGCAGCGTGCCGCCGACGCGCACGGTGTCAGGGCCGGTGAAGCGCGCATGGCCCCGCATCAGGGTGCAGCGCTCCATGCTTTCCAGCCACGTTTCGTTGCCGGTTCGCGAAGCACGCACAATTGCATCTTTGCGCGCCTTCACGGCGGCCATGTCGATGCTCACCGGCCCGGCGATGGAGATGCCGTACTCGCAGGCGCGACGCGCGAGATGGGCGGCATACGCGCTCGCTACGAGGGCTTTCGTCGGAGTGCAGCCTGTGTTGACGCAAGTGCCCCCGACGCGCGAGCGTTCGATGATCGCGACCGTCATGCCGGCTGCGGTCAGCCTGCCTGCGAGAGGCGGTCCCGCCTGGCCGGCGCCGATGATGATGGCGTCGAAACGTTTACCATCCATGCTCACCCCCGCCCCTCAACGGTCCATCGCACCGGGGCAATCCCAGTTTCACGTATCCCGAACCTACCCCATGTACGCTGAAACGGGCCTTAATTGTGCGTCGGACCGCCCGTCATTGCACGCCGTCAGACTTCAGATGCCTTGGCCGCCGGACACTTCGATCCGCTGCGCATTGACCCACCGATTGTCCTCCGACAGCAGGCTTGCGATCATCGGACCGATGTCGTCCGGCAGTCCGGCGCGGCCGAGTGCAGTCATGTCAGCGAACAGCTTGTTGACCTCCGGGTTGTCTCGGACCCCGCCGCCGCCGAAGTCGGTCTCGATCGCGCCGGGCGCCACCGTGTTGACCGCGATGCCGCGGCCGGCGTTGTTCACCAGGTGGTCGAACGTGTCGCGCTGCCAGGTCTCGCGCAGCGCCGTCCGCAGCCGGTCGGCAAACGGTGTGAAGCCGGCGACATTGCCGGTATCAAGTTGAAAGGCGACCGCCTTGCGGCCCATGGCCGCGATCTCGGCGACGGCGGCCTGCGCGTCTTCCTCACGGCTCTGGTAGGTGAGCACGACGTCGCCGCCATGGCGGGCGATGCTCAGCGCCGTGTTGCGGCCGAGCCCGCGGCTGGCGCCGGTGACGAGGGCAATCTTGGTCATGATCCAGTTCCTTCGGTGTGGCCTGTCCCATGTTGGGCAGAAGAGTCCGCCCGCCTTGCCAGAAACTCGACGTTCCTTGCCTGATCCTGCCAAGACAGCGTGCGACGCAGGCGGCGGCAGGCTAGGGTGGTGCCATGACGAACACGCTTCTCGACGCCGTCCGCCGATACACGCAGGTTCATGCCGACCCTGACGGCCTCGCGCAGATCCCGGTCCCGGGGCTGGCCACGGTACGCGCCACGTCGCCGGGCGGCCTGATCCACGCGATCTCCCGGCCGCTCGTCTGCCTCGTCCTGCAGGGGGGGCAAGCAGGTCTCGATGGGAACGCAGGCCTTGGCGTTCGCCGCCGGCGACTCGCTGCTGATCACGGCGGACGTGCCGACCGTGAGCCAGATCACGCGGGCGAGCCTCGACGCACCCTACCTCTCGCTTGTCCTGGAGCTTGATCCGGCCGTCGTCGCCGACATGGCACTGCAGATGAAGGCCGGGCTCGTCGCCGGGGGCCCTTCAGTGCGGGTCGAACCGACGGATGCCGACGTCGCCGACGTGGCGCTGCGGCTGATGCGACTGCTTGACCGTCCGGCCGCGGAGCCGGTGCTGCATGCGATCCTAGTGCGCGAACTGCACTACTGGCTCCTGGCCGGCCGGCACGGGGCAGCGATACGGCGCCTCGGCTGGCCAGGGGACCACGCGCAGCGTGTGGCGCGCGCGGTCGCTTTGCTCCGGGCCGAGTTCGTGCGGCCGTTGCCCGTGGAGCGCCTGGCGGCTGCGGCCGGGATGAGCCCGTCCTCGTTCCACCGGCACTTCCACGCCGTGACCTCCCTCTCGCCGCTGCAGTTCCAGAAGCAGTTGCGTCTGATCGAGGCGCGGCGGCTGATGATGTCGGAGGGTGCCTCGGCGAGCCGGGCGGCGCTCTCGGTCGGCTACGAGAGCGTGACGCAGTTCACTCGGGAGTACGGCCGGATGTTCGGCTTGCCGCCGGTTCGGGACGCGGAGTCGGCGAGAGGCGACGCGCAGGTGGCTGCCTGGGCCCTGAAGAACGTGACGGCCGCCACCAAAAGCGGCGCGCAGTGATCACGCATTCCACCTTGGAGGTGAACGGCGCGCGGCTGCACGTCGCGCGCGCCGGAAGCGGCCGCCCGCTGCTGCTACTGCACGGCTGGCCCGAGTTCTGGTTCACGTGGGAGCCAGCAATGACTCGACTCGCCAATCGTTTCGAGCTGATCGCGCCTGACTTGCGCGGCTTCGGCGACAGCGACAAGCCTGGCGGCGCATTCGGTCCCACCGACCAGGCGACCGATCTGGCGGCGCTGATCCGGGCGTTCGGCATCGGTCCCGTGGGCGTCGTCGCGCACGATGTCGGCGCATCTGTGGCCCAGGTCCTCGCGCGCCATCGCCGGACCTGGTTGCCGGCTTGTTTTTCTTCAATTTCGTTCATCCCGGCATCGGCGACCGGTTCTACCGGCCAGACCACCTGCGCCATGTCTGGCATACCTTCTTCAACCAGAGCGACCTCGCGCCCCGGCTGCTCCGGTCGTCACCGGACGGCGTGCGGCTATTCATTACCCATTTCCTCGACCTCTGGTCGCACCGCAAGGGTGCGTTCGACACGGCGACGGTCGACGCCTTCGTCGCCAACTTCGAGAAGCCTGGCAACCTGGAAGGCGGCTTCCAGTACTACCGCACGGTCGCCGAACTACGTGCCCGGGAAGCCGCCGGAGGACCGCCGCCACCTCCGATCCCGCTGCCAACCTGCGTGCGCTGGACTGAGTGCGACAAGACGCTCGACATCGCCTGGACCGGCCGGCTAGGGGAGTTCTTCACCGACCTTGACTTCCAGCCATTTCCCGACGCTGGCCACTTCCTGCACCACGAGCACCCAGATCAGGCAGCCCAGGAGATCGCAAGCTTCCTCACCCGGCTGGAACGGGCCGGATGGAAGGCGTGATCCGCGGCCGGACCGCCGGGGGCGGCTGGAGCACAGACCGAGGGCTGGTCGTGCTCGCAGTCGGCTACCAGTGGTCCTACAACGGCACGAACTTCCTCGCCTTCAAGGTGAGCGGCGACGCGATGCATCCCGTGATGGTCGCGACCCTGCGGTTCGCAGTCGCCGGGATCCTGTTGCTGCCCTTCGCCGCCTGGCGTTTGCACACCCACCCTGCCTCAGCACGCCAGATCGCGCAGGCCGGGCTGCTCGGCGTGATCATGCTGGTCTGCGAGCAGACGCTGTCAATCTGGGGCACGCATTTCCTGCCCGCAGGCGTCGCCTCGGTGTTCGGCTCCGCGCCGCCCCTATTCCTCGCCTTGTTCGCGTGGGGTTTGCTCCGGCAGCCGCTCGGCGGGCGGCAGTTGGTGGGGGTGTGCGTCGGGTTCGCCGGGCTTGCGCTCATGGGATGGAGTTCGGCCGAAGGCGCCGGCTTCAAGGCCGTGGGCGCGGTGCTCACGCTTGTGGCCTCCGCGGCCTGGGCGGGCGGATCGCTGCTCGCCAATCGGCTGACCCTGCCGGAGGACCCGCTGGTCGCCCTGGCCACGCAACTGGCCGCCGCGGGCCTGCTGCTCGTGCTGGTGTCCCTGTCCAGCGGATTGCTGACCGGAACGGACTACGCGCATGTCCCGCTGCGGGCCTGGGGTTCGCTCGCGTTCATGATCGTTGCCAGCACGCTGGTCGGCTATGCCGTGTTCATCGCGCTCAACCACCGCCTTTCGTCCACGCTCGCCAACACCTTCAACTACGCCGCGCCCGTCATCGCGCTCGTCCTGTCCGCGCTGCTGCTGCACGAGCCGCTGACGTGGGTGAAGGCCGTAGCGGCGGGCATCGCCCTATGCGGCGTCGCGCTGATGCTCGGCGGCTCCCGGCCTGCAGGCGCCGGCCTTGGCCGGAACCGGGACGCACGATGAGCGGGCTGCTCCGGTCGGCGCCCATCGCGATCCCTGATCGCGCACTCGACGACCTGCACGCGCGCCTCGCCGCCACACGATGGCCCGAGCGGGAACCCGTTGGCGACGGCTCGCAGGGCGCGCGCCTCGCTGGCGTCCAGGCGCTCTGCGCCTACTGGCGCGAGCGCTACGACTGGCGCCGCTGCGAGTCGATGCTGAACGGCTGGAATCCGTTGCGGACGGAAATCGACGGGCTCGGCATCCATCTCTTCCACATCCGCTCGCCCGAACCCGGCGCGCTGCCCGTCGTCATGACGCATGGCTGGCCGGGGTCGGTGATCGAGTTCCACAAGGTCGTGGGACCGCTCACCGACCCGCGCGCGCACGGGGGCGACCCGGTCGACGCGCTGCACCTCGTCCTTCCCTCGCTGCCGGGGTTACGGGTTTTCCGGCAAGCCGGCCGAAACGGGTTGGAGCCTCGCCCGCATCGCTGGCGCCTGGAGCGAGCTGATGCACCGGCTCGGCTACCGCGACCGCTGGGCGGCGCAGGGTGGAGACTGGGGTGCTCAGGTCACCTCCACCCTCGCCAGCCGCGCGCCTGCGGGCTGCATCGGCATCCACCTCAACGGACATGCGTGGCAGCCGACCGATGCCGAAAAGGCCGATGCCGACCCCTACGAACAAATGCTGCTCGCCCGCATGATCCGGTTTGAGCGCGAGCTGTCCGGCTACATGAAGGAACAGGGCACCCGGCCGCAGACGGTCGGCTACGGCCTGGGGGACTCCCCGGCGGGACAGGCGGCGTGGATTTACGAAAAATATTGCGACTGGGCCGACCACGAGAGTGGCCCCGAGACGCTGTTCTCGATGGACGAGATGCTCGACAACATCATGCTCTACTGGATCACGAACACGGCCGCATCCTCGGCGCGTCTTTACTGGAAGGTTGCGCGTGCGGGAACGCACGTGGCCCCCGTCGAGCTACCGGTCGCGTTCAGCCAGTCGCCCAGGGACATCGGCGGCCCATCCCGACGCTGGGCCGGGCGGCGGTTCAAGCGCATTGTCCACTGGCGCGAGGTCGCCCGCGGCGGCCACTTCGCGGCATTCGAGCAGCCGGCGATCTTCGTCGACGAGGTGCGCGCCGGGTTCCGTGCCGTGCGCGCAGCAGTAAAGTAGCCCTCCCGAACAGCATGGGTGCCCAGATCGGAGTACAGCTTTGTCCAATTCTCACCTGTTCGGTCCAGTGGCCCCGTTCGCGTGATGAAGCACGCAACATCCCTCCGATGTGACGGCTGCGCGCTTCTGGGCCGGCTAAATCCCGGCGAACCAATTGATTGTGCGGCGCGATCGGCTCTATCCAGAACGCGGCTTTTTACGCTTCGTTCGGCTGACGATGCTGTCAACCACGCTCGTCACGAACTGGTCGTCGATTGGCTCCCTGGAGAACCAACGTCGATAGAAGAATGGCCCGACGATCGCAGCGGCCACGTCCGATGCTTCATGGCCCGATACCAGTTCCCCTCGCCGCTTTGCGCGTTCGGCGACTGCGAGGAACGGGGCCATCAAGTCAGCATGGAGCCTGGCGTGGAGCTGGGCTAGGTCAGGATCCCGCTCCGCAGCGTCCATGATCGATGGCAGCACGACCGGCCAGCGGGCTGAGCGCAGTTCGTGGGCAAGGTAGGCGGTCAGCGTGGTGACGTCACCCTTGAAGCTCCCCGTATCAGGGGCCTCCGGCCTGGTCCCGATTTTCGAGCAGGCGTCGAGCAGCAAAGCGGTGCGGGACGACCAGTGCCGGTAGATGGTGGTCTTGGATACTCCCGACCGCCGCGACACCTCGTCCATGCTGACGCCGCCGATGCCCCCTTCCGAGAGCAGCCGGTAGGTCTCCTTAAGCACGGCACTCTTTGACCGTTGAACCCGCTTGTCATTGGTTTCAGGAGCTGGGCCGGACACATCACCGCCTTCACGCTTGACTAATGCGATACTGCACCGTAGCGTTCTACAGATACGGGGCAGTATCGCCCATAGGCATTCAAACGGCAACGCTGAAGGTATTGGCACCAATGAAGCTGTCATCGGTTCGGCTCGTCACCAAGGATGTTCCAGCGTTGGCGGCGTTCTACCAAGAGGTCACGGGCATCGTCCCGGCCGGGAACGCCGACTTCGTCGAGTTGCGGACGCCCGGAAGCAGCACCCTGGCGATCTGCAGCCAGAGATCGGTGGACGTGTCCAATGCCGGCGCGCTGTCTGCGGGAGCAAACCGGTCCGCGGTCCTGGAGTTCCAGGTCGATGATGTCGATGCCGAGCGTTCGCGCTTAAAGGCCAGCCTTGTGAAGCTGGTCCAGGAACCGACAGATCAGCCGTGGGGCAACCGCTCGATGCTGTTCCGTGATCCCGATGGCAACTTGATCAACTTGTTCACACCGACCAGCCCAGCGCGCTGAACCCGGATCGATCTGGTCGCCGCCGCGGGCGAGGTCAACGAGGACGGTGCAACGGCAGGAACACGGCGTGGCTCTCGATCACCGACGCCAAGTGGCCAGGCCTGCGGGCGGGCTACGAGGGCTGGCTCGCCTCGGAGAACCTCGACGGGCAAGGCTGCCCGCGTCGGACGGTGGATCAGCCGCTTCCTGGCTGCGCCCCGCCTTCTGCCCGGAGACGACAGGGCATAAACCGTCCTTGTCTATCCAAGGAGTGTGCCATGGAACAAGCTGATCGTCGCCGTGCCTGGACCAGCCGCCACCAGCGGGCGTGCGCTGGCGTGCCGCGGCCATGTCACTTGGCAAGCTG
>CAXUJE010000284.1:0-7314 GCA_964251035.1 uncultured Acetobacteraceae bacterium
GACGGGGGAGGGGGAGTGGCGGGGATGGATCGCGCAGGAGGACATGCCGCAGGTCATCGACCCGCCCGGTGGCGTGATCGTCACCGCGAACAACCGCGTGGTGGCCGACGGGGGCGCCGAGTATCTCTGCACCGACTGCCACCCGCCGTACCGCGCCGCGCGCATCGCGGCGCGGATCGACGCCCTGCCGCCGTTCCAGGTGGGCGACGCCGCCGCCCTACACGCGGACACGCTGTCGCCCAACGCCCCGCTCTTCCAAGCGGCGCTCGCGGCCCTGCCGGAACCGGCGAAGGCCAACGCCGCGGCGCTGCGGCGCGCCGTGCTGGAATGGGACGGCAGGATGGACGCCGGCTCGGTGGCGGCCGGCAGCTACAACGCCCTGCGCCGCGCGATGACCGCGATCCTGGCCCGCCGCAGCGGCCTCTCGGCGGCGGCCCGCCATCCCTGGAACGAGGTGCCGCCGCCGGTCCTGCCCGACAGCCAGTTGTGGTGGACGTTGCCGACGCTGTTGCGCGAGGACGACGCCTCGCTGCTGGGCGGATGGACTTGGGCGGACGTCACGGCCGCAGCACTGGCGGAGGCCGCATCCGGCCTGGCGCCGCAGCCCTGGGGCATGGTCCACCAGCCCCGCTTCCGCCATCCGCTCTCGGCGATGATGCCTGGTGTGGCCGCGCTGCTCGACCCGCCGTCGCTGCCGGTGGGCGGCGACGGTGACACGGTGCTGGCCACTGGGCTGGTGCCCTCCGCCGGGCCGGCCGCGACCTATGGCGCGCTGTCCCGTTACGTGTTCGACGTGGGCGATTGGGAGAACAGTCGCTGGGTGGTGTTCCACGGCGCGTCGGGCCACCCCGGCAGTCCCCACTACGCCGACCAGAACGCGCCGTGGAGCGCCTGCCGCATGGTGCCGATGCGCTACAACTGGGACGGCATCGCCGCCGCCGCGGAAACAACCCAGTTCCTGGTTCCCGGAAGGACGACGGTATGACGGACGCGGACATCGGTTTCCACCCGGCCACCGACCTCCTCGCGCAGTACCGCGCCAAGGCGCTCTCGCCGGTGGAGGCGGTTGAGGCAATCCTGCGCCACATCGGCCGGCAGGAGCCGGCGCTGAACGCCATGGTCAGGCCTTCACCGAGCTGGACGCCGCGGTGGAGCCGGTGACGCCCGCCTGGGGTAAGCTCGGTTCGGAGCTGTTCGATTTCTTCTGGCCGACCGTGTTCTCCGTCCGGCTGCGCGACCTGCCGGAATGGGAGGACAAGCTCGATCCCAGCTTCGTCGCCATGATCAAGACGCCGAAGGACGTCAAGGTGTCGGACTTCATGGCCATGCGCGAGCGGCGCTTCGCCTACGGCCGGATGATCCATGAACTCTTCACCGAGTGGGACTTCCTGCTGACCCCCGTCGTCAGCACGGCGGCGTTCCCGGCGGAGCTGCTGCGGCCGCCGCACTGGCCGCAGCACCCGTGGGACGGGCTGGCCTGGACGCAGTTCTCCTACCCGTTCAACTGGGCGGGGAACCCGGCGGTCAGCATTCCTTGCGGATGCAACCCGGCGGGCCTGCCGGTCGGGCTGCAGATCGTGGCGCCCCGGTTCGACGATCTCGGCGTGCTGCAGGCCTCCTACGCCTTCGAGCAGGCACGGCCCTGGGCCGGCCGCCGGCCGCCCACCCTATGAAGCGCCGCCAGCTCCTGACCTCCGCGGCCGGCGCCGTGGCGGGGCTTGCGACGCCGGGCCTCGCCGCCGCAAAGGACAAGGTCACGGTGCATTTCGTGCCGCAGGCCGACCTGGCGCTGCTGGACCCGGTGTTCAACACGGCCCTGGTCACGCGCAACCACGGCTTCCTGGTGTTCGACCAGCTCTACGGTCTCGACGACGGGTTGCAGCCGCAGCCGCAGATGGTGGACGGCCACGTGACCGAGGATGACGGCAAGACATGGACAATGACGCTGCGGGAGGGCCTGGCCTTCCACGACGGCACGCCCGTGCTGGCCCGCGACGCGGTGGCCAGCATCGAGCGCTGGAGCCGCAACGACCCATTCGGCCAGAACGTCCGCGCCGTCACGGACGAGCTGTCGGCGCCGTCCGACCGGGTGATCCGGTTCCGATTGAAGAAGCCGTTCCCGCTGCTTACGACAGCACTCGCCAAGCCATCCTCCTATTGCCCGGTGATGCCGGAGCGCCTGGCCAGGACGCCGCCCAACGTGCAGGTGACGGAGATGGTGGGGAGCGGCCCGTTCCGCTTCATGGCCGGCGAGCGCGTCGCCGGCTCGCGCGCCGTATACGAGAAGTTCGACGGCTACACACCGCGGCCGGGCGGCGTCCCGTCCTTCGCCGCCGGGCCGAAGCGGGTCTACATTGACCGGGTCGAGTGGCACACCATCCCCGACGCCGCCACCGCCGCAGCCGCCCTGCAGCGCGGCGAGGTCGATTGGTGGGAGCAGCCGACCGCCGACCTGCTGTCCCTGCTGCGGCGGGACCGCAACCTCGTGGTGGAGCCGAAGGAGCATGGCGGCTTCATGAGCATGATCCGCTTCAACCACCTGCAGCCGCCGTTCGACAACCCGGCGATCCGCCGCGCCTTCTTTCCCGGCATCAGGCAGTCCGACTACATGAACGCCGTCATGGGCGATGACCGGAGCCTGTGGAACGACCGCTGCGGCTTCTTCGTGCCCGGCGGCCCGTTCTCCACCGACGCGGGCCTCGACGTGATGGACGGCGCGCCCGATTACGAGAAGGTGAAGGCCAACCTCCAGGCCGCCGGCTACAAGGGCGAGCGCGTCGTGTTCGTCGTGCCGACCGACCTGCCGTCGCTGAACGCGTTCAGCGAGATCGCCGCCGACATGTTCCGCCGGGTCGGCATCAACCTGGATTACCAGGCGTCGGACTGGGGCACGGTGGCGCCGCGCCTGTCCAACAAGGAAGGGCTGGACAAGGGCGGCTGGAGCGTGTGGTGCAACAACATCCCCGGCATCATCGCGGTGACGCCCGCGACGCAGTCCTATACCCGCGGCATCGGCCGGGCCGGCACGTTCGGCTGGCCGGAGTCCGCCCGGCTGGAGGAGCTGCGCAGCCAGTTCCTGGACGCGGCCACGGCCGACGAGCAGAGGCGCATCACCCGCGCGCTGCAGCTGCAATGCTTCGAGGACGTGCCCTACGTGCCGCTGGGGGCGTACAACCAGCCGTTCGCCTACAGGCGCACGCTCTCCGGAATGCTCAACAGCTTCCCCGTGTTCTACAACATCAAGAAGGCCTGAGCCGGCCGCCCTCGCGCGCCCATCGGCATCGCCGCAGGCTCGGCCCGCGGCTGGAGCACGACGGCGGACGCCCTCAGACGGATGCCATCCGCGCGACCGGTGCAGGCCGGTCCAGCCCGAGGTGCCCGCGCAGCGTCGTGCTTGCGTAGTCGCGCCGGAACAGGCTGCGCCCTTGCAGGATCGGCACGACCTGATCGACGAACTCGGTGAGCGCGTCCGGGAAATAGGCTGGCAGGATGTTGAACCCGTCGGCGGCGCCCTCGGTGAACCATTGCTCCAGCGTGTCCGCCACCGTCTCCGGCGTGCCGCACAGCACCCAATGGCCCCGGGCGGCGGCGGTCAGGTCATACAGGTCGCGCAGCGTCATGCCGTCCCGCCGGGCCTTGGCCAGCATGGCGCGGGCGAAGCCGTGCGACGTGTCGGGCAGCGGCAAGTCGGGCACGGGCGCGTCCAGCGGGAAGCGCGACATGTCCTGCCCCAGCCGGGTGGACAGCATCTTGAGCGCGTTGGTCGGCGTCACGAAGCCTTGCAGCGTGTCCAGCTTGCGCTTCGCCTCCGCCTGCGTGCCGCCCAGGATCGGCATGACGCCGGGCAGGACCGACAGCGCGCCGGGGTCGCGGCCGAACCCGGGCAGGCGGGCCTTGAGGTTGGCGTAGGCCGCCTTCGCCTCCTCCATGTCCTGCACGACCGCGAACACCACGTCCGCCGTCCGCGCCGCCAGCGCCAGGCCGGGGTCGGAGGCGCCGGCCTGGAGGATCACCGGGCGCCCCTGCGGGCAGCGGCCGATGTTCAGCGGCCCGCGCACCTCGAAGAACGCGCCCTTGTGGTCCAGCGGGTGGACCTTCGCCGGGTCGATGTACTGCCCGGTGTCCCGGTCGATGACGATAGCGTCGTCCTCCCAGCAGTCCCACAGGCCGCGCACGACATCGACGAACTCCTCCGCGACCTGGTACCGCTGGCTGTGCGGCGGGTGCTGGCGGCCGAAGTTGCCGGCCGCGTCCGGGCTGGAGGACGTGACCGCGTTCCACGCCGCGCGCCCGGCGCTCAGGTGGTCCAGGGATGCGAAGGCGCGGGCGACGGTGAACGGCTCGTTGTAGGTGGTGGACGCGGTGGCGCCGAGGCCGATATGCGTCGTGGTCGCGGCGAGCGCCGCGAGCATGGTGATCGGCTCAAGCCGCGTGGTGAAGGAGGGATGGTGGGTCGGGTCGGCGGCGAGGCCGTCGCCGAGGAACAGCAGGTCGAACCGCCCGCGCTCGGCGATGCGCGCGATCTCCTGGACCACCGGCAGGCTTTGGAAGGTGTCGAAGGCGCCGGGCCAGCGCCAGCCGGCGATGTGGTTGCCGGTGCCGAGCACGAACACGCCGAGGTGCATCTGCCGCTTGGCCAAGACCCGTTGCCTCCCCATGGATGGCGGGGTGGTAGCAAGGGCCATGCCACCGGGAGGCTCCATGGCCCTCGGCTTGCATGGAGTCCGCCATGGACCAGCACCCCGCCATCTCTGTCTTATGCGACCCGGTCACGCTCGAAATCCTCCGCGGCGCCATCCGCGCGGCGCACGCCGAGATGGAGGCGCTGCTGGAGCGCACCGCCATCAGCGCGTTCATCCGGGAGAAGAAGGACTTCTACACCGCCCTGTTCGACGCCGAGGGACGCCTGGCCGTCGGCTCCAACGTGCCGATCTTCGGCGACGTGGCCGCCCCGGTGCTGGCGCGCTTCCCCGCCGCCGGCATGCAGCCCGGCGACCTCTACTGGTTCAACGACTGCTACGGCTCCGGGGGCGCCGTGTCGCACAGCAACGACCAGGTGTTCCTGGCGCCGGTGTTCCATGGCGGCGTCCTCTGCGCCTTCGTCATGGGCTGGGCGCACTTCGCCGACATCGGCGGGCTGCGGCCCGGCTCCATCAGCCCGGACGCGACGGACATCTTCCAGGAAGGCATCATCATCCCGCCCACCCGGCTGATCACGGCCGGCGTGGTGAACGACGCGGCGCTGGACATCTTCCACCGCAACTCCCGCTACCCCGCCCAAAGCCGCGGCGACGCCAGCGCGCTGATGGCGAGCGTGGCGCTCGGCGTGCGGCGGACGGAGGAGATCGCGGCAAGGTTCGGCGGCCCCGTGCTGGCCGACGGGCTGCGCCAGTTGCTGGCGCGGACGGAGGCCGTGGTGCGCCGCCGCCTGCGCGAGGTGTTCGCGCCGGGCACGCACCGCTTCACCGACGTGATCGACGCGGACGGCCAGGGCGGCGGGCCGTTCCGCATCCGCTTCGCGCTGACGCGGACGCCCGACGACCGTTTCGTGCTGGACGCCACGGCGACGGACGACCAGGCGGCGGGGCCGGTCAACTTCCTGATGAACCCGCACGTGCCCGGCACCGCGCTGGGCCTGTTCTTCCTGGGCGGCGACCCGTCGCAGGTGTGCAACGCCGGCGGCCCGGCCGCGCTGGACGAAGTGCGGCTGCGCGAGGGGTCCCTCTTGCAGCCCCGCTTTCCCGCGCCCTTGGGCCTGCGCGGCCTGACGATGATGCGGGTGCTGGCGGCGCTGAACGGGCTGGTGAACGTGGCGGGCGGCGCGGCGCCGGCGGCGCACTCGGCCTACGTCATCCTGCTGCTGCGCGGCACGGCGGGCGGCCAGCCCTTCCTGATGTCGGACGGGGTCGGCGTCGGCTACGGCGCGCGTCCGGAGGGGGACGGCATCGACGCCGTGTACTTCGTGGCGCAGGAGAACTACCCGGTCGAGTTCCTGGAGCTGGGCTACCCCGTCCGGCTGCTGCGCTACGGCATCAACCAAGACAGCGGCGGCCCGGGACGGCAGCGCGGCGGGTGCGGCCTGGTGCGGGAGTACGAGATCCTTGCCGACCACGCGGTGCTGGCCATGCGGATCGACGGCGTGGCGCATCCGCCCTGGGGGGTGGCCGGCGGCATGGGCGGCGGCTCCGGCCGCGCCGTGGTGAACCCGGGCACGCCGGGCGAACGCCAACTGGCGCCGCTGTCGGACGGCAACGTGCTGCGGCGCGGCGACGTCCTGCTGCTGGAAACCGGTGGGGGCGGCGGCCACGGCCACCCGTTCGACCGGCCGGCCGAGGCGGTCTTGGGCGACGTGCTGGACGGCTTCGTGTCGGAGGCCGCTGCCCTCCAGCACTACGGCGTGGCCCTCCGCGGCGGCACGGTGGATACGGACGCCACCGCTGCCCGGCGCCGGGACCGCCCGGCCTCCCGCGCCTTCCACCGGCGGGAGTACGTCGATGCCCTCGACTGACGGCGGCCTGGTCGTCGCGGTCGATATCGGCGGCACCTTTACGGACATCACGGTGCAGGACGCGGCCGGCCGGGTGCTGCGGGCCAAGACGCCCTCCACCCCGCTCGACCCGTCCGAGGCGTTCCTCACCGGCGTCGGCCTGGCGCTGCAAGCCGCGGGCGGCGCGCCCGGCGATGTCGGCCGGGTGCTGCACGGCACGACGGTCGCGACCAACCTGATCCTGGAGGGCAAGGGCGCCCCGGCGGCGCTGGTGACCACGGCCGGGTTCCGCCACGTGCTGGAGATCGGGCGGCAGGACATCCCACGCGCCTCCAACCTGTACGCCTGGGTCAAGCCGCCCCGCCCCGTGGCCCCGCGCCACGTGCTGGAGGTGAAGGAGCGCGTCGGCCCCGGCGGCGCCGTGCTGACCCCGCTGGACGAGGCGAGCGTCGCCGCGGCGGCGGAGCGGCTGCGGGCGATGGGGGTGGCGGCGGTCGCCGTGTGCCTGCTGCATTCCTTCGCCCACCCAGCGCATGAGCGGCGGGTTGCCGAGCTGCTGCGGTCCGCGCTGCCGGGCGTCGCGGTCACGGCGTCGGTCGACGTGCTGCCGGAGGTGCGGGAGTACGAGCGGTCGCTGGCGACGGTGCTGAACGCCCGGGTCATGCCCGCGGTGGCCAACTATGTCGGACGGCTGCAGGAGCGGCTGCACGGTGCCGGCATCGCGGCGCCGCTGCTGCTGATGCAGTCCAACGGTGGCGGGGCGGGGGCGGCGGCGGTGCGGCGGGCGCCGCTGGTGACGGCCTTGTCGGGTCCGGCGGCCGGCGCAC
>CAXUJE010000285.1:0-5446 GCA_964251035.1 uncultured Acetobacteraceae bacterium
TGCCGTGTCGCCATAGGTTGCTGTTCAGACGTTTCCACGGGAGTGGATGGAGAACCTGATCAAGCTCCACAAGGGCCAGCTCGCGTCGGACCGCACCAGCTGCCGGTCGGCGCTTGCCAACCAGGTCCGCCTCGTGCTGCACACCGCCGCTTACTGGCTCATGCTGACGGTGCGTGACGCCATTCCCAAGCCCCAGCCGCTCGCCACGGCCGAGTTCACCACCCTGCGGCTGCGCCTGCTCAAGATCGCCGGGCGCATCACCGAAACCGCCACGCGGGTCCGCATCGCGTTCGCCGGCGCCTGCCCCGAAGCCGAGCTGTTCCGCGGCGTCGCGCGCAGCCTCCAGCTCGCCGGACCCTGACCGCCGGGGCAATCGGCCCCGGACCGCCCCGTCTCACCAACCCCAGCGCCCAGCACCTCTGGACTGAAATCGCAGTGAAACAGGCGCGTCGTCGAACCATGTCCGCCGCTCAGCTTGCGGAATGAACCTCAGCGCGTTGAATAGGATGGGCTAAGATGCCGGTCTGGCTTACCACCAGATCTGCCTGACGCGCTGCTGCCGCGTCCGCAGCTCTTCCTCTGCGTGCCTGACCAGGGCTATGTCGCAGAATAGTGGAGAGCAGACACTGGAATTGGTGCAGAGCAGTTTAGGGTATATTGCGAAGAGCCAATCGTGCTTCTATCATGATGAGCGTGTATACCGGTGAGTAATAAACTGTTTAGCCTGGTGCTGGGGAAAATGCGATTGGATGAAGTTTCAAGGCGATCAGTGCTTATTGGCGTAGTTGCCCTACTTTTCACATTTTTGACCTTTGCTACCCGATTCGTCCATCCAGACCCGGAACCTCCAGGCAAATGGATAGTCGCGGACTACGATGTAGAAGGTGGAGTTATGTATGCAGAGGGGGACATCCGCACCGGGATGGCTCATGATATCGAAAATCATATATCGGAGCGTCCGCGCAACCTAGCTCCAATCAACACGATCTTTTTTAATAGTTTAGGCGGGACAAATACGGGTTCCGGGTCGATCAACCAAGTTCTACAAAAGCATCCGGACGTGTCTGTGCAGCTAACGAGTACAGCGACCTGCGGGTCGGCTTGCGTCGATGTGTTTTCGGATGCCTTTGCCCGTGGTAAGGCAAAGAGCGAAGACAGTGCTTGCTTATTTTTCCACGCGGGAACTCGCACTTTGAGCGAGGATCTAAACGATGCTCAAGCTTGCGACCCAGTAACAGACGGTGGAGCATTATTGATGGAACCCTGGCTGGCAAGAATATCTCCACTTCTGCCAGAATACTTGTCCACGTGTAAATCTAATCCTTTAGCTACGCTTAGAGGTGTCCGCATGAGCTGGGCAAAAGTCAAACTTATTGCAAACGGTAAAGGCGTTTCAAGTTGTGCCAATCATCAGACGCCTCTTCAATGTGCTAACAAACGGCCGAGACCTATATGCAATAAAGAGTAGCCTGCCTCATATTTAATTAGCAAGACACGACGCCGGCGATCATGCAAATGTCTTCTTCGGGTCGATTGCTGACTACGGAGCGTGGCCTCGCCGAACCAAGGTTCCAGCTACAACGCCGCGCTTGCCTCTGGCGCCTTTCTTCTCGTAGCCCTGCCGCGGGCTGCCTCAGCTCAGGGCCAGCTTGCAGCCGGCGGACACTGCGAAACTACCCGGCGAGGAAGCCTGCAAAAGCAAGGCCGCCCAGCCGCAACAGCAGGGGCTGGCCTGGGTGCAGGCCGACCCGCAGCCACCGTGCTGAGGTTGGCAGCTGCTGCTGCCCCGCCTATGACCCGCCCGCCCCTGTCCGACAAGGCATCATGCTCCGGATCCTGCGTCATCTGCGCCACCGTCCCTCACTGCTGGTCGGCCTCACCGTCGCCATCCTGGTCGCCGCCACGGCATCGCTGACGCTGCGTGCCACGACGGCCGTGCTGATCGGGTGGGACCTCGGCGTCGTCGCCTATGCCGCGACGTTCCTGGTCGTGATCCAGAACGCGACCCCGGACAGCCTCCGCCGCATCTCCGCCCTGCTCGACGAGGGCCGCTGGGGCGTGCTGGCCGCAACCGTCATCGCAGCCCTAGCCTCGCTGGGCGCCATCGTGGCCGAACTCGGACGATGGCAAGGATTCGTGTGGGATCCTCACACAGAAGCCTTTGACGCGGGTGCTGGGCTTGGCGGACGGGCGTAGGCTGGCGGATCGAACGGCAAGGGCGCGGGCGGCTTCTCCAACTCGCCTTCCCGGATGCCCTCCTTGGCCTCCGCCTTGCCCGAGAACACCGACGCCAGCCCCTCAACCGTCTGGCGCTTCCGCTCGTTGATCATTGTCTGATGCATACCGTGCTTCGTCGCCAGCCGCGCCGTCGTCAGCCCACCTCGCAACGCCTCCGAGGCCACCTTCGCCTTGAACTCCGCTGCATACCGCTTCCTCTTGCCCATCGTCGGGTCCGTCCTCCAGCCAGGGCAAACCAAGCTTAGGCTCCTGTCCGTTTTCCGGGACCACCTCACTGCGCGTGCCGGACCACGCCATCCTGAGCCGCCGCTCGGCGACGCTGGACGTGCCGCGGCCCAGGGGCGGTGCCGGCGGCGAGGCCAAGCACCCACCTGATCCGTGCATCTCGCTGGCGTGAGCAGGCTCTGAGAGATGGACCAGACGTCAAACTGGCTTCAGGAAGGTAGTGCGCTTCCTGCGTTTAGACTTGACGGCCAGTCAAGAACTGACCCACCTTGCCGTTAAGAGGCGGTTTCGTTGCAGAACGCCGCAACAAGCCAAGTGCGGGGGAAGCGTGTGGGAGATCGTCAACTGGATGTCGATAGGCTCATTGACGACCATCCGTTCGGGGCACACCAGGTCACGGCCATGGTGCTGTGCGCGCTTGTGGCGTTGTTGGACGGCATCGATTCGCAATCCATCGCCGTCGGAGTGCCGCTGATCGTCGGCGAGCTGGGGCTGGCACGCACCGCCATCGGCCCGATCCTATCGGCGGCCCTGCTCGGCGCCGCGCTCGGCGCCATGACGTTCGGCCCGCTGGGAGACCGGTATGGCCGCAAGTCGATGCTGGTCGTGGCCGCGGCCATGTTCGGCGCGTTCACCGTGACAACTACCTACGCCAACTCCTACGGCGCGTTGCTGGCGGTGCGCTTCCTTGCTGGGATCGGGCTGGGCGGAGCCACGCCCTGCTTCCTGGCCTTGTCGTCCGAGTTCGCGCCGGCCCGGTCGCGGGGCGCGGTCGCCAGCCTGATCTGGGCCGCGTTCCCGGTGGGCGCGATGGCGGGCGGCTTCATCAACTCGTACATCCTCCGAGTGGCCGACTGGCGGACGATGTTCCTGGTTGGCGGCATCGCCCCACTCGTGGTGGTGGCGCTGCTGCTGAAGTTCCTGCCGGAGTCGATCCGCTTCCTCCTGGTCGGCAACCGCGACCCCGGCCGGGCCAGGCGCATCGCGGCCCGCATCCGCCCGGGCCTGCCCGCGGATGCCGTGCTGGTCGCGCACGAGGTGCGGGTGCCGGGCGCGCCGCTCCGCCAGTTGTTCGCCCGCGGCCGCGCCGTGACCACCTTGCTGCTGTGGGTGCCGTTCATCACCGCGTTCGGCACGCTGGCCATCGTTGCCTACTGGACGCCCGCCCTGCTTCGGGAGAACGGCATCAGCGCGGCCGACACCGCGTTCGTGCTGGGCGTGCAAAGCATCGGCTCCATCCTTGGCATGGCCAGCGCCGGGCGCATCATGGAGCGGCTCGGCGCGACGGCCGTGCTGGGCGCCTCGCTGGCGGGCGGCGCCGTCGCCACCGGCGCGATCGGGTTCTTCGCCGGGTCCGTCATGTCCGTGGCGCTGGTGGAAGCGGTGTCCTGCTTCTTTGTCGGCATGGGCGCCTCCGGCTCCATCGCGCTGGCGGCGCTGGTCTACCCGACCGCGCTTCGCTCCACCGGGATCGGCTGGGCGATGGGCATGGGCCGCGCCGGCCAGGTGATCGCGACCCTCGTGATCGGCTTGTTGGTCGGGTTCGGCTGGGACAGCAAAGAGGTGTTCCTGGCGCTCGGCTTCGCCCCGCTGCTGGGCGCGATCAGCGTAATGGCCGTGCGCTGGCACACCAGCCGTCTGCCCGCGGCGGAGGCGGTGGCGTGACCCCGGTGGAGTCCGACGCCGACGCCCTCGAGCGGATCAAGCTGCTCCGCCCTGTGCAGGACTGGGCGACCTTCCGCGACGGGGAGCAGTGGGACCGTCTGCGCGCCGTCTACGCCCCAGGTGCAACCACTGCCGTGAGCTGGTTTGACGGTTCGGCCAGCGAGTTCGTCGACCGCTGCCAGCAGATGGCGGCCGGCGGCGCAGTCGCGGCGCACCACGTCATAGGCACGTCGCAGGCCGACCGGCACGGCGACCGTGCGCTGGTGGACTCGCGCGTGACGATCCTGATGCGCCTGGAGCTGCACGGAGTGCTGTGCGACGTCACCGCGGTCAGCCGCTTCGTCGACCGCGTCGTCCAGCACGACGGCGCGTGGCTCATCGCCCGGCGCGTGGCCGTGTTCGAGAAGGACGGCATCCAGCCCGTCCATCCCGGCGACCGGCTGGATCTGGACCGCGCGAAGCTCGACAGCTACCCGGCCAGCTACCGCTTCTGCACCTATGCGCTGGTCGCCCGCGGCGGGGTACCCAACCTGTCGCTGCCCGCGCCGGGCAGCGCGGCCCTGGCGGCCTTGTACGCGACGGAGCGCGCTTGGCTCGTCGGCAACTCCGCCACGCCGGCCCGCGCGCCCAGCCTGACCACCTGGTCAGCCGCTTGACTGGCGATCATCTCCGCCTCGGCGTGCGGCAGGCCGAAGGCGCGCAACAGCAGCACAGCGAAGTGTTGCGACACCGCCACCGCGGAGGGCAGGTCGGCGCAGCCCAGGATGCGCGCCGCCAGCGCCTGGGTCGTGCCGAGCGTGAACGCCACGCCGGTTTCCAGCACCAGCGCCGAGAGCCGCCCCTGCGCCAGGCCCATCGCGATGTCGTCCACCACGCCTCGGTTGAGCGCGCTGTCCGTCCCCAGGTCGTGCAGCAAGGTGCGGGCCACAAACCGCCCGCGCAGCCGGTCGCCCAGCGCCAGCACCGCATAGGCGCACAGCCCGCGCGCCATGCGCCGGGCCGGGTCGGTTTCCGCCTCGTTCACGCGGTCGATGAACTGCTTGATGCCGCTGCGCACGGAGGCATGGATTGCCCCGAGCAGGTCCGGCTTGTCCGCGAAATGGTTGTAGAACGTCTGCTTGGACACGGACGCAGCCTGGGCGATCTCGTCGATGCCCACGCTGTCCGTGCCGGCCTCGCTGAACAGCCGCAGCCCGGCCGCCATCAGCGCCATCATCCCCATCGACAAAACACGTCCCTCCTTCGCCGGGTCATTGTACCCAGAAGGAGCAGGCCGCCCCCGCGGGGAAGAAGGGCGGCCCCCCGGAGACCCGCCCCC
>CAXUJE010000285.1:5456-7285 GCA_964251035.1 uncultured Acetobacteraceae bacterium
CCTGGGGGTGATCTGCACTGTGAGCGCCCCTTTTCCAATCCGGAAGAGTATGGCTGGTCCGCTGCCGTTCCTCCAACCCCACAGGAAAGGTGACGTGATGACGGCAGAGTTTGATGCGGTCGTGCTGGGGTATGGCCCGGTCGGACACGTGATGGCCGCGCTGCTGGGGCAGGCCGGCTGGCGCGTGGGCGTGATCGACCGGCAGCTCGGCCTGTACCCGCTGCCGCGCATCGGCCACCTGGACCATGAGGTGATGCGCATCCTTCAGGCCGTTGGCATCGCCGGCGCGTTCGAGCGAGAGGCCTGCGTCTGCCGCACCTACGACTGGGTGAACGCGGCCGGGCAGGTGCTGATTCACTTCGACTGGGACAAGCCGGAGATCACCGGCTGGAGCCCGCACTACCTGTTCTATCAACCGGACATGGACGCGCTGCTGGCCCACGCGGTCGAGAGCCAGCCCAACGTGCAGGTGTTCCGCGGTTGGGAATGCCGGTCGGTTGCGGAGGCGGACGGCGCGGTGACGCTCGACTGCCACGCCCGCGACGGTGCGGTCCGCCAGCTCTCCACGCGCTGGCTGATCGGCGCGGACGGCGCCAGCAGCTTCACCCGCCGCGCGGCCGGCATCGCGTGGACCGACCTCGGTTTCCACGCCGACTGGCTGGTGGTCGACTACCGCCCCAACGACCCGGAGGCCGACATTCCCATGCCGGAAGCCGGACAGATCTGCGACCCGGCGCGCCCCACCTCCCTGTTCCGCCGGATCGGCCACAAGCACTGCCGGTGGGAGTTCATGCTGCTGCCGGGCGAAACGCGCGAGGAGATGGAGCGGCCGGAGCGGATCTGGCCGCTCCTGTCGCCCTGGGTGACGCCGGAGGACGGCATCCTGGTGCGCAAGGCCGTCTACACCTTCCGCTCCGGCCTTGCCGAGACTTGGCGGCGCGGCCGGGTGCTGCTGGTCGGCGATGCGGCGCACCTGATGCCGCCGTTCCTGGGCCAGGGCATGGGATCCGGCTTCCGCGACGCGCTGAACCTGGCCTGGAAGCTGGACCTGGTGCTCCGCGGCAAGGCACCTGACACGTTGCTCGACACCTACGGCGAGGAACGCAAGCCCCACGTCGCCGCGATCATCGAGCAGGCGGTCGCGCTGGGCCGCGTCGTTTGCGTCAGCGACCCCGGGGAAGCGGCCGCCCGCGACGCGGCGCTGCTGAGCGGGGACGTGCCGCCCCCGCCGCCCTTCCCCACCCTGTCCGGCCGCCTGTTCGCACCGGACGATCCGCTGGCGGGCACGCTTGCGCCGCAAGCACGGGTGCGATGGGGCACGACGGACGGCATGTTCGACGACCTGAGAGGGCGTGGCTGGACCGTGTTGACCTTCGACGCCTCCCTTGGCCTGCGCCTGGAATGCCAAACCGCCTCCTTGTCGGACCGGCTCGGCCTGTCCGTCGTCACTTTGTCGGAGAACGGAAACGAGGGCGAGGTCAGCGACCTGACCGGACGCTACCGTGCGTTCTTCGATGAGAGCGGAATCGCAACGCTGGTGGTCCGCCCCGATTTCTACGTCCATGGCGCCGCCGCGGACAGCGCGGCCGCGGTCGCGTTGCTGGAGCGTCTTGCCGCCGCATGGGATGCCGATATGGGACGGGCGTAGGCTGGCTGTCGCGTTGTAGTCAACCGTGAGACTAACTTGAGACTGTGCAGTCCTGGCTACGGGGTTGGACGTTCGGCCGCGACGCGAGCAGGGGACGGAACCGCGGTCCGCCGGGCCAGTCCGTGGGCACGTAGCGGAAGTGGGCACGGTGCATCCCGGCCGTTTTGGCCCACATTGCCTG
>CAXUJE010000286.1:0-7254 GCA_964251035.1 uncultured Acetobacteraceae bacterium
CCTGACCCTGCTGCACTAACATTTCGCCCGGACCACTCAATGGGGGCTTGTCATGCGCCGCGGTGACATTGAACCCGTGCGACTGAAGCAAGGGGATCACCTTTGCCCAGCACGAGCCGTCGGCCCAGGCGCAATGGACCAACAACACATTCACATTCTCGTTCATTTTTCTGCTCCACTGGGAAAGTCGTTTTGGTTAGGGATTGCTACGTGTCGAGGTCAAGGCCGCCCTTGATAGGCGAACTCGTCGCGATGCCGCCGGACGAAGTCTTCGATCAAGGCGGGACTTCGGCCGGTGATCTTGGAAAAGCTGTCGAACACCTTTTCCTCGCCCGCGCGGACGCCGGACGTGTAGGCGGCGTAGTTCTCGTACACGCTCTGCATGTACGCGGGGTCGGCGCCCGCAGCGAGAACCGCTCCAAGGAACTCGCTAGCTGGGCGCGGCTCATACAAGAATGGCTGCCCGACGATGCAAGTGAGGATTGCCGCGATCTCCGGATACGACTTCACGTCGGAGCCGATCCGATAGGTCTTCTCGCTATGCTCCTCGGGCCTTGACAGGATCGCGGCCGCGATGGCCGCAACGTCCTCGCCATCGACCCAGGCGATGCGGGCAGATGCCACGCAATGGCGGATCACGCCGTTGGCGGTGAACTTGGCGCCCCCATACCCCAGCAGGTTCTGCATGAAGAACTCCGGGCGCAGATGCGTGAAGGAGAACCCGGACCACTCGATGTATCGCTCGATGAACCGGTGCCAAAGCCAATGCTCGACCGGGGTTTCGTCGTCACCCGAGCCGCCGAGATGGACGATGTGCTCCATGTCCGCCGTCCTCGCGGCATTCAGGAAATCCCGGCTCTGGCGGAACATCCTGATCGTGTAGCCCGTCGCCATGAACACGCGGTCGGTACCCCGGAGTGCGGCCACCAGCGTCTCGGGCCGGTCGTAGTCGAGATAGACTGCCGGCACGCCCAGATTTGCCGCCTTCTCCATGGAGCGTACGGCCGCGATCACTTCGAGAGACGGATCGGCAGCAGCCAGCCGGAGCACGGCAGAGCCGATTTGCCCCGTCGCTCCCGTAATCAGCGTTTTGGGCCGGTTGCTCATGCGCCTTTCGCTACCCGGGCTTCCGGGACGAATTGCCGGATCACGTCCTCCTGCGTCTGATTGGCGGCACCAACCTCCTCGATGAGCTGCGCCGGACGACTGCCGCGCAGGCCTGCGGTCGTGATCGCTCCATCCCGAATGAACGTGTAGATGGAGGTGACTGGAAAGATGCCGACGGCTTCGATGGCCTCGCGCTGCTGCGCATCCGTCGCTCGATACTCCTTGCTTTCAAAGAAAGTGCGCGCCGCCAACGGGCTTGCGAAGCCAAGTTCGACGACCGCGATGTCTTTCCGCTCGTCAGCAACCTGGTGTTTGACGTGCGGAGAGGGAGGCGCTGGATGCGCGTTGTCGTACGGTTCGGGCGAGTGCAGCCGCAGCTTTTGCACCGCCGACGCAGCGGCGAGCGTACTGGCCCAGGCGGACAGCCACGGTCGAAATGCTTCCCGTGACCCGCCGTTCAGGTGAAGGTGAAAGCGGTGCAACGCATCGGGTCCATTGGGGATACCGTCGACCTGCCGGTCGACCAGAGGCCGCGACCCCTGCGGAAGATTGTAGGCGACAGCGTGGGCAAAGAGATTGAACTCGTCCGCGAACAGGACCGGGCTGGCTTGCATGAAGCGGGCCTGGTCGCTCTCGCTGGCGAAACCGATTTCCACGGCGCCATCCAGCACCAGGTCCATCCGACGGACGCCCTCTGGGATGGGCCGCAGATTGGCCCAGCGATCGCGTGCGAAGTGGTGCTGCACGTAATAGCCGAGACCGGGAAGTCTCGCGCATAGCGGCCCATGCACGTCACGCCAGTACAGAGCAAACTGCTCGTGCGGAAGGGCTTCGAGCTTGCGGACCACAGAGTATGACTGACAGCAGATGCGCGCATCGCGAGATGCATAGTCAACCGGCGCAGAGATGTCGGTCATGGCACCAGCACCGCCTCGGCAGCCTTCGATCGCGCTTTTCGGCTCGGAACTGCGTCGGCACGCTTAGCGCCGAGTTGTTCGAGGAGGACGCCGGGTTCGTAGTAGGCGACCCAAAGTGCCACAGCTTTCTCGCCCTTGATCGTCCAGTGCTCCGATGTCCTGATCGTCGCGTTGGTTCCAACGACGCCGACCTGGATTAAGGCGACGACGCGATCTTCTTCGGCCGTGATGCTTTCATACCGGAAGCGCGTGAAGTCCAACGCCGCCCCTACCTGTGGCAGCACGGTTTGCAGGTACGCGTCCGGCCCATGCGCCCCACCCCAAGGGAGGTAATCCGGCGCCGCGACGACGAAATCGGGATGGAGATGCGCACCGTAGCCTGTGATGTCCCCGCGCACTCCGCCATCGTAGAAGGCGCCCACGATGGCCTTATTCCGCGCAATCACCTCCGCTGCGATCGTCATGCCAATCTCCATCCAGCTTTTCGGGTTCCGAGCGCAATCGCCTCGCCAGGCGGCTCAGTCACTGGACGATAAATATCGGGTGAGCCGGGATATTGGAGGAAAACGGCGTGAATAGGAGATTGCGAGCAAAGTCGCTTCACCGTTGAAGACGACGAAAACCACAAAGATATTTCTGCTGAACACCCCGCTTAAGTGCGGGAAAATGCAATTCGGACGGCTTTCATCCAATCCGCTCGATGGGCAGCCGTCGTAGGGTCCTGAGGTCATGCCCTGCCGGCGGCCTCGGTCAGCCACTTTCTCATGACACGGCCACCACGCGCATCAGAGGAGATTGGCGATGAACGATTTGCTGACATTGGCCGTCCGCGCCCACGGCGGCCTGGACCGCTGGAATGCTTTCAAAACCCTGCGGGTGGAGCTGTCGGTCGCCGGCGCAATCTGGCAAATCAAGCAGCAGCCGGATCTCTTGACCGAGAAAGTTTTCGAGATCGGGACGCACGAAGAGAACCTGACGATCACGCCGTTCACCGCTCCCGATCGGCGCAGCGCATTCGTACCCGGTCGTCTCGCGCTGGAAACGCTAGACGGAGACATCGTCGAACAGCGCGACGATCCGCAGGCATCCTTCGAAGGTCAGGTGCGCGAGACGCCCTGGGACAAGTTCCACGTCGCCTACTTCGCCAGCGAGGCGTTGTGGACCTATCTGACCTCCCCGTTTCTCTACACGTATCCCGGCTTCGAGACCGAAGAGATCGAGCCATGGCATGAGGATGGCGAGGAATGGCGTCGCCTGAAGGTGATGTTCCCCAACCATATCGCGAGCCACACGAAGACGCAGTTCACCTATTTCGGGCCAGACGGCCTGATGCGGCGGCACGACTATACCGTTGACATCCTCGGGGGTGCGACCGGGGCCAACTACCCGACCAACTATCGCGACGTCCAAGGCCTGATGATGCCGACGACACGCCGGATCTACGCCTATGACGACGCAATGCAGAAGGTGCCTGATCCCGTGCTGGTGTCGCTCGACTTCGGACGGCTTGTTTTCAGCTAACCCTGGACCCCGGAAGGCACGAATTATGCAAACAGGCATTCTCTTCGAGCCGGTGCGCTTTGGCGCGCTGACCTTGCCGAACCGGGTGGTCATGCCCGCGCTGACGCGGATGCGTGCGGGCGCAGGCGGCGTCCCCACGCCACTGAACGCGCAGTACTACGCCCAGCGCGCCTCCGCTGGCCTGAACATCACCGAGGCCACCGCCATCAGCGCGCAAGGGCACGGCTATCCGCAGATGCCGGGCGTCCACACGGCTGAGCAGATCGCAGGCTGGCGCCTCGTCACCGACGCCGTGCATGCGAAGGGCGGCCGCATCGTGCTGCAGATCGTGCATCACGGCCGCTGGTCGCACTCGTCCTACAACCAGGACGGCAGTCTGCCGGTCGCGCCATCGGCAATCGCGCCGCCCGGGAACGCCTACATGCCGACGTTTGAGCAGCGCCCCTATGAGACGCCGCGAGCCCTGGAGATCGGGGAACTTCCCGCGATCGTGGCCGACTTTCGGCAGGCTGCAAGGAATGCGCGCCTCGCCGGTTTCGACGCGGTGGAAATCCATGGCGCGAACGGCTTCCTCCTCGACCAATTCCTTCAGGACGGCAGCAACCGGCGCACGGACGCATATGGCGACACGATCGAGAACCGCGCGCGATTGCTGCTGGAGGTAGTGGACGGTATCGCCGTCGACATCGGCGCGGACCGGATCGCGGTCCGGCTTTCACCGCACGGCAACCTGGGCGGCCTCAGCGACAGCGACACCGTCCCGCACTTCAGCCACGTGATCCGGGAGCTGGGCAAGCGGGGCTTGGCCTATCTTCACCTGATCCAGCCTCGCGCATCCTCGGCTGGGATCGGCGACAACGCTTCCGTGGATAACGCCGACAACGCCTCCCTGTTTCGCCATCTGTTCGACGGCCCGGTGATCACCGCGGGCGGATACACCCCAGAGATGGGCGTAGCGGCGATCAAGGCCGGCCTGGCCGATGCCGTCGCCTTTGGGCGCATGTTCATCGCCAACCCCGACCTGCCGGAGCGCATCCAGACGGGTGCCGCGATGAATGCCTTCGATCGTCCGACCGCCTATGGCGGTGACGCGCGCGGGTATGCCGACTACCCGATGCTCAGCGCCGCAGCGCTGGCGGCCTGACATGGGCAGCGCCCCGCCTCCCGCACCCGGCTTGGCGTGGCTCGACATCCTGCAGCTTCCCACGCCGGAGGCGTTCGCGTCGGCCTTCACGCCCGACGCCGCTCTCGACGCCTCGGTCTTGCGCGAACCGGCGAGAGGCGCAGCCGCCATCCGGGAGGTGTTCGACGCGACGCGCGGAATGTATGAGCAGATCGCTTTCCTGCAGGACGGGACCAACAAGCGGACCGACCGCTACGGCGGCAGCATCGAGAACCGCGCCCGATTCTCGCTCGAACTGGTTGATGCGCTGGTATCGGTGTGGGAAGCCGGCCGGGTTGGCGTCTGGGTGTCACCCAGTGGCACGTGGGGCGCAATATCGGACAGCCACCCGCAAGCGACCTTCGGCTACCTGGCCGAGCGCTTGAACGAGTATCCGCTGGCCTACCTGCACATCATAGAGCCCCGGGTAATGGGCGTAGAGACGGTCGCGCCCACACAGGAGCTTGTGGCCGCAGCTTTCCTGCGACCCATCTACAAGGGGAAGATCATCGCGGCCGGCGGGTTTGACCGCGACAGTGCCGAGGCGGTCCTCCGGCGTGGGGATGCCGACGTCGTCGCATTCGGCCGTTTCTTCACTTCCAACCCCGACCTGCCCGAACGGTTCAGGCTGAGATTGCCGCTTACGCCCTATCGGCGCGAAGCGTTTTGGGAAGGCAGCGAACATGATTACAACGACTTCCCGGCATTTGAGCCGGCCTGACGTAAGCGGCGGGCACTGGCCGGGTCTTACGTCCGCAGACCCCGGCATTGGCCTTTCAGCCGCCCCGTAGGCCTTTTGTTCGGTCCAGGGTTGCGAGGCTGGCTTTGCCCCGAGGCTGAGCGCAACATGACCTGGACGAGTGTGGTTTCCTGGATGGAACGTCGTTCGCCTCTTGCGGGAGCCGACCGGGGCGACATGCATCGAGCGGTCATCGCCGTCTGCAAAGGAACATTGCATGGACGCCAACGCCGTGGAGGCCGTCATGAGTGGACGGTTTCGGCTGGATCGGGCACCGACGCTCGCGGCACCCACACTATCGGGGGTGCCGATCGCGTTTACCCAGTTGCAGTCCATGCACGAAGAACACGGCCGGGCTGGACCGGTCCCCGTCGAAAATTCGTTCGCATTCCAGGTGATGCTGCAACCGCTCCGTTCGTGGGAACTCTGGACAAACCGGGGCCATGTTTCCCTGCCGCCACCAGGTCCCGGCGACGTCTTCCTATTCGATCTGAGCGAGAACCCGAGGATAGAACTCCACGATCCGTTCAACATGGTCCGCTTCTACATCGCACAATCCTCGCTCGACAGCCTGGCGTATGAGCGCGGCTTGCGGCGGCCAGGAGGGCTCCAAGCCCCGAAAATCGGCACCCACGATGCAATCATGCACGGCATGGGAATTGCCCTGGTTGCGAGCATGGTGCGGCCCAACGAAGCTCAGGCGACGTTCGTCGAATACATGGCGCTGGCGTTTCACGCTCATGCAGCCACCATCTATGGCGGGGTGCCGGACGGTCGCAGCACTTACGGAGGGTTGGCGCCGTGGCAGCTAAGGCGTGCGTGCGACGCCATGGAAGCCGAGCTGGGAGAGAACCATTCGATCAGCCGCCTGGCGGGCGACTGCGGCCTTTCCAGCAGCCAGTTCGCGCGAGCATTCAAAGAGACGACCGGATTGGCGCCGCACCAGTGGCTCACCCGCAGGCGCGTCCAACGCGCTCGCGAACTTCTGGCACAAACCACGATGGAGCTGACGGACATTGCTCTTGCGTGCGGCTTTGTCGATCAAAGCCACTTCTCTCGCGTCTTCGCGCGGACGGAAAAACAGAGCCCAGGCAGGTGGCGGCGTCAGCTTGCCTCGCAAGAACCACGGGTGCTACTACTGCAATCTGTCGTTTTTGGCCGTCACCAGGTGATGCGCTCGATGGCGCCACACCGTTCCGTAGGACGGTGAGGACCATGCAATAGCGATATTGTGCTACAAACGAGGGACGCGGGTAATTTTCCGACCCTCCTGTGCGTACTCTCTCGCTGCCAGACTCTCAGAGCCTTCTCTGATGGGGGTTGTGGGTGTCAAGCTGGTCCTCTTTCCTTTCGCCGGCTGCCCTTCCCGCGGGTCACTCGCTTCTCTTCGCGGTCGGCACACGGCCGCCGCATGATGGGGTCAGGAGGGTGGGGCGTCTCAATCTGGTTCGCGACCTGGGCGCGTTGCCGCGACCCGGTTCCCGAACCGCAACGAGACCGCCCCCCATCGTCCCCACGGGAACGACGCGGCTCCGCCCTGCTCAGGCGGGAACTGGAACTCCTTGCGTCACGCGGCGACCGGTGCCGGCGGCGGCCTGCCTGCCCCGGCGGAACTCGCTGCCGTCCTCCCACATGCGGTGCAGGATCACCGCCAGCTCATGCCACCGCGACCCGGGTTCGCGCCAGCTCGCCGCCGCACCGGCTGATGCGGCCCTGCACGTCGGTCTCGCCCGACTGGTAACGTTTGGGCGTCAGGCCGAGGTGCGCGCCGACGTCGCGCGGCCGCCGGAACCGGTCCGGCCGGTCCA
>CAXUJE010000287.1:0-7238 GCA_964251035.1 uncultured Acetobacteraceae bacterium
CGACTTCGAGCGGCGCCTGGCGCTCGCCGAAGGCCGGGGCGCGGTGAACGCCGCCCTGGGGGAGGTGGACGCCTCGCCCGAGCCCCCTGCCTCCCCGGCGCCCCCTGCTTCCTTCCCGTCCCGCACCGCCAGCCTGTCCCGCGGGGTGGCATCGCAGCCGGTCAGCCTGCAGATGCAGGCGGCCGCGTCGGCCAGCGCTGCCGGCGGCCCGCGCCGCTACAAGGTGCAGGCCGCCTCGCCCAGCCTTGCCATGCTGTCCGAACTCGACCGCAGCGGCGGCGAGGGCTCGCAGCTGGAGGTGAGGGTAGGCGACCAGATCCCAGGGTATGGCCGGGTCAGCGCCATCCAGCAGCAGGGCATGGCCTGGGTGGTGAAGACCGACCGCGGCGCGATCCAGTAGGGGCCGGACACCATGCAGGGCCTCGTCAACTTCGCCAGCCAGGTCGGCCTGACCTTCGCCGTGCTGCTGCACCCCGCCTGCTACCTGGGCGCCCTCGGCCTGTTCCTCTATGCGGGCTGGGGCTTCTGGCGCCAGTCGCAGCCGGACAACCCGTATCGCGGCCGGCCCTGGGTGCCGTCCGTGTCGCTGTTCACGTGCGGCGTGCTGGCCAGCTTCGACCGCTTCCTGACCAAGGCCAACGTGTCAGCAGGGTCCACCGTGGTGGTCCGCATGTCGGATGCGGTCAGCTACACGCCCACCGCGGCCACGGCAACGGTGCTCGGCGCCAACCCGGGCGAGACGGTCGTCAACACGGTGGATCTGTTCGCGTTGTTCTTCCAGTCGTTCGGCGCCATGGCGTGCCTGGTTGCGGTGTTCGCATGGGAGGCCAGCGTGAACGGGCGCAGCAACCGCAGCCGGTCGTCATGTGGCGTGCAGTTCGGCTTCGGGATCGCGCTGATCAACGTCCAGACCCTCGCGCGATGGCTGGTGGCCACGTTCACCGTCTGACTGTCAGGTCCCGGAACGGGCGCACGTCCGTTCGCGCCGCGCCGCCGCATGCTCCGCATCGAGGGAAAGACCCCTCGGCAAAGCAATGGAGCACATCTGTGAACATCACCCCTTTCAGCAAAGCGGTGCCGGTGCGGGCGGTGCCGCGCCGCCTGCGCCTGGCCGCAACCGCCAGCTTGGCCGGCATCGGCTCGCTGGCCCTGTCCGGCGCCACCTTCGCCCAGTCCGGCCTCGGCGGTCCCGCCACCGCTACTGGGGGCGGCCTTGGTGCCCAGGTTATCGCGATGTCGGGCGAGGCGATCACCTCGGGCGGCACGGCGGCCGGCGCGACCATGTATATCGCAGCCCTCGTCGTGTTCATCGGCGCTGTGTGGGCGGCGTGGAAAAGCCGCCAGCCGCAGAACCGGGAAAGCGGCTATGTCGGCATGGCCCTGGCTGGGCTCGTGTTGTGCGGCCTGTTCGTCACTGGCGGCACCTGGATCAACAAAGCCGCCAACACGGCCAGCGGCGGCAATGCCACGGTGACCGACACCGCCCAGGTCGTGAAGTTCCAATAACCCGGCGGTGACGATCCTGTCCCTTTTCCTGTCGGCGCACGCGTCCGCTTGGAACCCGGCCGGCATCCCGGGCTGGGTTGGGGAGCAGGCGATCCCTCCCGACGCGACCTGCCGGTTCTGCGGCCTCGACGCCGCGGGCTGGCAGGAAGCGTTCCATCTCGACGGCGATCACGGCAACGCCTCGCCGGGCAACGTCGTGTCCGCCTGCCCCTTGTGCCACCTGTGCCAGCACCTCGACCGGCCCACCCTCCGCGAGGAGGCGGCGCTGATCTGGCTGCCGGAGCTGAGCCAGGCTGCCGTGATCGCGCTGGCGCGCAGCGCCCACCTGGTCCTGTGCGCCCATGGCGAGCCGCCGCACATGGACCGCGGCCGGCCGGTGCGCCGCGAGGCAACCCTGGCCCCGGCCTGGGCGGTGCTGCACGCGCTGCGCGGCCGGGCCGCGGCCGCCCGCGACCGGCTCGGCACCGCCTCGCCCCTCGACCTCGCCACCGCCCTGCTCGGCATTGAGCAGGCTGTCCCCGCACGCGGCCCGACCTTGCTGGACGGCCTGCGCCTGCTGCCGCTGGGCCGGCTCTACCAGGAGGGCCGCGACGTTTACCCGCAGGCGCTCCACACCTGGGCCTGGGCCGCTGCGGCGGCTTGCGCTGCCCCGGCATCCCCGGATTAGGAAAGGCAAAAAGCCATGAGAACAATCACCATACGAAACGTCCTGGGCTGCCTGGCGATCAGTCTCGTGGGGAGCTTGGGAAGCATCGGGACAGCAGCTCTCGGAAGTCTTGCACTGTGGACTGCGTTCACGAAGGAGCTGCCGTGGATTGCGACCTCGTGGCCTGGTCTGAATGCTTGGTCAGTTTTTGTTCTGTTCACAATGCAGGTTCTGTCGTCAATGCTGCTTGGAATTGCGATTGCAAGCAACGCGATGTGGCGGATCGCAGACTGCTTCGAAGCCGAACGCTGATCCAGCTTTCCGACCCCGCCTGAAAGGACCTCCGTTCCCATGCCCATGCGACCGATCCCCCTCGCCGCTGCCGCCTTCCTTGCCGCTACGGTCCATGCGGCGGCTGCGTCGCCCGTCGCAGCGCAACGCGAGGCCGGGCAGGGTCCGGACACGCCAGTGTCCAACCCTTCGACGGAGCGCGCGCCCTTCGCTCTCGTCCTGCCGGTGGACAACCTCAAGGGCGGCATCAGCCAGGCGGTGTCCCCGCTCCTCTACCCCGACCGCCCGGCTTGCGAGTTGGCAGGCCAGCAGTGGGCCTTGAAGGTGGGGCTGTCCGCCAAGTTCATGGCCTATGTCACGTGCGTTCCGCAGGTGGCCGATCCGCAAGCCATGTGGGCACGTCGGCGAGCCGCCACGCAGGACGCGGGGACTTCCCGTTGATCCGCGTGTTCGCCAACGTCCTTGCCTCGCTGTCGCTCGCGCTCAAGCAGCCGCTGCCGTCGTTCTGCGACATCGAGACGGCCCACGGCGGCGCGCTGGTGTCCAAGCACGGCGACTACGTGAGCTGGCTGCGGATCGACGGCACGCGCCGCATGCTGACCGGCGCGGACGTAGCCCGCATCGCCACCGCGATGCGGGTCGAGATCTCCGGCACCCTCGACACCCGCGGCCAGGCCGTCTGCGCGTCCTACGTGTCCGACCCCGACGCTTCCGGGGTGGAGATCGCCCGTGCCAGCCTCGACGCCACCCGCGAGGTCGCCCGGCTGCAGGGCCTCGACCTGCACGACCTGCTGGACGAGCGCGCGGCGCTGTGGCCGCGCAAGATGCGCTGGGAGACGGTGCATTTCGTGCTGTGGACCCGGCAGACGGTGCTGACCAAGGAGGAGCGCCGCCAAGTGCGCGAGGAGCAGAACACCCTGGCCCGGCAATGCCCCCCGGTCGGCGACAGCCAGCGCTTCTACCTGCGCTCCGACATCATGGCCGCCCGGCACGACGCCTTCATGAGCCGTGTCAGCCGTGCGCTGCGCAGCAACGGCATCGCCAGCGAGGCGCTCACCCCGCACGAGGGCCTGAAGCTGAGCCGGGAGGTGACATACCGCGAGACGGCCGGCTCGCCCTGGAAGGCGACGCTGCCCGGCGACCCGGTGATGCCGCGCCTGCCCGAGAATGAGAACGCCCCGGTGACGGCCGCCGCGCTGCTCTGGCCCGGCATCCCCCGCCAACTGTTCAACGTCGATGCCGACACGCCAGGGGGCAACCGGGTGGTGATCGGCAGCCATGAGTACGCCCACGTCGACATGGACCTCGGCCCCGAGCGGCCGTGCAGCTTCATCGAGCTGTCCGCGGCGTTGGCTGCCGACCGCATCCCCTGGCGCGGCATGCTGGTGATGGAAGGCGGCGGCAAGTCCGCCATGTCGTTCAAGCAGGCGGCGGCGTCCCTGCTCGGCGTCTTCCCGCAGAACGCCGACCTGCGCCGCGCCTTCGCCGCCCTGCAGGAGGAGCGGGACGTCAACAACCACATCTCGGTCAGGCTGCGCGCCTCCTTCGCCACCTGGGCCGCAGCCGACGACACCCGCGGCCTGCGCCGGCGAGCCTCGCTGCTGGCCCAGCGCGTGGAGGGCTGGGGCAACTGCACGACCAACACCCTGGCCGGCGACGCGCTGGAAGGCGTGATGTCCAGCGTGCCGGGCTTGTCGCTCACCTCGACCGGCACGCCGTGCCTGGCCCTGCTCGGCGACGCGCTGGCCATGCTGCCGTGGAACCGCACCGCCTCGCCCTGGCAGGAGGGCGCGGTGCTGTTCCGCCGCCCGGACGGCGGCATCTGGCCCTGCGACCCCTCGGGCGGCTCCGTGCGCCCGCAGGTGCTGGACATCTTCATCGCGCCGCCGCGCTCGGGCAAGAGCGTGCTGGCCAACACCATCAACCTCGGCCTGTGCCTCAGCCCGGCGGCGCTGGGCAACGGCGGGGCCAAGCTGCCGCTGATCGGCAAGCTCGACATCGGGCCGACCGCCGAGGGCTTCGTGCGCCTGGTCCAGGAGGCGCTGGGACCCGCGCGCCGGCACGAGGCCATCCATGTCACCATGCAGCTGACGCGCGGCTACGAGGTCAACATCTTCGACACCCAGGTCGGCTGCGACTACCCGCTGCCGCTGGAGGACGCCTTCCTGCGCAACTTCCTCGCCCTCGGCACCTTGCCGCCCGACGTCGCCACGCCGTTCGAGGGCATGAGCCAGCTGATCGGCTACGTGGTGGACGAGGCCTACCGGCTGTGCACCGACGTGCCCGGCGGCTCGCCCAAGCGCTACCGCCGCGGCGTCGAGCCCGAGGTGGATCGGGCGGTCGACGCGCACCGCATCGAGCTGCACGGCGAGGAACCCTGGTGGCGCGACGTGGTGGCCGGGCTGTGCCGGGCCGGCGAGTGGCGGCTGGCCGAGGTGGCGCAGCGCCACGCCGTGCCGATCCTGCAGGACCTGATCCAGGCGGCGCGCACCGAGCAGGTCAAGGACGCCTTCGGCAAGCTCAAGATCGCCATCACCAGCGAAGCGGCGACCGAGCTGTTCGCCCGCTACATCACCGACATGATCAAGCGCTTCCCGACGCTGAACCACCCGACCCGGCTCGACTTCGGCCCGGCGCGCATCATCGTCATGGACCTCGCCGCCGTGGCCCCCACCGGCTCGGCGCAGAGCAACCGGCAGACCGAGATGATGTACATGCTCGGCCGGCACATCCTGGCGCGCAACTTCTTCCTGCACCCCGAGTACGCCGACCACGTGCCCGAGGCGGTGCGGCCCTACCACCTCCAGCGGTTCCAGGAGATCAAGGAAACCGTGAAGCGGCTGGACTACGACGAGTGGCACCGCACCCGGCACAGCCCGCAGGTGCAGGCGCAGGCCGAGCGCGATGTGCTGGAAGGCCCCAAGCACAACATCCAGATGGGCTTCACCACCCAGCGGCTGTCGCACATGGGCACCGGCATCGTCAGCCAGGCGACCGGGCGCTTCGTGCTGAAGACCGGCGGCCAGGACGAGGCCGAGGAGATCATCACCCGCTTCGACCTGTCCGGCGCCAGCGCGGACGTGGTGCGCTACGGCCTGAACGGCCCGGGGCCGGAAGGGGCGCCGTTCCTCCTGGTCCTGGACGCCGACGGCGAGCGCTGGGAGCAGAAGCTGGTCAACCAGCTCGGCCCGGTGGAGCTGTGGGCGCTGAGCACCACGCCGGCCGACACCGCGCTGCGCGGGCGCCTGTACGACCGCGTGGGGTTCAGCGAGGGGCTGCGGCGCTTGTCGCGGGTGTTCCCGGCCGGCTCGGCGGAGAAGGAGATCGAGCGGCGCAAGAAGGAGCGGCTGAACAGGGGCGAGCAGGCCGACCGCGCCACCGCCGGCGTGGTGGACGAGCTGGCGCGCGAGCTGGTGGACGGCGTGGGCCTCGGCATCGTGCTCCGCCCCCGGGAGGAGAATGCCCGGCCGGCGGCGGCGCTGCCAAGGGCGGCCGAGTAGGCGCGTCCCGTTCGCGCCGCATCGGCGTAGCGAGGAGGGCAGGAGCAAACCTGGAGCACCCTGCCCATGCCATTCCGTGACGCTGCCGCCCAAATTCCCCCATGGCCATACGGCCCCTCGACCCCTGCCACGGCCCACCACGTCCTCTTTGGGCCGGTGCGCAGCGGCAAGGCGGTGTTCTGTCCAAGGACCGTCCTGCCCAAGCCGTCCGGCGTTGCCGCTCCCCTGCCCCCGTCACCGGCTGCGACGACCGGAGGCGAAGCGTGAGACAGCCCCCTCGCCTGCCCCCTCTCGGCATCGCGGAGATCGGCCCGGCTGCATCGAGCCTCATGCAAGCGGCCCTGGACCTGTGCATACGTCCCCCGCTTGCCCTGGCGCTGCTCGTCGCGGGCTGCGCCGACGTCCCGAATGTCGGCACCGACGTGGCGATGACCGGGATGCCGAACACCGAGGTCGCCCTGCGCGACAGCATGCGGCACGTGGACGCCGAGATGGGCAAGCTCGGCGGCTTGGCGCCAACCTCGTCCGCCCCGATCCCGTCCGCCGCCGGCCCGGTGCTGCCGGGCGAGCTGCAGAAGGTCGTCACGTTCACCTGGGCCGGCAGCCTGGAGGATGGCGTGCGCCAGCTCGCCGGCAACGTCGGCTACGCCGTCGCCCTCGTCCCGGCTCCGCCCGGCCAGGCGCCGGCCGCGGGCCGCGGCGCCACCGGCCCGGGGCCGGTGACCCAGGCTTCCCGGGCGCTGGGCGACGCCGCCGGCGCCCGGGCCACCGTGCGCGTTGATCCCGCGCGCCGGCAGGTGGAGGTACTCTACCATGCGTAGCCGCCGCTTCGTGCTGAGCGCCGCCGTGCTGGGCTGCTTCGAGGGCCGCGCCGCGCCGGGGCGCGCCCATGCCGTCCCTTTTGCCCTGCCGCCCGAACTGCTGCGGCGCATCTCGTTCCGCTACGCGGGCACGCTCGACGGGGCGGCCGAGGCGTTCGCCGGACGCATCGGCTACGCCTGCATTCCGCTCGGTTCGACCACGCTGCCGGACACGGGGCCGGTCGAGGTTTCGGTCGAGGCCGTGGACTCTCCCGCGCACGAGGTGTGGCGCCGGATCAACGGCCAGGTGTCCGGCCGCACGCTGGTGATCCATCCCGACGTCTGCGCCGGCGAGGTCTGCCACAAGGGCGATCCCCGCCCGTCCCGCCTGCCCCGGACCACCCGGCTCCGCGCGCTGCTCGCGGCGGCGACGATCCTGGCGGGCGTCGCCGCGTCGGCGCCTTCACGCGCCGCCAGCCCCGTGCGGGACGTGCC
>CAXUJE010000288.1:0-7206 GCA_964251035.1 uncultured Acetobacteraceae bacterium
CTCGTAGACCGCGCCGAGGCCGCCGCGGTGGGTACCTGCGCCGCCGGAGTCGGGGCGCAGCGCCCACTCGGTGAACAGGACGGGATAGGCGGCTTCGAGGATCTCCACCGGCGGGATGGTGGCGGTCGAGATCGGGTTGTTGGCGTGGCTGAGGCCGTCCGTTTCGGGGTTGCCGCCCATGCCGCCGCCGAAGAAGCTGAACATCACCCAGCGCGCGCCGTCCGCATAGTGCCCGGCGAGCGACAGGGCGTTGATGGTGCCGAACGGGGCGGCCGTGGCGCGCGAGGGCTCGGCCTGGGCCAGCGCGCCGAGCACGACGCCGATCAGCCGCAGGATGGTTTCCGTGTAGCCCGCCATCGGCCGCGGCGGCCCGGCGGCCAGCAGCGTCGTGTCCGGCACGACGAAGCGGATCGGGCGCAGGCAGCCGGCGTTGGCCGGCACGGCGGTGAACACGTGCTTGAGCGCCACGTAGCAGGCGGCGACGGTCGTGGCGTAGGAGATGTTGACCGGCCCCTGCGTCGGCGGCGAGGAGCGGGAAAAGTCCATCACCATCGTGTCGCCGCTGATCGTGAGGTCGAGCGCCACCGTCAGCGGCGCGTCGGTGATGCCGTCGTTGTCGAGCACGTCCGAGAACGCATGGGCGCCGTCCGGCAAGGCGCGGAGCGCGGCGCGCATCATCGCCTCCGCCCGGTCGGAAAAGGCGTCGAAGGCGGCCGCCACCACGGGATCGCCATACTCGTCGAGCAGCCCGTGCAGCCGCCGCTCCCCGAGGTCGAGCGCGCCGAGCTGGCCGTTGAGGTCGCCCCAGTTCGAGGTCGGCACCCGCGAGTTGGCGGCGAGGATGTCGAGCAGGTCGTGGTTGGTGCGGCCGGCCGCGATCAGCTTCACCGGCGGGATGCGCATGCCTTCCTGGAAGCTCTCGGTGGCGCGCGGGTTGTAGCCGCCGGGCACGTTGCCGCCGATGTCGAGCCAGTGCCCGGCGGACGCCATCCAGCAGAACAGCCGGGCGCGGCGGAACACCGGGCGCACCAGGCGAAAATCGTTGAGGTGCGTGCCGCCGGCATAGGGGTCGTTGAACAAAAAGGTGTCGCCGGGTTCCAGCCCGCCGTCGCGCGCCACCTTCTCGATCACGGCGCGCACCGCGAACGCCATGGCGCCGACGAAGATCGGCAGGCCGCTTGCCCCCTGCACCAGCGTGTCGCCGGTTTCGGCGTGATACAGGCCGTGGCAGGCGTCCTTGGCTTCGGCGATGATCGGGTTGAACGCCGCGCGATACAGCGTCGCGTCCATCTCGTCGGCGATCTGCGTCAGCCGGCCATCGAGGACCGCGAGCGTGACGGGATCGATCATGTCGTTGGTCCCGAATAAGTGCGGCCCAATTCCAGCATCTCCGCCGTGCCGAGCAGTCCATTCAGCCCGCCGAAGTCGAACATGCGGCCGGCAAAAGGCAGGTTGCTGCCGTGCCGGGCGAGCGAGGCGTAGTAGTCCTGCGCCGTGCGGGCCAGGGCGCGCACGATGCCGCCGGGGAAGATGACCAGGCGGAAGCCGAGCTGCTCCAGCTCCGCGGCCGGCAGCGGCGGGGTGTCGCCGCCATCGACGATGTTGGCTATCAGTGGGCACAGGCCGCAGAGGGCGGATGCGACCTCTGACAACTGCTCGCGGCTTTGCGGCGCTTCAACGAACAGCATGTCGGCGCCGGCCTCGGCGTAGCGGCGGGCGCGCTCCACCGCGGGGCCGATGCCTTCCACGGCGACGGCGTCGGTGCGGGCGATGATCAGCGTGTCCTCGCTCACCCGGGCATCAAGTGCGGCGCGGACCTTGCCGACCATCTCGGCCGTGGAAACCAGCGTCTTGTCGCGCAGGTGGCCGCAGCGCTTGGGCAGCGTCTGGTCCTCAAGCTGGATCGCGCCGGCGCCCGCGCGCTCGAAGGTCCGCACGGTGCGCTGCACGTTCAGCGCGTTGCCATAGCCGTTGTCGGCATCGACGATCAGCGGGGTGGGCACGCGGTCGCGCAGCAGCATGACCGTGTCCGCGACCTCGCTCATGGAAACCAGGCCGATGTCCGGGCGGCCGAGCCGCGTGTAGGCGATGGCGCCCCCGGACACATACAGCGCCCGGAACCCCGCCGCCGCCGCCAGCGACGCGGTCAACGCGTCGTAAACGCCGGGGGCGACGAGCAGGCTGGCGTGAAGCTGGTCGCGCAGTGGTTGGGTCATGCTCACAATCCGAGATAGGTGCGTTTCAGGTTGGGATCGGCGCGCAGCGCCGCCGCGGGACCGGACATGGCGCAAACGCCGTTCTCCAGCACGTAGGCGCGGTCCGCGAGGTCGAGCGACTGCACCACGTTCTGCTCGACCAGCATGATCGCCAGCCCGTCGGCGCGCAGCCGGGCCACCAGGGCGAACATCTCCTCGACGAGCAGCGGCGACAGGCCCAGCGACGGCTCGTCCAGGATCAGCAGGCGCGGCTCCGCCATCATGCCCCGCCCGATCGCCAGCATCTGCTGCTCGCCGCCCGACAGCGTGCCCGCGGCCTGGCTGGAACGCTCGCGCAGGCGCGGAAAGGTGTCCAGCACGCGCCCAAGCGTTGCAGTGCGGCGCGGACGGCCCCGGCGGTAGCTGCCCAGCAACAGGTTGTCGCGCACCGAAAGGTTCGGGAACACGCGCCGTCCCTCCGGCACGTGGATCAGCCCGGCGGCGACGATGCGCGGCCCGGACGCGCGGTCGGTGCGCTCGCCGGCAAAGGTGACCGTCCCGGCGCGCACCGGCACGACGCCCGACAGCGCCTTGTTCAGCGTGGTCTTGCCGACGCCGTTGGAGCCGAGCACGGCGACGATCTCGCCGGGCCGCACCTCCAGGTCAATCCCGCGCAGCACCTCGGTCGCGCCATAGCCGGCGCGCAGGCCGCGAACTGACAGCAAAGGGATATCAGCCACCGGCGGCGATCCGTGCGGCGGCGCCGGCGCCGAGATAGGCCTCGATCACCGCCGGGTCCTCGCACACGTCCCTCGGCGCTCCGGCGGCGATCATGCGGCCTTCCGCGAGCACGTACACCTGGCTGCAAAGCTGCATCACCGCCTGCATGACATGCTCGGTCATCAGCACGGTGACGCCGCCCGCCGCCAGCCCGCGCAGCACCGGCAGCATGCCGTCGATCTCCGCCGGGTTCAGCCCGGCCAGCACCTCGTCCAGCAGCAACAGCGCCGGCTCGGTCGCGAGCGCGCGCGCCAGCTCCAGCCGCTTGCGCCCCGCGACCGTCAGTGCGGCGGCGGGCTTGTCCAGCTCCGGCGTCAGCCCGACGCGCGCGGCGACGGCGGTCGCGCGGTCCAGCGCCTCGGCGCGGCCGGAATGGCGGAGGTGGGCCCCGACGGCGATGTTCTCCCGCACCGTCAGCCCGGCGAAGGGCTGCACGATCTGGAACGTGCGGACGATGCCGCGCCTGGCGCGCCGGTGCGCGACCTCGGTTGTCACATCGGCGCCCTCGAACACGACCCGGCCGGCGCTCGGTGGGACGAAGCCGGCGATCACCGTGAACAGCGTGGTCTTGCCGGCGCCGTTCGGCCCGATCAGGCCGGTGATGCTGCCGCGCTCCACCATGAGCGACGCGTCCGCAACCGCGAGCAGGCCGCCGAACCGCTTGCTGACCCGTTCAACGGACAGCATCAGGCGCGCTTCCCGCCGGCGAGGCCGCCGGGCATGAAGGCGATGGCGGCGACCAGCAGCAGGCCGAACAGCGCCTGGTCCACGCCCGGGACGGGGCCGGCGAGGAGGCGGGTCAGCTCGCCCAGGGCTTGCAGCGCAAGCGCACCGACAACGGGACCCAGGACCGTGCCGACGCCGCCGACGACGGGGGCCAGCAGGGCGGCGACGGAAACGCCGGCGCCGTAAACCAGGCCAGCGTCGATGTAGAGGTAGTACTGGACATACAGCACGCCGGCGGCGGCGGTGACGGCGGCCGACAGGGTAATCGCGCGCAGCTTGGTGGCGAACGCGTCGATGCCCAGCGCCCGGGCCGCCTCCTCGTTCTCGCGCACTGCGGCGAGCTGCGCGCCGAACCGGGACCGGGCGATTGCCTCGGTGAGCAGCAGCGCGGCGGCGACGCAGGCAAGGGCCACGTAGAAGAACGCGGCGCGGGCGAACTGGAAGTTGGCAGGCCGCGGATCGAGCCGCAGCAGCAGCCCGGCGGCGCCCCCGGTGACCGGCGCGGCGTTGGCCGCGATGCGCAGCACCTCGGCGAACGCCAGCGTCACCAGGGCGAAGTAGGAGCCGCGCAGCCCGGCGCGGAAGCTCAAGGCGCCGATGGCCGCGCCGACCAGCGCCCCCGCCGCGATGCCCAGCACAGCACCCGCCCAGGCGTTGACGCCGTACCGCTGCTGCAGCAGCGCGGTCACGTAGGCGCCGGTGCCGTAGAACGCGGCGTGGCCGAAGGAAAGCTGGCCGCCGAAGCCGCCCAGCAGGTTCCAGCCCTGCGCCGCCAGGGCCACGATCAGCGCGCCGACCAGGAAGTTCAGCACAGTGTCGGCGGGCGTCAGCACCGGCGCCGCGGCCAACGCGAGCACGGCGGCGACGCCGGCCCAGCCCTTCATGCCCGCGCGCCGAACAGCCCGGTCGGACGCAGCAGCAGCACCAGGATGAAGATGAGGAAAACGCCGATCTGCCCCAGGCTGTCGCCCAGGAACAGCCCGCTGAGGCTTTCCACCACGCCGATCACCAGGCCCCCGACAACAGCGCCGGGGATGGACCCCATGCCGCCCAGCACGACCACCGTGAAGGCGACCAGCACGAAGGCCTCGCCGACGCGCGGATTGACGTAGTAGCTGGGCATCAGCAGCCCGGCGGCGACGGCCAGGCAGGCGCAACCCAGGCCAAAGGTGACGGCGAAAACGTGCGGCACGTCGATGCCCACCAGGCGGGCGCCCAAGTCCTCGCGCGCGACGGCGCGGATGGCGCGGCCGGTGTCGGTCCGCGCCAGCAGCGCCCAAAGCAGGGCGGCGACGAGGACGGTCGCGGCAAAACCGATCAAGCGCGGCCGCGACAGCAGCATGGGGCCGACCGCCACGACATCAAGCCCGCCGTTCCCGTCGAGCGAGCGCGTGTCGGCATGGAACACGGCCAGCAGGCCGTTCTCGATGGCGATCGCGAGGCCCAGCGTCACCAGCAGCACGTTGCCATCCCGCCCGCGGCTGGCCGGGCCGATGACGAAGCGCTGCAGGGCGTAGCCGGCGGCGAAGAAGCACGGCACGAGCGGGATGATGGCGGCGTAGGGGCCGATGCCGAAGGCGGCGTCTAGCCCCCACACCGCGAACATCGCGCAGGTCAGCAGCGCGCCATGGGCGAAGTTGATGATGTGCAGCACGCCGTAGATCAGCGTGAGGCCGAGCGCCGCCAACGCGTAAACGGCGCCGGTGAGCAGGCCGTTGACCACAGCCTCGGCGATGATGGCGGGCGGGAGCATCGGCCGTCGTCAGGCGACGGGAAAGACGGGCTTGGCGTCGGCAAAGGCGGTCGGGAAGATCACCTTGATGTCGCCGCCCTGCACCTGGGTGTTGACCGGGCTTGCGCCCTGGTTCTGGCCGCCCACGAAGCGGGTGGGGCCGTACGGCATGATGTGCCCGGCGAAGCTGGAGCCGGCAATCGCCTCCGTGAGCTTCGCCCGGTCCGCGCTGCCCGCCCGGTCGAGGGCATCGGCCACCAGCAGCACGCAGGAATAGTTCAGCATCACGTTGTAGGCGAAGGACTTGCCCCGCGCCTCGACCTTGCGGCGCAGCGCCTCCGTCTTCGGGTTGCGCGGGTCGGCCCAATGGTTGCAGTCCAGCAGCCCCTCGGCGACCGCCGGGAACTCCTTGACGAAGCGGTAGTTGGACGCCGCGCCGTTCAGCACGCCGTAGATGCCCTTCGGCCTGACGCGCTGCTGCTGCAGCGTGCGGGCCAGCAGCACGAACTCGGCGTAGTAGTCGGACGGCAGGATGAGGTCCGGCGCCAAGGAGCGGATGCGGAGCGCGATGTTGCTCATGTCGCGCGCGGGCGTCGGGTGGGCGACCGTGTCCAGGATCTCGAATCCCCTCTTCGGCAGCTCCGCCTGCATCAGCTTGGCGAGGCCGCTGCCAAACAGCCCGTCCTCGTGCACCAGCACCACCGTCTTCGCGGGCTTGCCGGCGGCGGCGTTCAGCGCGGCCAGGTTGTCGAGCGCCACCGTTGACACCGTGCCGAAGCCCGGCGCGAAGCGGAACGTATTGGCAAGCCCGCGGCTCACGATGCTGTCGGACACGCCGACATCGACCAGGTAGGGCAGGCCATACCGGGCCGCCGCCTGGCTCGCGGCCAGGCAGATCGGGCTGGCGAAGCCGCCGACCACCGCGGCGACGCCCTCCGCCTGCATCCGCTCCACCTCTTGCGTGCCGGCGTCGGGCGTGGAGCGGGCGTCGCCGAACACCATCTCCAGCTTGGAGCCGCCGAGGCCCGGGATGCCGCCCGCGGCGTTGACATCCTCGATGGCGATCTGCGCGCCGAGCCGGCCCAGGTCGCCGTCCTGCGCCAGCGCGCCGGTGACGGGCTGGAGGATGCCGAGCTTCACCGTTGCCGGCTGCGCCCGCAGGATGGCAGGCGCTGCAAGGATGGCGGCGGCCGTCAGCGTGGCCCGGCGCGTTATTTGCCTCATCGCAGTCCTGTCCTTTCTGTTGCGGGTCGTGGAGCGGGCACGCTGGGACGCCAGCGCCGGCGGTCGTTGCCGCCCGTGCGGGTCAAATCCAGGTGAAAGGCGAAGCGGTCCGGGCGATACAGCGCGTGCAGGTGCTCAACGCCGGCGCCGTCCGCGTCGTGCACCACGCGCGTCAGCGACAGCAGCGGCGCGCCCACCTCAAGCCGCAGCGCCTTCGCCACGTCCGGCCCGGCCAGCGTCGCCGAGATTGCCTGGCTCGCCCGGTCGGCCACGATCCCGGAGCGCTCCAGCAGCCCCAGCAGCGGCATGGCCGCAAGGTCCGCCTCGGCGTAGGTCGCGCCGATGCGCTCCGGCACGTGGGTGGTGAGGTGGGAGAACGGCTCGCCCTCGATCAGGCGGATGCGGACCGACCGCTGCGTGCGCTCCCCGGGGCGGAGGCCAAGCGCCGCCGCAACCGCGTCCGGCGGCACGCCATAGGCGAAGCTCAGCAGCCGCACCCCGGTGCGCTGGCCCATCGCCTTGAGGTGCGCGAACACGTCGGCCAGGTCG
>CAXUJE010000289.1:0-7194 GCA_964251035.1 uncultured Acetobacteraceae bacterium
ATGTGACGCTCACGGTGAACGGCCAGGCGCACCATCTGGCGCTCGATGTTCGCACCACGCTGCTGGACGCGCTGCGCACCCACATCGGCCTCACGGGATCGAAGAAGGGCTGCGACCACGGCCAATGCGGCGCCTGCACGGTGCTGGTGGATGGCCAGGCCACGCTGTCCTGCCTCACCCTCGCCGCCATGGCGCGCGGCCCCGTGACCACGATCGAGGGCGTGGCCGGTCCTGACGGCACGCTGCATCCCATGCAGCAGGCGTTCATTGACCAGGACGCTTTCCAATGCGGGTACTGTACGCCGGGGCAGATCGTCTCGGCCATCGCCTGCGTGCAGGGCGGCCATGCCGGGTCGGACGCGGCGATCCGCGAGTACATGAGCGGCAACCTGTGTCGCTGCGCCGCCTATCCGCACATCGTGGCCGCGATCAACCAGGCCAAAGACGGCATGGGGAGGGCCTGAGCCATGCGTCCGTTCACCCTGGACCACGCGGCCTCGGCGCAGGCCGCCATTGCCGCTGCCCGCCCTGCCGCCGTCGCGCCGCGCGTGCCGCCCACCGCGGCGCCGGCGCAGTTCATTGCCGGCGGCACGCAGATGCTTGACCTGATGAAGCTTGACGTGATGCAGCCCGCGGCGCTGGTCGATATCAACGCTCTCAACGCCTCGCATGGCCGCATTGAAGTGAAGCCTGACGGCCTGCATCTCGGCGCGCTGGTGCGGATGAGCGAGGCGGCGGCACACCCGGCCATCCAGCGCGACTACCCGGTGATCACTGAGACGCTGCTGATGGCCGCAAGCCCCCAGCTCCGCAACATGGCAAGCCTCGGCGGCAACGTGCTGCAACGCACCCGCTGCACCTATTTCCGCGACACCGGCTGGGCGCAGTGCAACAAGCGCGAACCCGGCAGCGGCTGCGCGGCGCTTGACGGCGTGAACCGCAAGCACGCCGTGCTGGGGGTCAGCGACCGCTGCATCGCCGCCTACTCCGGCGACTTCGCCCAGGCACTGGTGGCGCTCGGCGCGGAGGTGCAGACGGCCGGGCCAAATGGCTCCCGCACGGTCGCCTTCGCCGACCTGCACACCGGGTCCGACAACCCGCATACGGAGACGGTGCTGGCGCCGGGCGAACTCATCACCGGATTCCGCGTGCCGGCGGGGCCTTGGACCCGGCGCTCCACGTATGTGAAGGTGCGCGACCGGGAATCCTACGCCTATGGCCTGGCGACCGCCGCCGTCGCGCTCGACCTGCAAGGCAGCGTGGTACGGGAAGCGCGGATCGGCCTGGGCGCCGTGTCCTACAAACCCTGGCGGGCACACGAGGCGGAGGCCGCGCTGCGCGGCAAGCCGCTGAACGACGACACCGCCGCCGCCGCGGCGCAAGCGGCTTTCGGGGCCGCCCGCCCGCGCCAGGGCAACGCCTACCTGATCGACCTGGGCCGCCGCACCCTGGCGCGCGCCCTCATGCAAGCCGGCCGGATGGAGGCCTGAGATGCCCGACGCCACTGCCCAGATCATGCCGCAAGGCGCCCCGCCAAGCGCCGCCAAGCCGGAGTTCGGCGCCGCGACCTCCCGCGTCGATGGCCGGCTGAAAGTCACCGGGGCCGCGCGCTACGCCTCCGACCTTTACGGCGGCGCCAACCCGGCCCATGCCTACCTCGCCACCAGCACGGTCGCCCGCGGCCGGATCACCCGGCTGGACGAGACGGAGGCCCGCAAGGTGCTGGGCGTGCTCGACATCCTCACGCATCGGAACGTCGGCGACCGGGTGAAGCCCGGCAAGATCTTCTCGCAAAAGGGCTACATGGGCAGCAGCATCGCGCCGCTCGCCTCCGACCGGGTTTCGTACGACGGGCAGATCGTGGCGCTCGTCGTCGCCGAGACGTTCGAGGCGGCGCGGGAAGCGGCGTACCGCCTGCGCATCGAGTATGCGGCGGAGACGCCCTCCGCGACCTTCGACAGCCTGGGCCTCCAAACCGTCTCCGCCGAGGAGGCGTCCCGCGAGGGCGAGCAGCCCGGCGAGGAGAAGCCCAGGGTCGGCGACGCCCAAGCCGCCTTCGCCTCAGCACCGGTCACGGTTGACCAGCACTACGCGACGCCGACCCAGCACCACAACCCCATCGAGCTGTTCACCACCGCCTGCGCCTGGGCCGATGGCAAGCTGACAGTGTGGGAGCCGTCGCAGAACATGTACGGCTTCCAGAACGGCCTGGCGGAGCAGCTCGGCATCGCGCCGTCCGACATCCGGGTGATCTCGCCCTACGTCGGCGGCGCGTTCGGCTCCCGCGGATCATTGACCCAGCGCACCGCGCTGGTGGCGCTGGCGGCGCAGCGGGTGCGCCGCCCGGTGCGGCTGGAAACCACGCGCAGCCAGGGCTTCACCATCGCGACCTACCGGGCCGAGACGCGGCACCGCATCCGCCTGGGCGCCAACCCGGACGGCAAGCTGCAGGCGCTGATCCACGAGGGCTGGGAGGTCAGCTCCCGCCCGGACAACTACAAGGTAGGCGGCACCGACGCTTCCACCCGGCTGTATGCCTGCCCGAACGTTGATTCGGAGGTGTACATCGTCCACGCCGACCGCAACACGCCGGGCTTCATGCGCAGCCCGCCGGAGCTGCCATACCTGTTCGCCCTGGAGTCCGCGATGGACGAGCTGGCGGTGGCGCTGAACATGGACCCGGTCGAGCTGCGCCGGGTCAACGACACGATGCAGGAGCCGATCAAGGGCCTGCCCTACACGTCCCGCACCCTGATGCCCTGCTTCGACGCGGCAGCTAAGGCGTTCGGCTGGGAGCGACGCGACCCGCGGCCCGGCTCGATGCGGGACGGCGAGTGGATGGTCGGATGGGGCTGCGCCACCACGATGTACCCGAGCCAGATGGGGCCGGCGACGGCGCGGGTGATCCTGTCGCCGCAGGGAGCGGTCAAGGTGCAGACGGCGGGGCACGAGATCGGCACCGGCATCATCACCGTGCTGGCGCTGATGGCGGTTTCGAATCTGGGCGTCGAGATCGGCAAGGTCGCGGTCGAGGTGGGCGACACCGAGCTGCCGCCCGCCCCGGTCGCCGGCGGGTCCAACAGCACGGCCAGCATCGCCACGGTGGTGGCCAAGGCCTGCGAGCAGATCCGCGCCCGCATCGCCGAGGCCGCTGTCGCTGCGGACGGCCCGTTCCACGGCATGGACCCGGCCAGCCTCGTGCTCCCCCCCGGCGCCGGGCGCGCTCCGGCGGGCGGCCGGTCGGAGCCGCTGGAGGCCGCGATGGGCCGCGCGGCCGGCGGCGCCATCGAGGCCTATGCCGAGAACATCCCGCACGGCATCCCGGACGGGGCGTTGAAGAAGCTGTACCAAGGCCAGGCCACGCTGATGGGCGGCGCCAAGCTCAAGGACCGCATCCAGTTCGCCTTCGGCGCGCAGTTCGTCGAGGTGCGGGTCAACATGCGGACGAGGGAAGTCCGGGTGCCGCGCCTGGTCGGCGCCTACGCCGCCGGACGCATCGTCAACCCGAAGGCGGCGAAAAGCCAGTTGATGGGCGGCCAGATCTGGGGCGTCAGCGCCGCGCTGCACGAGGCGACGGAGATCGACCGCCGGGCCGCGCGCTACACCAACGCCGATTTGGCGGAGTACCTGGTCCCGGTGAATGCCGACATGCAGGAGGTCACGACCATCATGCTGCCGGAGCAGGACACCGAAGTGAACGACCTGGGCATCAAGGGCATCGGCGAGCTGGGCAACGTCGGGCTCAACGCGGCGGTGGCGAACGCCGTGTTCCACGCGACGGGCGTGCGCGTCCGCGAGCTGCCGGTCCGGATCGAGAAGCTGCTGGACGCCTCAGCCATTCCCGCCTGACGGCACGGCCAGGCGGCGCACCGCCTCGATTGCCGCGTCGGGTTCGAGGCGGTGGCGCTGCGTCGGGCCGGCATGCGCCAGCGCGACCCGGCCGTCTTGCGCGATCACGAAGGTGGATGACAGCGGCAGGCGCCAGGTGCCGGTCCCGTTGATGTGCGGCAGGTCGTGCCCCAGCCGGAGATACAGCGGCCGGACGACCTCCGGCAGGTCGACCATGACGCCATAACGGTCCGACACCGTGCCGCCGGGGTCGGACAGCATGGAATAGGCCAGCAGGTCGCGCTCTGCCACCATGCCGCACACGTCGGTGCGTTGCAGAGACACCACCAGCAGATCGCCCCCGGCGTCGTGCAGCCGCGGCAGCGCCTGCTGCCAGGCGCGGAGCGACAGGGTGCAGAACGGGCACCAGCCCCCGCGGATGAACAGCAGCACCACCGGGCCGAGCGTCAGCCGGTTCGCCAGGCTGACCGAGACGCCGTTCTGATCGAGGAGGGAGAACTCCGGCGCGATGTCTCCCGGCTGCGGCATCGCCTGCGCCGCCTCGGCAGCGGCCATCTGCTGGTCGGCGTGGCGCAGCGCCTCAAGGTCCGCCGGCGCCATACGGTTCTGCATGCCCTGGTAGAACCTGTGAAGCTGCTCGCCTAGGGATAGCTGCCCCTCGCTCATCGCTTGCCTCCATTATGTTCGTTGATGCTGAGATGGCTTATGCAGCATCCTTTGAGAAGCTGCCGATCCCGGTAACATTCATGCACAGGGATTTGAAGCAATGGACTTGCTGGCTGGCCTACGCACCTTTGTCCGGGTCGCGGAATCAGGATCGTTCTCGGCGGTGGCGCGGGAGATGGGCGCGACGCAGCCCGCCGTGTCCCGCCAGATCAGCGCCCTGGAGCAGCACTTGGACGCCCGGCTGATCCAGCGCACCACGCGCAGCCTGACGCTGACGGAGGACGGACGCGACCTCCTGGACCATGCGCGCCGGGTGCTGGACTGCGTGGAGGAGGCGGAAACCGCGGTCGGCCGCCGTCAGGGCGCGCCGAGCGGCCTGATCCGCATCGCGACGCCTGCGACCTTCGGGCGGCTTTACGTCGCGCCGCGCATGCGCCGGCTGCTGGACCGCTACCCCGAGCTGTCCGTCGAGCTGCACATGTCCGACAGCGTCACCGACATGATCGCGGCGGGGATCGACCTCGCCATACGCGGCGGCACGGTCCAGGAGGCCAGCTTGGTGGCCCGGCGCATCGGCTCCTCGGCCCGGGTCGTCGTGGCCTCCACCGAGTACCTGGAACGCAACGGCACGCCGGCGCAGCCGTCCGACCTTTCGCGGCATTCCTGCATCGCCTTTTTGCAAGGCGCCACGCCGAACGAGTGGCGGTTCAACGGGCCAGGCGGCGCGGTGGCCGTCGAGATCGCTGGGCGCTTCCGCACCGACAGCACGGAAGCCATGCGGGAGGCGGTGGCGGCCGGCCTTGGCCTGGCGCTCGGCCCCGCCTGGGTGTTCGGCGACGACCTGACCAGTGGCCGGGTGCGGCCGGTGCTGCAGCGCTACCAGGCGGAGCAGGTGTCGATCCACGCGGTCTATCCGTCCCGCCGCAACCTGGCGCCGCGGACGCGGGCGGTCATCGACTTCCTGCTGGACGAGTTCCGCCTTGACCCGGCGATCTCGACCTATGGCGAAACCTGAGCAGACCATATTTCGTGGCACAAGCGTTGCTCGTTGCATTAACGTTCTATATGGCTTGCGCGCCCCCTAGTATGGCCGTGTTGGTGGTGTCTCGTCGGGGGCCCGCCACGCAGGACCGAAGGCCCGCCTACTCCTGACGGACCTCCTGTTTTCAGGAGAGATTGAGACCATGAGGATCATCTTGCTTGCCACCCTGGCCGCCACCGCCCTGGCGTTGCCCGCCCTCGCCGGCAAGGGCGACGGCAAGCCGTTCCCGCTGTTTGACAACGGCACGACGACCGCCGCCCGGTCGATGCACGCAGACCGTGGCTCGAACGCTTACCCGGGCGTCGTCGGCCGGGCGGGTTCGGCGCTCAACCTTTACGCGGCGGGCGTCGTGCCCGGCACCGGGTCGGAGCAGCCGGCCCAGACCGCGAACTCGCTGCCGCGCGGGTTCGAACACGGCATGCCGGCCTATGCCCGGCCGCTGCCAGTGCGGTCGGCCGTGGTCGAGAACAGCATCTACCTCCCGCGGAGCTGACAGCGCCGGGGCGTCTGGAATGCCAGGCGCCCCGCTTTGCCCGCCTGGCGGTCAGCCGTCACACGACAAGCCCATACGCCGCCAGCCCGGTAGGCGCTGAGGACGAGGACTGGCTGGCGTTCATCGACGTCACGACCAGGTAGCGTTGGGCAAACGTCTCGATGAACTTCTTGTCCTGGAACCTCTTGATATCGACCTTGCTGGTGATCGCATTCTCCTGCGCAGTCAGTGACTGGTTGGCGATCTCCTGCGGGATGCCGAGCGTCGTGGTGATCACCCGGCGCAGCACCGGGTCGCCCAGCAGGTCGTCCACGTTCTTCGCGTTCGCCACCGACGTGCGGAAGGTCAGCGCGTCTGACAGCCCGGGCGTGGTCGCATCGAGCGACTGGCGCCAACTGACCTCGGCATAGGCGCTGGCCACCGTGTCGAGCACCTTGGGGTTTTGCAGGACCGTAAGCCCCTTGGTGGCGAAGCTGTAGGTGGCGGCCGTGGACTTCCAGGCCGTGTTGGTGAGTTGGCTGGCCAGCGACTTCGGGTCGCTCGGATTGGACATCAGCGCCTTGGTCACGAGGCCTGTGGAGCCGATCTGGTCCGCCAGGCCGTTGGCGGTCAGCAGGACCTTCTGCACCGCCGGGTTCGCCAGCAGGGTCTTCACGTCCTTGGCGCTCGCGACGGCCTTGCGGAAGGCGGCCACGTCGCGCTGCACGTCGGGCTGCTTCGCCTGCGCCGCGATGTCCTTCGTCTGGTTCTGCTCCGCCTGCGTCAGCGCCTGGATGGGGTTGCCGCCCGAAACGCTGCCCGACGACGAGAACCCATACAGGACGCCAAGGTCGATGCCGGTGATCGTGCCGCTCACGACACGCCGCACAGCCCGGCAGTGATGTCCTCGTTCACCGCGATCAGGAACCCGAAGTCGGGTGCCGGCCCCTGCATCTCACGCTGCAGCGCCTTGCCCACCGAAACGATGGACGCCCGCAGCGGCGCCGGCAGAGCGTTGTCGGGATCGCGCAGCAGGTCGCCGACCATCACCCACAGCCGGGTGTTGTCGGCGAGCGCCTTGACCTGGTCCATCTCCGTGCCCTGCTGGGCCGCGCGGAGCGCCCCGGTGACGCGGCGGAACACGTCGGCTTCCTGCTCCCGCGGG
>CAXUJE010000290.1:0-2049 GCA_964251035.1 uncultured Acetobacteraceae bacterium
AGGCCGGGCAGCACGGCCTTGGCGCCCTCGGGGAACAGGGCGGCGAGCGTCGGCAGCCCGTCGTCCCGCAGCTTGCGGAAGCGGACGCGCTGGCCCAGGCCGCCGCGCCGCCGCCCGGCGCCCCCGCTGTCGGGCAGGAACACCTTTTCCACCACGAGCACGGGCACCCGCGCCTCGAACACCTCGACGGCCGTGTTGGCGGCGGAGGTCGGATACAGCAGGCCGGACTTGCCGTCCGCGCCCTGGCTGGCGCCCTGGCCGCCGCCCATGAACAGGTGGTCGGCATAGAGCGTGCCGCCCGCGTCGCGCCCGGACACGTTGACCGCGACCGGCAGGCCCGTGGGCGACTGCACCAGACTTGGCGCCGCGCCGGCCAGCGCCCCGAACACCGCCGGCCCCAAGTACCAGCCGGTGCGGGTGCGCGCCGCGACCGCCGCCGGGCGGGCGCAGTTCAGGATCGATCCCTCCGGCGCGCGGACCGTAAAGGGCCGGTAGCAGCCGGCATTGCCGCGCACCCCGGGCGTCAGCATGCACTTCAGCGGGTAGGTCGCGTGTGCCGCCGTGTAGTTCAGGGTCGAGTTGACGCCGCCCTGCGCCAGTTGCGGCGGGGCACCCTCGAAATCGAGTTCAACCGTGTCGCCCGCCACCGTCAGGCGGAGCGGCAGGGTCAGCTCCGCATCGACGGGGCTGAACCGCACGCTGCTGGCGTAGGTGCCGTCCGGCAGGGCGCGGATGGCGGCGCGCATCGCCGCCTCCGCCCGGTCCTGCACGATGGCGGCGAGCGCCGAAAGGTCGGCCAGCCCGTACTCGTCCATGAACGCCAGCAGACGCTGCGCGCCGATCCGGTTGGCCGACATGAAGGCCTGGATGTCGCCGACCACCTGGCCGGGGTTGCGCACGTTCTCGCCGATCAGGGTGAACAGGTCCTCGTTGTCCACGCCGGCGCGGGCGAGCTTCATCGGCGGGATCTGCAGGCCCTCCTCGAAGATCTCCCGCGCCCGCAGGCTGTCGCGCGTGCCGCCGATGTCGGCGACGTGGCCGACCGTGCCCACCAGCGCCACGACGCGCCCTTCGCGGAACACCGGCGCCACGGCCGCGATGTCGAACAGGTGCCCGGCGCAGAGCCAGGGGTCGTTCGTCACCAGCATGTCGCCGGGCTGCAGCGTGTGGGCGGGGAAGCGCGCCAGCAGCGCCTTGACCGCGCGGGGCAGCGTCAGGTTGAACACCGGCATCGCCCGGGGCGAATGTGCCAGTGTTTCCCCGTCAGGGTCGAGCAGCTCGCAGGCGAAGTCCTGGGATTCCGCGATGATCAGCGAGAAGGCGGTGCGGATGATCGTCAGCCACATCTCGTCCACCACCGTGGTGAGGCGGCTCCACATCAGTTCCAGCGCGATGGGGTCGCTTTCGATGGCGGCGCGGGCGGCGGCGGGCGACATGCCGGGCTGCACGATGGCGATGGCGCTGGCAGTGCCGAGTGCGACGCGAAGGTTGCCGGCGTCATCCACCGTGAGCGTGTCGCCGGGGCCGATCACGGTGGTCGCTTCCCGCTCCTCAACGATGGCCGGCCCTACAATCTCCGCGCCGGGCGGGAGGGCGTAGCGGTCATAGACCGGCGTCGGCTGGAAGCCCGCGCCGAACCAGGCCGGCCGCTCGCCCTTCCGCGCCGGCCCGGCGGACGGGGGGCCGCTGTCGAGCGAAAGGGCGGGCGTGGGGCCAGTCGCGGTCACGCGGAAGCTGACCGCCTCGATGACGGCATCCGATTGCAGGGCGGCGTAGCGGGCAGTGTAGGCCGCCTCGAACGCGGCGGCCACCGCGGCCCGCGTGACCGCGCCCGGCGGCGGCAGGGGGACGCCGATCTCGTGCATCTGCCCGGCGAGGCGCATGTCCGCCGTGCGCTCCACCTGCACGCCGTCCGTGACGCCGCCCGCGGCAAGCTCGGCCCGCGCGTCGGCCTCCAGCGCTTGCAGCACGGCTTCCACGCCGGCCAGGTCGGCCTCCGCGCCAAGCCGGACCGGCACCGAGCGCACCCGGCTGGCCGAAAGCGGGGCG
>CAXUJE010000290.1:2059-7148 GCA_964251035.1 uncultured Acetobacteraceae bacterium
GCCCACCGGCCGGCCCCAACGGGGGCGCACCGGCACCCCGCGCGCGGCGGCCGCGGCGGCGGCCGGCGGCACCACCAGCTCCGCCATGCCCAAGGCGCGGGCGACCTCCGCCGCATGGGCCGGTCCGGCGCCGCCGAAGCCGACCATGGCGTAGCGGCGCGGGTCCTTGCCGCGCTCCACAAGGTACACCCGGGCGGCGTCGGCCATGCCCTCCACCACCACCTTGTGGATGCCCCACGCCGCCTGCTCGACCGACAGGCCCAGCGGCGCCGCGACCGACCCGATGGCGTCCCGGGCCGCGGCCATGTCCAGCGCCATGGTCCCGCCCAGGAAGAAGCCGGGGTCGTAGTAGCCGAGCACCAGGTTCGCGTCCGTGACCGTCGGCTGCCGCCCGCCGCGCCCGTAGCAGGCGGGGCCGGGCGACGCGCCCGCCGAGCGCGGGCCGACCCGCAGCAGGCCCACCGCGTCGATGGCCGCGATGGACCCGCCGCCGGCGCCGATCTCGATCATGTCCACCGTCGCTGCCTTGATCGGCAGGCCCGATCCCTTCTTGAACCGGTGCTCCCTCCCGGCTTCCAGGGTGGGGGCGACCTGCGCCCGGCCGCCCTCGATCAGGCAGGCCTTGGCCGTGGTGCCGCCCATGTCGAAGGCCAGCAGGTCGGCATGGCCCGCCCGCGCGCCCAGCAGCGCCGCCGCCAGCGCCCCGCCGGCCGGGCCGGATTCCAGCAGCCGGATCGGCACGTCGCAGGCCGCCGCCGGCGACAGCAGGCCGCCCGCCGAGTGCATCAGCCGCAGGTGCCCGGCGAACCCCTCCGCCCGCAGCGCGCCCTCCAGCCGGCGCACGTAGGTGGCCATCAGCGGACGGACGTAGGCGTTGGCGCAGGTGGTGACGAAGCGGGCATACTCGCCGATCTCCGCCACCACGTCGGAGGAGATGGAAACGGGGATGCCGGGCAGCTCGTGCGCGAGGATCGAGGCGGCGGCCTGCTCGTGCGCCGGGTTGCGGTGGGCGTTGAGGAAGCCGACCGCGACGGCCTCGACGCCTGCGGCCCGCAGCGCGCGGGCGGCGCGGCGCACGCCGTCACCGTCCAGCGGCACGACCACGGCGCCGTCACGGTCGATGCGCTCCGCCACCTCCAGCCGGCGCCGGCGCGGCACCAGCGGGGCCGGGTAGGTCAGGAACAGGTCGTAGATGTCGTAACGCTGCTCGCTCCCGGCCTCCAGCACGTCGCGGAAGCCCTCGGTGGTGAGCAGGCCGAGGCGGGCGCCCTTGCGCTCGATCACCGCGTTGGTGACGAGGGTGGTGCCGTGCAGGATCTCGCCCACGTCCCGCAGCCCGGCGCCGTGGTCGATGAGGATCTGCCGCAGGCCGTCGAGCGCGCCGGTTGCCGGGTCCTCCGCCGTGGTCAGCCGCTTGTGCAGGCGCAGCGTGCCCGTCTCGGCGTCCGACAGCACGAAATCGGTGAAGGTGCCGCCGATGTCGAAGCCGATGCGCAATGGGCTGGTCAACGCTTGGGTCCTTGTCTTGGCAGCACGGGGTCAGATCGAGAGGTAACGGCTGACATGGTCGCGGTCCATGTCCGCACCGGCGCCCTCCGCCGCGACCGCGCCGCGTTCCAGCACGGTGTAGCGGTCCGCGAGCGTCCGGGCGAAATCGTAGTACTGCTCGACCAGCAGGATCGCGACCCGGCCCTTCAAGGAGGCGATGGCCCCCTCGATGGACTTCACGACGGAGGGCTGGATGCCCTCGGTCGGCTCGTCCAGCACCAGCAGGCTGGGGCGGCCCATCAAAGCGCGGCCAATGGCAAGCTGCTGCTGCTGCCCGCCCGACAGGTCGCCGCCGCGGCGGCGCCACATGGTGCGGAGCACCGGGAACAGGGCGCACACCTCGTCCAGCGCCGCGGCGTCGCGCACGCCGTGCGACTTGGCGGCGATCAGCAGGTTCTCGCCCACCGACAGCCCGGTGAAGATCTCCCGTCCCTGCGGCACGTAGCCGATGCCGCCGCGCGCCCGGCGGAAGGACGGCCAGGCGCCGATGTCCTGGCCGTCCAGCAGCATCCGCCCGCCGCTCGGCGGCAGCAGCCCGACCAGGCAGCGCAGCAGCGTCGTCTTGCCCGCGCCGTTGCGCCCCAAGAGCGCCAGGCACTGGCCGCGCCCGATCTCCAGCGACACCCCACGCAGGCTCTGGGCGCTGCCGTAGCGGTGGTCCAGGCGCGCGATGCTGAGGCATGGGTTCATCGCCCGATATAGACCTCGATCACGCGGGCGTCGGCGCGGGCGTCCGCCATGCTGCCGTCGAACAGGGTGCGGCCCTCGTGCAGCACCGTCACCTGGTCGGCCACCTGCCCGACGAAGTCCATGTCGTGCTCCACGACCACGATGCTGCGCCCGGGTCCGCGGAGCGATTGCACCAGCGCCGCGGTGCGCTCGACCTCGCGCTCGCTCAGCCCGGCGACCGGCTCGTCCAGCAGCAGCAGCTTCGGGTCCTGCACCAGCACCATGCCGATCTCCAGCCACTGCTTCTCGCCATGGGACAGCGTGCCCGCCAGCGCGTGCCGCCGGGCGGCCAGGCCGACCGTTTCCAGCAGGCGGGCGATGGCGGCAGCCTTGCCCGCCCCGTCCGCCAGCACTTCCCGCAGCAGCGACCGGCGGTGCAGGCGGAGCGCCAGGTCAAGGTTCTCCTGCACGGTCAGCGCCTCGAACACGCTGGGTTTCTGGAACTTCCGCCCGATGCCGGCGAGCGCCCGGGCCACCTCGCTCATGCCCGCAAGATCGGTCGTGCCGTCCAGCAGCATGCGCCCGCGCCGGGGGCGGGACTTGCCGGTGAGCGCGTCGAGCAAGGTGGTCTTGCCGGCGCCGTTCGGCCCGATGACGCCGCGGACCCGGCCGTACTCGGCGACGAAGCTCAGGTCGTCGAGGGCGACGAAGTCGCCGAACGCGACCGTCAAGCCAATCACCTCCACGGCATAACCGCTCATCGCCGGGCCTGGCCCGGCACTACGACTCATCGCCGCGCCTGGCCCGGCAAAGCCGCGGCCATGCCGGTCAGCCAGGACCGCGACCGGTTGCGCAGGTCCAGCAGACCGTTTGGCAGCAGCAGCACGACGCCGAGCACCAGCAAGCTGAGCACGAACGGCCACAAGGCAGGGGCGGCCCCGGCGAGCCAGAACTTCAGCAGGTTGACCAGCACCGCGCCGAGGATCGCGCCGACCAGGCCGCCGCGCCCGCCGACCGCGACCCAGACCGCGATCTCAAGCGACAGCGCCGGGTCGAGCAGGCCCGGGTTGATGATGCCGACCTGCGGGACGTATAGCGCCCCGGCGACGGCGGCGACCGAGGCAGACAGGCACCACGCCGCGAGCTTGAGCCAGAGCGTGTCGTAGCCGAGGAAGCGCAGCCGCGGCTCGTCGTCGCGTATGGCGGCCAGCAGCCGGCCGAAGCGCGTGGAGAGCAAAGCCCGCCCGCCCAGCAGCGCCGCCAGCACCGCGGCGGTGGCCAGCGCCGCCAGCAGCACCGCAAACGCGGCGCCGCCCGCGGGAAGCCCGGCGATGTCGCGGAACCCCGTCATGCCGTTGTTGCCGCCGAACCCGGTGTCGTTGCGGAACATCAGCAGCATCGCCGTGTAGGTAGCCGCCTGGGTGATGATGGAGAAATACACCCCGTTCACCCGGGAGCGGAAGGACACGTAGCCGAAGGCGAAGGCGAGCAGGGCAGGGACCGCCAGCACCGCCAGAGCGGTCAGCACCGCGGAGTCGGCGAAGCCCCACCAAGCAGGGAATGCCTTCTCCCCCATGAACAGCAGGAAATCCGGCAGCACGCCCGTCGCGGCGTACGCGGTGCGCAGCAGGTGCATCGCGGCCAGGTAGCCGCCCAATGCGAAGAACAGCCCGTGGCCGAGGCTGAGCACCCCGGCGGCGCCCCACATCAGATCGACCGACATGGCCAGCAGGGCGAAGCACATGATCTGCCCGATGGCGTTCACCGCATAGACCGGCAGCCCGGCCCCCGGCGCCAGGCCGAACACCGGCAGTGCCACCAGCAGCAGCCCCAGCAGGCCCGCGCCCAGCCCGGCGCCCCGGCCCATCGCCACCCCAACCATCATCGGCGCCCCTTGGCGGCGACCAGCCCCTCGGGCCGCCACTGGATCAGCAGGATGATCAGCAGCAGCGCGATCACCTTGGCGGCGACGGCGCCGTAGAACGGCTCGATCCCGACGTTCACCACGCCGATGCCGAGCGACGCCAGCGCCGCGCCCCACAGGCTGCCGACGCCGCCCAGCACCACGACCATGAAGCTGTCGATGATGAAGCCGCTGCCCATGGTCGGGTTGACGTTGTAGATCGGCGACAGCGCCAGCCCGCCCAGGCCCGCGAGGCCTGCGCCGAAGCCGAAGGCCAGCATATCGACGCGCCGGGCCGAGACGCCGACGCACCCCGCCATGCCCCGGTTCTGCGTCACCGCGCGGATGAACAGGCCGAGGTCGGTGAAGCGCAGCAGCGCGGAGGTGGCGAGGGCCGCGGCTGCGGCAAAAAGGATCGCGCCCAGGTGGTTCCACGTCACCAAGAAGTCGCCGACCACCCGCACGCCGCCCGAAAGGTAGGGCGGCGTCTGGAACTGCAGGTTCTGCGTGCCGAACGACACCCGGACGACGTTGACCAGCAGCAGGCTGATGGCCCAGGTCGCCAGCAGGGTCATCAGCGGGCGGGTGTAGAGGTGCCGGATCACCGCGGCCTCGATAGCGATGCCGACCGCGCCGGTGACGGTGAACACCACGGGCACGGCCAGCAGCGGATACCAGTCGATCAGGCCCGGCGCCCAGGCCCGGATCGCCTCCTGCGTGCCGAAGGTGGCGTAGGCGCCGATCATAATGAACTCGCCCTGGGCGAGGTTGATGACGCCCATCAGCCCGAAGATGATCGCCAGCCCGACGGACGCCATGAACAGCACGCTGCCGACGCTGACGCCGTTGTACAGCAGCGACAGCGCGTTGCCCGCAAGCACCCAGCGCCCGGTGCGGGCGATCTGGCGGTCGAGGGCGGCGGCCACCTGCGGGTCGGCGGCATAGGCGGGGTCGGGCGGCCCCCCGGCC
>CAXUJE010000291.1:0-7146 GCA_964251035.1 uncultured Acetobacteraceae bacterium
GTGTCCGCCTCCACCACCGCGTCCGCGTCCAGCTCATGCAGGATCGACCGGACCTGGCCCAGCGCCACGGCGTGCGAGTGGACGCGGCGCACGTCCCCGATCACGGCGCCGGGCGGTCCCAGCAGGCAGTGCTCGACCCGCTGGAAATGCTCGCCGATGATCGACAGGCCGCTGCCGGGCAGCAGGGCGTGGATGTCGGGCACCCGGCCGGCGAGGCTGTTCTCGCAGGGCAGCATGGCGAGCGCCGCCCTGCCTTCGCGCACCGCGTCCATCGCGTGCTCGAAGGTGTGGCACGGCAGAGGGGTCAGCTCGGGATAGGCGGTGCGGCAGGCCAGGTCGGAGTAGGCGCCGGGCATGCCTTGGAAGGCGATTTGGGTCATGGAGTCTCCAAGAGGGCGCGGGCGCGGGCGAGGTCGGCTGGCGTGTCCACGCCGAACGCCCCATGCTCCACCCGCGTGCAGGCGATCCGCATACCCCCCTCCAACGCCCGCAACTGCTCAAGCCTCTCCCGCCGCTCCAGCGGGCTTTCCGGCAGGCTGACGAAGCGGGCCAGGGCCGCGCGGCGGTAGGCGTAGATGCCGATGTGATGCCAAAGCGGCCCGTCGCCGGCAGGAATGGCGGCGCGGGAGAAGTACAGCGCCGCGGCGACCGTCCGCCCGTCCTCGAAGGCGCAGGCGGCCTTGACCACCTGGGGCGCCGCCGCTTCCTCCGGCGAGAGGATCGGCGTCACCAGGGTCGCGATGTCGAACGCCGGGTCGGACAGCGGGGCGGCCACCGCCCGGAGCTGGCCCGGCGGCAGCGTGGGGAAATCGCCCTGCAGGTTCACCACCACGTCATGCACGCCCTGGGGGTCGAGCGCCGCCAGCGCCGCGTGCACCCGGTCGGACCCGGACGGCAGCGCCGGGTCGGTCAGCACGGCGGCGGCGCCTGCCGCCCGCACGGCGTCCGCGATCTCCGCATCGGCGCAGGCGACGGCGACCGGGCCAATGTCGGCCTCCAGCGCGCGGTCGAGCACGTGCAGGATCATGGGCTTTCCCGCGATGAGCGCCAACGGCTTACCCGGCAGGCGGGAGGACGCCATGCGGGACGGGATCACGACGATGGGGTTCACGAGGCAGCGTGGGGTTGATGCGGAAGGGTTTGCATAGCGTGCGGCGCACATTAGGTAGGCAAGTCCGCCGGCGCAACGCCCGGCCCCTTGGAGATCCCGTCTCATGCGTCACGCCTTGACCGCCGCCGCCGTCCTCTTGCTGCTCGCCGCCGCGCCGGCCTCCGCGCAAACCCAGCAGATGACCCAGCCGTCCACGTCGCAGAACCAGTCGCAGGCCGCGCAGAACCAGGCCGAGCAGCCGGCCAACGCCCGCGAGGTCGCCCCGACCGCGCCCGTCGCCACCGAGAACGGCGTGACCAAGCCGCAGGGACCCACCGGCGGCCCGACCGCCCAGAGCACGAACGGCAAAAGCAAGTAGCCGCCCCATGCAGGCGCTGATCGCCGCGGCGGAGGCGGCGGCCGATGTCGCTGCCGCGGCGGTCCGCCCGTTCTACCGGGCGGGCGTCAGCGCCGACCTGAAAAGCGACGCAAGCCCCGTCACGGTCGCCGACCGCACGGCGGAACTCGCGATGCGCGCCGTGCTGTCGCAGCGCTTCCCCGGGCACGGCATCCTGGGCGAGGAGTTCGGCCCCCACCGTCCGGACGCCCGGATGCGCTGGGTGCTGGACCCCATCGACGGCACCCGCGCCTTCATCACCGGACGCCCGACCTTCGGCACGCTGGTCGCCCTGCTGGACGGCCCGACGCCGATCTTGGGCGTCATCGACCAGCCGATCACCGGGGAGCGCTGGGTCGGCGCGGCCGGGCAGCCGACCCGGTTCCGTGGCGCCCACGGACGACCCGGTTGCCGGCCCTGCGCCGGGCTGGCACAGGCCGAGCTGTCTTGCACCGCGCCTGAAATCTTCGCCCCGGCGCAGTTCGCCGCTTGGCAGCGCCTTGCCGCAGCAGTGCGGCGCACGTCCTGGGGCGGGGACTGCTACGCCTACGGCCTGCTGGCGCTCGGCGCCATCGACGTGATCGCCGAGCCGGGCCTCAAGGTCTGGGACTGGGCGGCGCTGGTCCCGGTGATCGAGGGCGCGGGCGGGCGCATGACCGACTGGCAGGGCCGCCCCATGCACCCGGACGGCGACGGCTGCGCGCTCGCGGTCGGCGACCCGGCCTTGCTCCCGCCCGCCCTGGCGCTGCTGGCGGCTTGACGCGGGCCGTGCGGCCCCCTGCTATGGCCTGACCCCACCACGGAGGCCCCATGCTGCGCTGCCTGCTGCTGCTGCTTCTGCTGTTCGCCTTTCCCGCACAGGCGCAGGTGACGCGCAGCCACGCCATTACGATCCTCGGCACCCCCGCCTTGCCGCCGGATTTCCCCTACTTTCCTTACGTGAACCCGGACGCGCCAAAGGGGGGCGAGGCGGTGTTCGCGATGGTTGGCAGCTTCGACGGCTTCAACCCCTACATCCTGCGCGGCAACGCGGCCATCGGCACCGGCCCGTCCTGGCAGCCCGGCGTCGGCGGCACGGCCGCCGGGTCGGCGGGCGGTCATGTGTGGGAATCCCTGCTGGTCGGCTCGGCGGACGAGGTCGCGACCGGCTACGGCCACCTGGCCGAAACGGTCGACATGCCCGCCGACCGCATGTGGGTCGCCTTCGAGCTGCGGCCCGAGGCGCGCTTCTCCGACGGCACGCCCGTGACCGCGGGGGACGTGGCCTGGACGTTCAAGACGCTGATGGAGAAGGGCCGCCCCTCCGTCCGCGTCGCCTATGCCGACGTGCAGGACGCGGTGGCGGAGAGCGAGCGCCGGGTGGTGTTCCATTTCAAGTCGAACCAGAACCGCGAGCTGCCGCTGTCCGTCGGCGGCCTGCCCGTGCTGTCGGAGAAGTGGTGGTCCACCCGCGACTTCACCAAGCCGCTGACCGAGCCGCCCTTGGGCAGCGGGCCGTACCGCGTGGAGAAGTTCGAGCTGGGCCGCAGCGTGACCTATGCGCGCGACCCCAACTGGTGGGCGCGGGACCGGCCGACGGGCAAGGGGTTTCACAACTTCGACCGCGTGCGGATCGAGTACTTCCGTGATCCCACGGTGGCGATGCAGGCGTTCAAGGCCGGGCAGATCGACTACCGGCAGGAGAACATCTCGAAGGAATGGGCGACCGGCTACGATTTCCCTGCCGTGCGCGACGGGCTGGTGCGCCGCGACGAAATCGAGCACCACCTGCCGGTCGGCATCCAGGGCTTTTCCATGAACACCCGGCGCCCGGTGTTCGCCGACGCCCGGGTGCGGGAGGCAATGGCGCAGGTGTTCGACTTCGAGTGGATGAACAAGAACCTGTTCTTCAGCACCTACGTCCGCAGCCACAGCTATTTCGGCAACACGGCGCAGGAGGCGGCGGGCCTGCCGGACGCGGGCGAGCAGGCGCTCTTGGCGCCGTTCCGCGACAAGCTGCCCCCCGCGCTGTTCACCGAGCCGTTCCGCATGCCCGAGACCGACGCCTCCGGCAACAACCGCGAGGGCTTGCGCCGGGCCTTGGCGGTGCTGAGGGAGGCCGGGTGGACCATCCGCGACCGCAAGCTGGTGGACGGCAGCGGCAAGCAGATGGCATTCACCATCCTGCTCAACGATCCCACGCTGGAGCGGGTGGCGCTGCCGTACCAGCAATGGCTGCAGCGCCTGGGCATCGAGGTCGGCATCCGCACCGTGGACAACGCGCAATACGAGCGGCTGACGGACGACTACGACTTCGACATGACGACGATGATCTATCCCGGGTCCGACCTGCCGGGGAACGAGCTGCGGGACGACTTCTCCTGCATCGGCGCCAAGACGCCAGGCGGCGGCAACGTGTCCGGCGTGTGCGACCCGGCGGTGGACGCGCTGATCGAGAAGGCCGTGAATGCGCAGGACCGCGAGACGCTGGCCACCGCCGGGCGGGCGCTGGACCGCGTGCTGCTGCGCGGCTGGTACATGGTGCCGAACTGGCACAACGAGCGGTTCAACATCGCCACCTGGAACCGCTTCGGCCGGCCCACCCAGCCGATCCGCGACGGCTTCGTGCTGGATAGCTGGTGGATTGACCCAAACCTGTCCGCCCGGGCCGACACGGCCCGCAAGCCGGTGAACTAGGCTTGGCCAACTACCTGCTGCGCCGGCTGCTGCTGCTGGTTCCTACACTCTTGGGCATCATCGCCATCAACTTCGCCGTGGTGCAGTTCGCGCCCGGCGGGCCGGTGGAGCAGGCCATCGCCGAGACGCGCGGGCGCGGCACGGAGGCGACGGCGCGCATCACCGGCGCCACCAGCGACAACGGTTCCTACCGCGGCGCCCGCGGGCTGGACGCCAAGCAGATCGAGGAGCTGAAGCGCCAGTTCGGCTTCGACAAGCCGGCCGGCGAGCGGTTCGTGTCCATGCTGCGCGGCTATCTGAGCTTCGACTTCGGCCGCAGCTTCTTCCGGGACCAGACGGTGGTGGCGCTGGTCTTGCAGAAGATGCCGGTGAGCATCTCGTTGGGCCTGTGGTCCACCCTGCTGATCTACCTGGTCAGCATCCCGCTCGGCATCAAGAAAGCCGTGCGGGACGGCAGCCGGTTCGACGTGGCGAGCAGCGCCGTGGTGCTGGTGGGCTACGCGGTGCCGGGCTTCCTGTTCGCCATCCTGCTCGTCGTGCTGTTCGCCGGCGGCAGCTTCCTGCAGGTCTTCCCGTTGCGCGGGCTGACCAGCGCCGGGTCGGGGGAGTGGGCGTGGCCGGCGCGGGTTGCCGACTACGCCTGGCACATGGTGCTGCCGACGGTGGCGCTGGTCGCGGGCGGGTTCGCCGGGCTGACGATCCTGACGAAGAACTGCTTCCTCGACGAAATCCGCAAGCAGTACGTCGTGACCGCCCGGGCCAAGGGGGCGGGGGAGCAGCGGGTGCTGTACGGCCATGTGTTCCGCAACGCCATGCTGCTGATCGTCGCCGGGTTCCCCGCCGCGTTCATCGGCATCCTGTTCAGCTCGGCGCTCTTGGTCGAGATCGTGTTCTCGCTGGACGGGCTGGGCCTCTTGGGCTTCGAGAGCGCGATCCGGCGCGACTACCCCGTGATGTTCGGGACGCTGTACATCTTCACGCTGTTCGGCCTGGTGCTGCAGATCGTGGGCGACCTGCTGTACACCGTCGTCGATCCCCGCATCGACTTCGAGGCCCGGCGTTGACGCCGATCACCCGGCGGCGCCTCGCGATCTTCCGCGCGCACCGCCGCGGCGCGTGGTCGCTCGCGGTCTTCGCCGTGCTGTTCCTGCTGTGCCTGTTCGCCGAGGTGCTGGCGAACGACCGGCCGCTGCTGATCCGCTTCAACGACCGGTTCTACGTGCCGGTGCTGCGCGACTACAGCGAGGACACGTTCGGCGACGACTTCCTGCCCACGGAGGCCGACTACACCGACCCGCAGCTTGCCGCCGCCATCAACGCCCATGGCTGGATGCTCTGGCCCGCCATCCCGTTCCGCTACGACACGGTGATCAAGGACCTGCCCGTCCCCGCCCCGGCGCCCCCGTCGCTGCGCAACCTGCTTGGCACCGACGACCAGGCGCGCGACGTGCTGGCCCGGGTGATCTACGGGTTCCGGCTGTCGGTGCTGTTCGGCTTCACGCTCACGGTCGTGTCCTCCCTCGTCGGCATCGCTGCTGGGGCGGTGCAGGGTTTCTATGGCGGGCTGACCGACCTGCTGTTCCAGCGGTTCATCGAGGTCTGGGCCGGGATGCCGCAGCTTTATTTGCTGATCATCCTCGGCAGCATCGTGACGCCCACCTTCTGGACGCTGCTGGTGTTCCTGCTGCTGTTTTCCTGGATGGCGCTGACCGGGGTGGTGCGGGCGGAGTTCCTGCGCGGGCGCAACCTCGACTACGTGCGGGCGGCGCAGGCGCTGGGCGTGTCGAACGGGGCGATCATGGCGCGGCACATCCTGCCGAACGCGCTGGTGGCGACGCTCAGCTTCCTGCCGTTCACCCTGTCCGGCTCGGTGACGGTGCTGGCGAGCCTCGACTTCCTCGGCTTCGGCCTGCCGCCCGGCTCGCCTTCGTTGGGTGAGCTGGTGGCGCAGGGCAAGAACAACTTGCAGGCGCCCTGGCTCGGCATGACGGCGTTCGTCGTGCTCGGCGGCGTGCTGACCCTGCTGATCTTCATCGGCGAGGCGGTGCGCGACGCCTTCGACCCGCGCAAGCAGCCCTGATGCTGGCGGTGCAGAACCTTTCCGTGGCGTTCGGCCCGCGGCGCGTGGTGGACGAGGTGAGCTTCACGCTCGATCAGGGGGAGACCCTGGCGCTGGTCGGCGAGAGCGGGTCCGGCAAGTCGCTGACCGCGCTGTCGGTCCTGCAACTGCTGCCGGCGGGGGCGGGCTGCACGGGGAGCGTCAGGCTCGACGGCAAATCCATGCTGGACGCGCCGCCCGCGGTGCTGCAGGCCGTGCGCGGCGACACGGCCGGGATCGTGTTCCAGGAGCCGATGACCAGCCTGAACCCGCTGCACAGCATCGGCCGCCAGGTGGGGGAGGCCTTGGCGCTGCATGGCCGCAAGCCCGCCCGGGGCGCCGTCGCCGACCTGCTGCGGCGCGTGGGCTTCCCCGACGCGGACGCTCGGCTGGCGGCCTTCCCGCACCAGCTCAGCGGCGGGCAGCGGCAGCGGGTGATGATCGCCATGGCGCTGGCGAACAACCCGAAGCTGCTGATCGCCGACGAGCCGACGACGGCGCTGGATGTCACGATCCAGGCCGGCATCCTGGACCTGCTGGCGCGGGAAAAGGCGGCGCGCGGGTTGGCTTTGCTGCTGATCAGCCATGACCTGAACGTGGTGCGCCGCGTCGCCGACCGGGTCTGCGTGATGAAGGACGGGCGCATTGTCGAAAGCGGTCGGGTGGCCGAGGTGTTCCGCGCGCCGCAGCATCCCTACACCCGCATGCTGATCGCCGCCGAGCCGAGCGGCCAGCCCGGCCCGGTGCCGGCCACGGCGCCCGTGCTCGCCGAGGCACGCGACCTGCGCGTCGTGTTCCCGGTCCGCCGCGGCCTGCTGCGCCGGGTGGTGGGCGAGGTGCGCGCGGTGGACGGGGTGAGCCTCACGATCCGCGAAGGGGAGACGC
>CAXUJE010000292.1:0-1361 GCA_964251035.1 uncultured Acetobacteraceae bacterium
TGTCCGGAATGGGCGGGGATGGGACGGCGGCCTCGGCCGGCGCAAGTGGCGGAGGCGTGCTGTCTGGCGGCGGCGGCACTTGCGCCATGATCTCCGGCGCGGGGTCATCGGGTGCTGGTGGCGGCACGGGCGACACCATGGCAGCGGGTGGTTCGGGCACGTTCGCGGCGAGCGGCGGGGCGGGCGGTGCTGGCTGCTGGTCCAGCTCGGCTGATGTGGCCACCGCCGGGCTTGGCGGAACAGCCGTCGGCTCGGGCGGAGCCGCTGGGGCGGCCGATGGTGCCGGAACCGAGGCGGCGTTCTCCGGTGCGGGGGCAGGTGCCGCGTTGGTGGGCGCCTCGGCCGTAGCCGGCGTAGAGGCGGGCAGCACCTCAAGCGTCAGCATGGCCGGCGGCTCTGGCGGCAGCGCGGTCGGCAGATCGAGACCGAGGAGCAGTGCCAGCACGGCACCGTGCAGCAGCACCGCGACGAGAAGTGCGAGCAGACGAGTCCGGCCCAGCGGCCTGGACCGGGGCGGTCGAACCAAAGCGACGGCGACCATCCGCTGTGCCGTTTGAACCGAGAGGTCGGTGTTGGCTGAAGGCACGCGCACTGGCGCTGGACTACTTGGTCAGCTCTGCTTTCGCGCGGGACGAAAGCTGGAGTCGGTCCAGGCAGGCTTGCTGCTGTGGGCCGGCCCCTCCGTCCCCCTGCGGGCCGAGCTGGCAAGCAAGCACGTCGTTGACCAGCACGCGGCCGATGCCGTTGCAGGGCTGGCCGGGCAAATCGAACAGCCGTACGGCCATCTTGCGCGGGGCCAAGGGCGCAAGGTCGAGAGCGACCCGGCGCGCGATGACGCCATCCGTGCCGAACAGCACCAGGTCGAGGCGCAGTTGCGTGATCGGCTCGGCGTCGGGGTTGCTGGCCACCATGTAGGCCCGGCATCCCGGGCCGGAGGCGGCGCTGCCCGGTGCGGCCGCAGGCGCCGGCAGGGGTTCCAGCTTATTCAGCTCGACCGGGATCGGCGGGAGGGTGGCCGGCGCTTGCGCGTGCGTGCTGTGCCACGGTGCTCCAACCAGGGGCAACAGGATCACTGCCCGTCGCCCGGCTGCCTGAGCGTGTTTGCCGCGGTTCGATAAGCTCAATTGCAACACATTGTGCCTTTCTTGTGACGGGCTTAGCCAGAAGCAGACGTCCGGGCCCGCAGTCACCAACCGACCCTGGCACCCTGCACGAAGATGCCGCACTCTGCCAAACGATGTATCTGTCCGGATACAGCATAAAATTTGACGTGGGCACAAACCGGAGTTCGACGTGGGCGAACAAAGTGACGGAGCTTTCGACGCCAGCCGCAAGCACAGGGGCGCCGCGGCGCATCCCTC
>CAXUJE010000292.1:1461-7136 GCA_964251035.1 uncultured Acetobacteraceae bacterium
GCGCGGCTTCCCGGCCGCGGGCTATCTCCGCAACGGGTTCTTCGACGAGGGAGCCGGCATCAACATCATCTTGCCCTGGCTGGGCGACACCGAACGGGTGGAGGTGCTGAAGGGCGCGTCGGCCCTGCTCTACGGCCCGTCCGTGCTTGGCGGCGGTGTCGGCGGGATCATCAATCTCACCACCAAGCTGCCGTTCCTAACGCCCCATTACGGGATCAGCGGCAGCGCCGACAACTTTGGCGGCTGGTCGGCGAACATCGACGTCTCGCATCCGCTCAACAAGGACGGGACCTGGCTGGGCCGCTTCGTCGGGGAGGTCAACGACCGGCCGACCTTCGTCGACCACTTCCGGATCCAGCAACGGGCCGGCGACCTGACCGTTCAGGGCCTCATCGATCCGCAAACGTCGCTGACCCTCACCGCCGAGTGGGTCCACCAGGAGGACAACCAGTATTTCGGCCTTCCCGCCTACGGGACGATCCTGCCGGCTCCCCGGGCCTCTCCGTTCCAGAGCTTCCCGATCAGCTTCAACTCCGCCGATCCGCGGTCGCGGGAATTCTATGACGGCGGACGGCTGCAGGCGGTAATGGATCACCGCTTCAACGATGCTTGGGACCTGCGCATCGCATTGGGATACAACTACGGCAACCGGGATGCGCGGCAGTACTTCATCAGCCCGAGCGGCAACTACGCCACCACAGGTCTTTGGACGGAACAGTACAACCACACGACCTTCCAATCGGAGACATACAGCGAGGACACGACGCTGAACGGCAAGTTCAGCACCTACGGCCTGAAGCACAACGTCGTGCTCGGGGTTCAGGCCCTGTGGAACAACGTGACCGCAGCCAACCGCAACGGACAGAATGTCGGGCCGTCGCTCAACCCAGTGCTGCTCTGGAACTCGTCGTATGGCAAGTACAACGTGTTCAACCACGACCATCCCGACAACGAGGAACTCGCCGTCTACGCCAATGATGTCATCAGCCTGACCGACCGCCTCAAGCTCTCGGCCGGGGTGAGCTTCGTCAGTGCCCGGGCCTATGGCACCTTTCAGTTTCCCCCGACGACGCCGAGCTACAGCAGCACGCATTCCGGCGTGTCGGCGCGGGTGGGGCCGATCTACGAGGTGCTCCCCAACGTCTTCGTGTTCGCCGACTATGCCACGTCCTTCGTTCCTCAGTATCCCCAACTGGCGTCGAACGGCACCGTCTACAACAACTTCCAGCCGGTGACGGGCGAGCAGTTCGAAGCGGGGATCAAGTACGAGCTGCCGAACGTCGCGACGATCACCGCGGCGGCCTACCAGATCACCGAGCAGAACGTGCTCACCTCCGATCCCGTCAACCCGAACGTCACCTTGCAAAGCGGCGAACAGCGCAGCAGGGGGCTTGAGTTCGACGGCGCCTACCACCTGCGCCCGGGCTGGGACCTGATTACCGCAGTGGCCTACACCGAGGCCGTGGTGACGAAGGACAGGAGCTTCCTGACCGGAAGCGCGATCGCCGACGTGCCGCGCTACAGTGGCCGCCTGTTCTCGGTCTACGAGGTCCAGGACGGCCCGTTCGCGGGCCTCGGGTTCGGCGGCGGCGTCACCTTCGCCAGCAGCCGGACCGCCGACATCCCCACGAGAACGGCCACGACGGTCGGCAGGATGGGCGGCTACGGCACTGTGGATGCGCTGCTTTACTACAAGCTGGCCGGCTGGAGGGCGTCGATGAACGTCAGCAACCTGCTGGACACGCGCTACTGCTACTCGGCGCAGAACCTGTCCCGCGTCTACCCGGGCGAGCCGTTCACGGCGCTGTTCCGCTTGTCGAAGGAGTTCTGAGGCTCATGGACCAGGCGTTCTACCAGGACTTGGCTGAAAGCCTTGACCGCGATGGGTTCTGCATCTGGCGCGGCCTGCTGCCCCATGCTGCAATCGACCGGCATGCCACGGCATGGCGAGCGTTTGCGCCGGAGCATCAACTGGACTTGCCTTTCGGTCAGCGTTCGCAGAGCGCCGACCAACGCCATCGGGCGGGCCGCTCGGCGGAGGAGTTCCATCAGCAGAGTGCCGAGGCCGGCGCGCTTTGGCTGCATCCGGACTTGCAGGACTTCGCGCGATGGCGCTTCGGCGCCGAGCCGTTCCTGCGGCTCGTGGGCACCAACCTTCTGTCTCTCGGCAGCTATTTGCACAGCGATTACCTCGCGACCGCCGCGCCCGATCCATGGGAACGGGAGTTCCGCGTGTGGGGCGCGCTGGAAGACATCGACCCCGAGGCCGGCCCCATGTACTTGCTGCCCGGCACCCACCGCTCGGTCCTCGCATCATTGCGCGAGGAGGTGCTGGCAGCGCGGCCCGACGTTGCCGAGGCATTGCGCGCTGCCATGCGGCCCGTCACGCACGAGCAGCACATCGCCGCGCTCCGGCCGATGGGCGAGGCGATGAACGAGCACCTGTGCCGCCGCCTCAATGAACTCGGCATCCAGCCGGTGACGCCCGCGTTGCGGAAAGGCGACGCGATCCTGTTCAATCCTGGCATCGCGCACGGCACAACGCCGGCTGTGAGGCCAGAGCGCACCCGCATGGCATTCGTCGCGAACATCGGCGCGATGGGTGCGTCGTTCTATATGCCGCGCGCTTACTGGGGGGCGCTGCACGACCATCGGCGCCCCGGAAACGCCGTGCCGTTCGAAGTGGAGCACGGGCCGCACGGCCTGCGCGTGTCGAACTACCTGGACACGTTCGAAGCGTCGCTGGCGCGCCCCATCGCAGCATGAGGCGGCTCGCGGCGGCGCTGCTGTGCGCGCTGCTCGCGGCCGCGTTGGCGGCCGTGGCGCGGACCCCGCCGGTTCCCGCGCGCCCGTGGGCGTGCAGCCTCGCCGAAGCAGCGGACGTGGTCGCTGCGCGGGGGCTGGCCTTCATCGGCCCGCCCTGGCTTTCGGAATACTTGCTCGTCTCCCGGCAGCCCGGCAGCGTGGTCGAGATGAGCGCGCCGGTTCGCATCGGCTTCGTCCGCAGCCTCGCCAGCCGTCTCTACCCGGACGTGGCCCACGTCCCCAATGCGACCTTCGGCAGCGCGTACCTGGTGAACGTCGAGGATCTGCTGCGCCGTGCGCCCGCGGTTGCCGTGCAGGCCATCTTCGCCGACCGGCTCCTGGCGCATGGCCTGTGCGCGGTTCCGATCGGGGCGAACTACGGCACGGACGCCGGCATTGCCGGGCACGCGAAGCTCTACAGCACGATCGCTGGATCGCCTGAGCGCGGGCCAAGCCTGCTGTCCCGGTTTGAGGGCGACATGGGCGCGCTGGCCCACGACCTGGCAGCCTTGCCCGGTGGCCATGCGCCGCGCGTGCTCGTGATGGGCATCGCGCGCCACGGCGCGATCTCTGCCCAGGGCGGGCGGCATCCGGCCACAGCGTTCATCGCCCGCGCCGGCGGCGTGAACGCGCTGCTCGACGTGCGCTCGTTGGGCGTACGCCTGGACACCGAGCGCCTGTTCGCGCTCGATCCCGACGCGGTCTTCCTCGTGCAGGCCCTTGCGGGCGACACGCCGAGCCCGGAGGCGCTGCGAAGCTCCCGGATGGGGCGGCTGCGCGCGGTCGCGGCAGGTCGGGTGTTCGCGCTGCCGACCGAGTGGACGATGATGGACTCGGTCGTGGCAACGCCGTCCTACGAGCGATGGATGGCCGAACGCCTGCATCCCGGCATGCCCGGCAACGCGCGCGAGTCCTTGCGCCGCGCCTACGCGGATGAGGTCGGAGTCGTGCTGCCTGAGTCATGGCTCGACGACGCCCTCTCCGAAGCGCGCCGATGAGCCGCAATCCCCGCACGCGCCTGCGGGACGCCCTGCAGCTCGCCCTTGTCCTGGGCCTTGCGGCCGAGTTGGTGCTGTCGCTGCTGATCGGGGCCTACCCGGTGCCGCCGATGACCGTGCTGCGCATCCTCGGCCACCTGGCGCTCCCGGCGCCGCTGCCGGCGAACCCGCCGTGGAGCGGGATCGAGCAGGAGGTCGTGCAATCCGTCCGCCTGCCGCGCGTGCTGGTCGCCAGCATCGCCGGCGGCGGCCTCGGGATCGCCGGGGCGGCGCTGCAGGGCCTGTTTCGTAATCCTCTCGTTGGCCCCGACATCATCGGCGTCTCGGGCGGAGCCGCTTGCGGCGGCGTGCTGGCCATCCTGCTCGGGCTTTCCGGGAGCCTCGTCGTCGCGCTCGCCTTTGCCGGCGGCCTGATTGCCACGATGCTCGCGGCCGGGCTTGCGCGCGCGATGCGGGCGGGCGGGGCGCTTACCGTCGTTCTGGCCGGGATCATCGTGGGCGGCTTCTTCGCAGCCTTGCTCACCCTGGCCGAGTATGTGGCCGACCCGCAATCGACGCTGCCGACCATCGTCTATTGGCTGCTCGGCAGCTTCGCCGACGCGGACCGCACGAAGGCGATCACGATCGGGTCCGCCACGCTGGTCGGCGCGGGCCTGATCGTGGCGCTGCGCTGGCGCATCAACCTGCTCTCGCTCGGCGACACCGACGCCGCGGCGCTCGGCGTCAACCCGGGCCGGCTGCGCTGGGCCATCCTGTCGCTTGTCGCGCTGATCGTGGCCGCCCAGGTGGCGGTCAGCGGCATCGTCGGCTGGGCCGGGCTGATCGTGCCGCACCTGGCCCGCTTCGTGGTCGGGCCGGACCACCGGCGCCTGCTGCCGGCCTCGGCGCTGGTCGGCGCGGGCTTCATGCTGGGCGTCGACGACATGGCCCGCAGCGTGCCGAGCCAGGAGCTGCCGATCGGCCTCGTCACGGCGCTGATCGGCACGCCCGCCTTTGCCCTGCTGTTGTGGCGTACGCACCGGCTCGGGTGGAGGGACCTGTGATCGGATCGGAGAGGATGCCATGACCGACGAATGGATCGAGGAGTACCGGCGCGACGGCTTCGTCGTCCTGAAACAGGTGCTGCCGGCAGGACTGATCGACGCGCACGTGGACGCCTGCGACCGCATCCTGAGCGCGCGCGGCATGGCGGCCCGCGCCGGCCAGGTCGGAGACGCGAACATGCCGCTGCATGAGGTTCTGGCCGCGGTGAGCGTTGACAACCCCGAATCCCGGCCTCTTCACCTTTACGGCGGCTTGAGGCAGCGCATCGCGAGGCTGCTCGGCGACGGCGACCCCATTCTGGTCAGCAGCTTGACGAACATCTGGGAGAAGAGCCGCGAGCCGCATTCGGATACGGTGCTGCTGTTCCGGGACCCGCCCGACAAGGTCTGCCGGGCCTGGTGCGCGTTGGAAGACATCGACCCTGAGTGCGGGACGCTCTACGTCGTCCCGGGAACGCACAGGGGCGTCCGGCCCGCGCTCTACGAGGACGTGCTCCGTGCGGACCCGGAGATCCTGGGCACCCTGCGCACATACCCTGAGGGCGCCGCCATCGAGCGGCACGACAACCGGTTCACCTGGGGCAAGATATGCGAGGCGACAACCACGCGGGTCGCCGGGATGCCCCGACAGCCGTTTGCGATCGGGAAAGGCGATGTGGTCCTCTTCGACCCCAATGCGATCCACGGCACGATGCCGGCCACGAACCCAGCGTTGACAAGGAAGGCGATCATCGCCGAGTGGCATGCGCGCGAGGTGCGGTCCTATCAAGCATCCGCTTGCTTCGGCCCGCAGATGGACCGCCGCGGGCCGAACAGCGGCAAGCTGACG
>CAXUJE010000293.1:0-7135 GCA_964251035.1 uncultured Acetobacteraceae bacterium
GCACGCCGCTTGCAGGGCCAACAGGCCGCAGCCATGGGAGGCATGATGCGCGTGCCGCAGTCAGGTCCCGAACATGGCGCGCTCGGAATAAGCATGGTCGCCGATGCGCGGCCGGTCCGGACCCTTGAAGAACCTTGGCCGGCCGTTGAGGTACAGGCCGGGCACGCCCGGGATAGGCCCGTCGGCGTCCAGCCCGACCACAGGAAAGCCGCGCCGTGCCAGGTAGCGGCCCAGCGCCCCGGCGAAACGCGGGACCTGCGCATCCGGCCTGCAATAGATCAGCCCCGCGCGCCCGGCCACGCCGAGCCGCCGCCGAAGCTGGAACACGAAGGGATAGCGCCGCCCGGAGGCTTCGCACAGGACGCTGAGGCAGCCGTAGGCGGCATGGTCCCGCAACACGGTGATGTCGGCCGCAGTCAGGTGCCCGTCGGGCGTCGTGCCTTCAGTGAACGGCAGCACCCGCGCCGCTTCGGAGCCACGAGACATCCAGAGCGGCGCCAGCATCCGCCCGTTGCAGTATCGGACGTAGCCCTGCGCTTCGAGAAGCGGCCAGGTATGCGGCGCCGCGGTGGCGTTGACATAGGTCGCGGCCGGCCGAAGCGCGCGGGAAACCATCAGGGCCGCATACATGCGGAATTCCGGGACCACGTACCAGCTCGACATACTGCATCGCACTGCATCGCTGCCGGGCGGCTGCGCGAAGATCTGCAGGATGACGCCGACCAGCTTGCCGCCAAGGTCCAGCAAGTGGCCGAAGCGCGGGAAGCCCGGCGGCGGGCGATGCTCAGCCAGGCGGGCAATCGCGGTTTGCCAGAACTGTCGGTTGCGCTCATGGCTGAAACCTTGAGTCAGCAAGTTGATCACGGCCTCGAGATCAGTGCTCGCGATTTCTCTGCAACGTACGGTGACTTGATGCATCGCCATATATCCTGCTTGCAGCTTAATATGTAAACAGTCCTGTCTTTTGTCAACATCACATCTTGATGAAGGTATTGTATGATGACTGTGCGTTCTGTAGTATTGGGTCAGATTGCCCAGGTCGCGGCTGAGCATCACAAGTCGCTCGTGCCGCTGACCGACGACCTGCCGCTGCTTGACTCCGGACTGGACTCGCTGTGCCTGGCCGTGATCGTGGCGCGGCTTGAGGACGAGCTTGGCGTCGATCCTTTCAGCACCTCGGACGACACCCAGTTTCCCGTGACCATCGGCGATGTCGTCGCGCTGTACGAGGAGGCGGCAGCGGACATGGCGGCTCTCGGCGCCGGAGCCATGCCGGCTCGCAGCGGACGTGACTAGCGATCCCAGTCTGGCTGACCAGCCTGGGCCGGACATCGCAGTCCCGGCGGAGCATGTTCTCCTGCCGCGCGGCCCGGATGCTCTCCGACGCACGTTTTGGGAACTGGCCGTGTCGGGCGGCGTCCCAGGGCGGCGCGTTCTGGCCGGGTCCGGGCGCCAGGTCACATGGGCGGCGCTGGAAGGTGGTGCGTGCCTCGATGCGGCTGCGCTGGCGGGGCGGACCGTGCTGATCCGCACGGCGCGGCAGTTGCCGACCGTCCTGGCACTCTTCCCCGCCGCCTGGGTCGGCGCGGCCGGCCCGGTCGGGCTTCGCGTCACGGATGACACGCTGTGCATCCGCTCCGCCCGTACCGCGTCCGGCTATCTCGGCGCCGCCCGGCCGCTGGCGGACGCGGACGGCTTCATCGACACCGGCGACATCATCGTGCGGCGTGGCGACCGCTACCACTTCCTCGGCCGGCTCAACGTCGTCTCCCCCTATCACGCTCACCAAATACGCGTTGCGCTCCATGATGGCGGCGGGGGCCAGGCGCGTCGTGATGATCTCCCTCGAAACAGCCCGGAATTGCTGGGTCCGGCAAGCTTAAAACCAGAAGGGTTTACTGCGCAGCCCCGGGGCGGCTGCTCAGCCCGGCGTCAACCCGGGTCTTCCGGCTAATGCGGTTACGCCCTCAATATGGCGTCATCTGGGTATCGTCAGCGCAGCTGATCACGAAGGCGGGCACAGTCTCCGTTTGGATCGCTGACCGCAAGACCGTGACCGGGATTACAGGCTGCAGCCAGCACCTTTGATAGATCGGCCTTGGGCAGATTGCCCTGCGTCTGCATCCTGGTTAGCTCAGCGTTCATGCCTGCTCCTGTCGAGCATTTGCTAGGATTGCCCGAGAGGTCAGAGCAAAACGGCTGACGAGAGAAGTTTTTGTTGCGCGGTTGGTTTGTGTGCCAAGTGAGGGTGGGGCGTAAGCGCTCCAAATGAAATCTTGGTGTCCCCCGCCCGGGATATCAGTTAAAGAGGCAGGTTCGGGATACGTGTAAAAAGTGGTCACAAGGGCTGCTCGAAGGGGAGCGGCTGCGGGTCGAGCGGGCTTGGCAGGTCGTCCATGTCGAGCGTGTACTTACCGAAGCGCAGGATGTGCTTACGCATGTAGGGGCTGAGGCCTGCGGCCAGTGCCGGCGTGACGGCGTGGCCATCCGCGGCCATTCCGGACAGGACGGCCGTCAGGTCGGCGACGTTGGACAGCATGACCGCGTTGGCGACGAGGCTGGCGTACTTGAGCTGCTTCTCCTGCTCGACGGGATCGCCGCTCTTGACCACCGGCCCGCCGAACGACACCCAATCGAGGAAGTCGTTATAGGCCTCGATCTTCGTGGTCTCGGCGCGGATTGTGCGCCGGACCTCGGCGCTGGAGACGAAGCGCAACAGGAACAGGGTGCGCTCGACGCGGCCGAGCTCGCGGAACGCCCGGTAGAGCAGGCTCCGGCGGTTGCTGGTGCCGAGTTTGCGCAGGAGCATCGACGGCATCACGCGCCCGGCCTGGATCGAGAGCACGATTTGGATCACGTCCCGCGTGTGGGTGCCGATCAGGTCCCAGTCGATCTCGCCGCCGAACAGGGCGTCGATGTGGGCGTAGCGGATTGCCCTGGCTGGACGGTAGAAGACGGCATCGCTCAAGCCCCGCATGCGCGGCATCAGCTTGATGCCCATGAGCCGGCAAAGGCCGAAGACGCTTTCGCTCTGCCCTTGGGTATCGGCGTGGATGGTATCTGGCTGGATGGCGGATTTGTTCTGCAGCAGCGCGTCCAGGATGTGGACGGCTCCCCACACGCCGCAGGGGATGAAGCTGGTGAAGAGCGCGATGTAGGTGTCGGCGATGTGGTGGTAGGCGATCCCGCCATAGCCGCCGTAGCGGATGTGCCGCGATCCCATCAGGTTGTTCTCGCGCAGCTTCACGTGGGTGCCGTCGGCGATCGCCGTGCGCCCGCTTCCCCAGTGCCGGGGCAGGGAAAAGCGGGTGTACTGGCCGATGATATCGACCATCCCGGCTTCCAGCTTGCCCGCGGTGACGTGCTGGGCGTTGGTCCGCCGCAGCGCCTGGGCTGACGCGGCCCCCGGCGCGTGCCGGGCCGTCTGGCCCGGGCCGAGGTTGCAGCCGTAACCGAACACGGTGAACAGGTATCGCTGGACGGCGTTGGCGAGCTTGGGATCGGAGCCGGAGGGCGGCCCGAAGTGGCGGGTGTAGCCGGACCAGTGATCGGCTCGTTTGAGGATGTCGAGGAGGTGGCGCTCCTTCATGCGAATGCCGACCTCCTGTTCGGACTCGGCCGTCCCGGGTGGCTGCCCTGCCGTCTCCAGGTGCTTGAGGTGCGGGGTTCCGTCGGCATCGAGGCTGAGTTCGGCGTTGCCGAGGAAGCCGGCGTCTACGGCAGCGGCAAGCGTCGTCAGCTCCGCCTTCAGCGCGGCCGCGAAGTCCTCGCCGCGGCTTTGGGATGCCAAGAGCGGCACAGTAGGCCGGCAGCCGCGCCTCGCATCCGTCCCATGGCAGGAACTGGGCGCGGTAGTCGGCGAAGGCCTCGGCGCCCGCCACGTGAAGGTCGCCCACCTCCAGCGCGCCGGCGAGGTGGACGAACACGCACACTTCCAGTGCGCGCCGGTCGAACGTGACGGGTCCGGACCGGCGGCACTTGGTGACGAAGGCCTGCCAGCGCTGGGACGCGAAGCCGAGGTCGATGTCGCCCTCCACCTCGTCGCGGCGCGCGTGGCGGTGCCTGCTGACCGCCGCCAGCGCGTCCAGCAGATTGCGCCCCTGGGTCGCCGACCGGATCTCCACCAGGTCCAGCAGCCGGAACAGCAGGGCGCGGTGCTTGGCGTGGATGGGCCAGGGCAGCGGGAGGTCATTGTTGCGGTGCCAAGCCGATACCGCCTGGCACTGCTCTGCGAGTGCTGCGACGCCGCCCCGCTGGGCCAGGAGTTCCCGCACCTCGCGCCCGAACGCGGCGTCGCGCGCAGGCGCGCCGTCCGGGGCGGCAGCGGCTTCTTCGTTCTGTGCTGTTTCCAGCACCTGGCCGAAGACGCCGATCAGGGTCTCCTCGATCTCGCGGTGCTGCTCGTGCAAGTCGTCCAGCCTCTCCTTTGCTGCGGCCTCGGTCCGCCGGATGCGGCGCAACATCATCTCGACCAACTCGTCGCGGCAGCGCATGCGGGTTTGGCGCAACAAGGCGAGCAGCAGGGTGTGCCGCCTGCCGGGCTGCACGATGTCGAGCAGATCGCCCACCTCCAGCGCCGTAGCCTCGGCGGCGAACTGGCGCAGCTTGGTATGGGTGACGCCTTCCAGGAACTGGTCGTGCTCGACCTGGCCGCCCAGCCACTCAAGGCGCTCGATCCACAGCCCGACCGTCTTTGGCGTCGCGGGTCCGGGCGCCTGCTTCAGGCGGTTGAAGCCGGTCGTGGCGCCGCCAGGCGGCTTGGTCAGCAGGGCGTCCAGCGCCGCCGCCTGGTCGGCCTTCAGGCGCTGCGCCACACGGTCGTACATGCTGCCATGGACCTCGGTGCGCAGCCGGTTCACCAGCCGGTCGAGGGTGCTGAACGCTGGCAGGCCGGTGGCTGCCGCCAGCAGAGCTTCGACAGCCCGGTTGATGAGGTCGGCTGGGTCGCTCATGGTTTCGGCCGCTTCGAGCACGGTGTCGCGGACCAGGCGCTCGGCCGAGCTGCCGTAGGGCACCACCGACAGGTAGCCGCGTATGGCTGTTTGATAGCGGTAGGGCGACTTGGTCCGGTGCGCCCCATCAGGCCAAGCCGGCACCGCCGCGATCCCAAGCTGCGCCGCCACCCGGGCCACGATGCCGGCATTCACCTCGTCAGGCGCCGGGAAACAGCCGAGAGCACGGCGGGCCTTGAGCAGCACCGCCAGCAACAGGCGGCCTTGCTCGCTTCGGGCAGTGGCCTGGATGAAGTCGAGATCGGAGTCGGTCAGGGCATACCGCTCGTCCAGTTCCTCCCGGGTCAGCCGTGTGCCCGGGCGCGGGTAGGCCGTGCGGTCGATGGCGGTCATGGGGTGTCCGGAAAAGGGTGCGCCGGAGCGGCAGGGCGGGCTATGTTGTTTGAAGGGGTTAGCAGGGGGCCGTCCAGTGTCCGCGAAGGAATACCTTGCTGGACGCAGGCGCGCGGCGCCCACACCGCGCCAGGGCACCCGCACGGCCCTTTACCTGCGCGTCTCGACCGCTGACCAGAAGCCGGACCTGCAGTATGACGGCCTGCGCGGCTATGCCGCACGCGCCGGCCTCGACCTCGTGCAGGACTATTGCGACGTGGCCGTGTCCGGCCGGAGGGAGGGCCGGCCCCAGCTCAACGCCCTGATGGCGGCGGCCCGCAACCAGGAGATCGACTGCGTGCTGGTCTGGAAGTTCGACCGCTTTGCCCGCAGCACGCGCCACCTGCTCACCGCGCTGGAGGAGTCCGACCACCTCGGCGTGCGCTTCGTCAGCGTCCAGGACCAGGTGGACACGGACAGCCCGATGGGCCGGGCCATGCTCACCATCATTGGCGCCATGGCCGAGTTGGAATCGTCGTTGATCAGCGAGCGCGTGACCGCCGGCATGAGGGCGGCCGAGACGCGCGGCAAGCATCTTGGGCGGCCTGCCACCTCGCCGGGCGTCGTCAACGAGATCCAAGCGCTCGCCACCTCCACCGACCTCAGCATCCGCCAGCTCCATCACAGGATTCGAGGCAGGGCCAGCCGCTCCATCGTCGGCGAAATCACCAAGCGCGCCCGAGCCGCACCCCCGAGGGTCTCGTGATTGCGTCGTGCCACTCGCGCGTCCGATCCGCCGCTCGTTTCTGCCGGGCGCGGAGGCACCGCGATCAGAACGGCTTGAGGCTTGTGCCGAGCAGCCGGCCGAGCGAGACCACGGCGAAGAACCCAGCCTCGAACCCGTCGCGGGGGCGGCCCGGCGGGGCCGGCGGGTAGTAGTTGTCGGGGTTGACGAAGTACTCCACGATCGGCCGGATCGCGATGGCCGGGGTCAACTGGACGTTGCCCACGACCTCGAAGGAGAACCCGTCACGGGGCTGCTCAGGCCCGAAGCGCCCGCGAGGGATCAACAGCCGCTGCCGCCGGGTCTCGCCGTTGGCCTCCACTTGGCTCAGGCGCTGGTACTTGGTTTGCAACCCGAGCGCATCGAACGGCCGGCCCGGGATGAGGCCGGTGAAGTTGACGCCGACCATCGCGTCCATGTCGATGGGCTGCGGCTTGTCCACGGATGCGTCGAGCGAGCCATAGACCGCGATGTTGGGCGGCGGGCCCACGTCGCGCCGGGCGCCTCGCCAGAGCACCTTCTGCCCCTGGAAGAAGACCACCCCGCCGCCCGGGTAGTTCGCGGCTTGCAGCAGCGCGTTGGCCGGCGCGCCGGTGCCCTTCAGGTTGGTCCGCCCGGTCCGGGTGTTCCACTCGAAGCCGAGCTCCAAGTTGGACGGGTAGGCCGCGTTGCTGAACTCGCTGCGCTGGCCGACCTCGGCCAGGATCTGCGCGCCGCTCGACTGGTTGGTGGCGAACACCCGGCTGCCGTAGTTGGTGGCGGTGCGGTAGTTGTCCTCGAACACGCCGCCCTGCACGTACCAGGTCGGCGTCAGCTTGTAGGTGGCCCGGCCGCCCCACGTCGGATAGGGCGTGGAGGGGAAGTCGCCGTTGACCTGGACGGTGGTGGAGTAGTGCGTGAACGGGTCCAGGGAGTTCGGCAGGAAGAAGTAGTTGTAGATGTTTGTCCGCCCGACCTCGAAGGAGAGCCTGTCGCCGAGGAGGCGCTGCTCGTAGGTGAGCAGGGACAGCAGGTTGGTCTGGGTGGC
>CAXUJE010000294.1:0-7070 GCA_964251035.1 uncultured Acetobacteraceae bacterium
CGGGCGGGACGTTCCATGACAAGGGCCTGGCCGGGGGGAGCCACCATGCCGTGATCCCGAATGCGAACACGGTGGGGGACCTCAAGGCGATCTGGCCGCGGCTGTCGGGCGACGAGCGCCGCCTGTTCGACGTGGTGGCCCGGTCCTACCTGGCCGCGCTGATGCCCGACTTCCGCTACCGGCAAACGACGGTGACGCTGGACGTGCACGGCCATGCGTTCCTGGCCACGGGGCGGCAGCCCATCGAGGCCGGGTGGCGCGCGGCGTTCCCGGACTGGCGCCCAGCCGAGGAGCGGGGCGACGACGCACAGCCCTTGCCCGTGCTGCACCACGGGGAGACCGCGCGCCTGGTGGACGTGGCGGTCGAGGACAAGCAGACTCGCCCGCCACCCCGTTACAACGAGGGCGCCCTGGTCGAGGCGATGCAGAACGCGTGGCGGTTCGTGGGGGACGGGCCATTGCGGGACCGCCTGCGCGAGGCCAAGGGCATCGGCACCCCGGCCACCCGGGCCGAGGTGATCCGCGGCCTCAAGGCGCAGGAGTTCCTCGCTCCGGACGGCAAGCACCTCGTGCCGACCGAGCGCGGGCTGGCCTTGTTCGGCGTCCTGGAACGGGCGGACCCGGCGCTGGTGGACCCCGGCGTCACGGCGCAGCTTGAGTTGCTGCTGGACGGGGTGCTGGTCGGCAGCCAGGAGATGTCCGGCGCCGTGGATGCCGTATGCGCGCAGGCGCTGCGCATCATCGACCGGCTCACGGACGGGGCGGATGCACAGGCACTGCCGCTCATGGGCAATGCGCCTGTTCCCGGCAGAACGGTGAGGGGCAAGGCGGGCGGGGGAGGGGCGCTGCCGCCGACCCCGGCGATGAAACGCTACGTGGTCAGCCTGAGCCAGCAGAAAGGCGTCCCGTCCCCTGCCGGCTACGCCAAGTCCGGCGCCGTGTGCCGCGCCTTCCTGGACCAGCATGCGCCCGGCAAGGGGAAGGCAGGAGGGGGTGCCGCCCTGCCGGCGGCAGCGTGGCCCACAGCTGACACGCCAACGCCGCAGCAGCCGGATGCTGGAAAGGCGGGCACAGCCGTGACCGACGGCCAGGCACTTTCCCCTCCGCCCCGGAAACGGCAGGGCGGCAAGCCGGCAGGACGCATTCGAAAGACGGCACCTGCCGGGCGCAGGGGAACGCCGCCAGCAGTTCAGGACTCGCCTCTCAGCGGGGTCGGTGCTGCCGTCCGCCCCGAAACGGGCGGCACGCCGCTGCGCATCCCGTTCGGCAACAAGGAGGCCGCCCAGAAGCTCGGCGCACGGTATGGGGCCAGCGGGTGGTATGCGCCGCCGGGCATCGGCCTCAATCCGTTTCGCGAGCGTGGCTGGCTGTAGAAGGAGGGCGCTAACGCCCATTCGGACCGGATCTGCCTGCGTGCGTGCACGGTGGCGCTTGCAGCTGACGCGGAACTCAAGGTGCTGGAGTGGATGGCCCGGCACCCGCGTTGGACCTATCACTTCACACCGATCTCGGCCTCCCGGCGCAGACCTCCGGTTCCGCCTAGCCCAACGCCGTCGAGGGCTTTTTCGCCAAGCTGACCAGGCGGCGGCTCAGACGCGGCGTGTTCCGCTCCTTCGCCCTTCCAGGCTGCCACCGCGCTCCCTGAACCGCCTCACGGAATGGGACGCGCCCCCAATTGCACAATTGGCACTTCTTGAAGCTTGCTACTACGTGGCCATGCCGCCCCCAATTACACATGCTGGGTCGGCCTTCACCGAGACCATGCTTTTACGGACCGGAGGTGGTGATTGGGTGAGAGCCATACCGCGTGCGTCAATCCCGAAGCGTGCATCGGGGTATGCCGCTTTGATCTGGGGCAACATGCCGACGAAGAACTCGCGAAACTTTCTTATCCGGCTGTATCCTTGTCCAAATTGTTCATGCAGCGCCGTCCAGGGTACAAGCTGAGGCTGACCTACGGGAACGCGGTGCAGGCGTTGAGCAAGCCAGCAATAAATGTCGAGACCAATGGCTGAATGCGCGAGAGCAGCAATCGCACGCTCATCTAAAGGAACCGCAAAACGTGTAAGGCTTTCATAGTAGTCCAGAGACAGTTTGAGAGTAGATGGCCATAGTATCCGTTGATTGTCATCTTTTTCAAACCAGAGATTGAAGGCGCCAACAACCTTTGTATCAACTTGGAGCGCATTCTCACCGTTAATCACGCCCATTCTGAACTGTGCAGCGGCCAAAGCGGATAATTGCGCCTTGAGCATACTTGCTTGTCGGCCATCTTGTGTCCGTCCCATTAGCCGACGAAAGAAGGCGGTCATTGTATCCTCGACTGGGATAACCGGTGATTGACGCCTGACTGCTTCCGAGTTCAGGTGCATGAGAAGAAGGCGTGCCTTTGGCCCATACGGCAGCCCAAGCTGCTCAAAATGACCGTTCCGTGGATTGATCGCCTTGCCTGCTTCTACCAGCAACGTCGCACGTCCTTGTCGCCGCTCCCATACGAGCACGTCCTCTGGTGGGCGACTCGCTGGCAACGAAGTTTGGCACAGAAGCGAATGTTGAAACGTCAGCTCATCCGGCGAGACGGTCGCGATGTCGGTTGCAAGGTCAAGAAGCCGTTTCTGAATCGCACTTGCCATCAAACACTCCTCGTAAACTACACTATGCGCTTTTCAGCGACTCTCTCCAGTGCTGGTTTCCCACAAGCGCGCTCGCAATTACAGGAAAAAGTAGAGGTATATCTATTATAGGCTTGTGCCCCCGATTGCACGCGCGAGTTCGCCCCTGATTGCACCATACTCACGCCCCTAATTGCATGTGGATAAAACGAGTTTTGCACAGGAAGGCACGTTGTCTTCGAACTGGCGCAATTGTTAGCGACCACGCCAGTATTCATGATTGCGGTCTCTGACCGGCCGGTGCCGTCGTGCACTTTGGGCAGGTAAGTTGCTCGACGCACCGGCGCCACCGAGCATGCAGGTCGGTTTCCACCACGGCCACGACGGGGCAATGGGGGCAAGCGGGTTGGGGACGGGATGATGTGAGTAGGTGGACGATGCTGCCCTCGCCGTGCTGGTCGGCCTTGGAGCACGGCTGGATCTTGACCAGCTCCGACCGCCGGAACGCGCCGGCGAAGCCGAGCAGGATGAGTGCGCGGTCCCGCTCGCCCCGCAGGCCGCCGCAGGTGCCGGCCAGCTTGGTGACCGCGGCGGTGAGCAACGTGGCAGCCTGGCGCTGGGGCCGGGTGCCGTGGGCGCGGGCAATGTCCTGCAGGGTCTTGCGCAGTTCGGAGGTCTGGGCGTCGGATGGCAGGCGGAGCAGCCGCGTCGACAGGCCACGCGGCGTTCCAACCAGCCAGCCGTCGCCGTTCCTGGGCACGCTTATGCCCGATTACCGTGCCCTTGTCACGGTAACTTGGCAGTTGCCACAATTGGGCGCCCGGTGTCGCGTTCCCTTATTCACGCGACTCTCCACGCGCATGGCGGTCCAGCGCCGCACTGTTCCGCTATTGTGCGATTCAGGATCTGGACTGGCACGCTTGGCATGGCGTCATTTCCGGCTTGGCCGCCCCGTTTGGTGGCAACAGGCCTGAGAACCGCCGCCTCGCCAGTCCGGCCCGGAGCACGGTCAGCGCCATACCTCCGACGCCGCCTTTGCCGACGCGGTTTCGACCAGTCCGAGCTGCTCCGCCCGGCCCAGCAGGTGCTTGACGGATGACGGGTGCCAGCGCGTGCCCCCGCGCGGCGTGCGTTCGCGCATGGTTTCGAGCTGGGTCGCGATCTGCTGGAGTGTGCGGTCGGGCGCCGCCGCCTTGATGCCGGCCACCAGCCGGACCAGCCGGTCGTCGCCACCCTGCCGGCGGGCGCGGCCCAGCAACCCCGCCTCCACGATGCCTTCGCGGGCCAGCCGCTGCACGGTTCGGCGGAGCTTTTCCACCGTCCAGGCGCAACCCTCCGGTTTCGCCGCGTTTGCCTGCTGTCCGTGGTTCAAGACCCGCACCACGTCGCCCCAGGGCTGGTCGGGGCGCATCCGACGCACGGTCGGCAGCCGGGTGTCGAGTTGGGCCAGGACACCGTGCAGGTGCTTGGCATCCCGGCCGGCCCGGAGCTTACGGACTGCGGCCGGGTCGCCCGCGCGCAGGCCGGGGTTGCCGCCGATGCGGCCGCGGGCGCGTGCTGCCCTCAAGCCTGCCTTGGTCCGTTCCGCGATCAGCGCCCGCTCGAGCTGGGCGACGGCGCCCAGCACCTGCAAGGAGAACATGCCCTGCGGCGTGGTGGTGTCGATCGGGTCGCGCAAGGATCGGAAATGCGCGCCGCGCGCTTCGAGCTGCTCGATCACTGCGAGCAGGTGGCCGACGGAGCGGGCGAGGCGGTCGAGGCGCACGACGACCAGGGTGTCGCCGGGCTGGATGTCGCGCAGCAGCCTGGGCAGCACGGGCCGGCTGCGGTCGGCGCCGGAGGCGTGCTCCTCCGCGATGGCGGTGCAGCCGGCGGCGCGCAATTCATCGCGTTGCGGGTCCGTGCCCTGTGTCGCTTCACCTTCCCTGCTACAATTTACCCTTGAGTGCTGCACTTGGGACGAAGCCGGCGTCCGCCTGAGGCTGGCATTCCTTGCCGCATCCGCGCGATGATAGCCCATGTCCGACCTTTTCGAGCAGGCGGGCGCAGTGCCGGAGGACGTGCTGCGCCTGGCCGAAGCCTATGTCTTCGCCAGCCCCGATCCGGTGACCGCGCGCACGCTGGCGCCGCTGCTGCCTCCAGGCCAGAACGCCCATGTCGTGCTGGAGGCCCTGCAGGCCCGTTGTGCCCGGCGCGGCGTCGTGCTGGCCGAGGCGAACGGCGCCTGGGCATTCCGCACGGCGCCCGACCTTGCGGACCGTCTCCGGCTGGCAATGGCGCCGCGGCGAGGCCTGCCGCGGGTCGCGGTGGAGGTGTTGGCCTTGATCGCCCTGCACCAGCCGGTCACCCGGCCGGAGATCGAGGGGATGCGCGGCGTGTCGCTCGGGCAGGCCAGCATCGACGCGCTGCTGGAGGCCGGGCTGATCCGGCCGGTCGGGCGCCGGGAGGCGCCGGGGCGTCCGACGCTGTGGGCGACGACGCCGCGTTTCCTGGCGCAGTTCGGCCTGCGCAGCCTGCATGACCTGCCGGGCGCCGGCCTGCCGTTGCCGGTTGCGGCGGGCAGGGCAGGGGAGGGCGTTGCCCCAACCAGCGACGGCGGGCCTTTTGGCGCTTCTGACGGCCCTGATGCGGCCTGACCGGTTGTCGAGTAGCTTAGTTCGCCGCACGCCAACCAGCACGATTTCAATTGCTTGCGCGATCTCTGGATTGCCGTAAGCTCCCCCGGACCGCTGGAAAAGTCTCCTGGATCGCCGCACACGGCGGCTGTGAGGGTGCATGGCGAAGGTCCGGACAGCAAAGCGTCCGTCGGCAGCGCTGTCGATCCCCGACGCGGCCTGGGCCGAGGCGGTCCGCCGCGAGGCGGTGATCCGCCCGTTGGCGGCCGAGCCGCGGCTGGGCAAGGCAGCCATCGCGGGGGCCGCGTGCCAGCTCGGCCTTCGCGCCACCCAGGTGTACTTCCTCGTCCGCGCCTTCCGCGCGCATCCCGTGACGGCGTCCCTCGCGCCCTCCAAACCCGGGCCGGCCAAGAACTCGCGCCGGCTCGACCCGGCGCTGGACCGCCTGGTCGAGGCCGCGATCGGGGCGGTGTTTCTGCAACCCGAGAAGCCGACGCTCAAGGCGGTGTTCCGGCACGTGCGCCAGGTCTGCCGCGGCAGCGGACAGCCCGTGCCCTCCATCAAGGCGCTGCGGGCGCGCGTCACCGCCCGCACCTTACGCGAGCGGGTCGCGGCGCGCGAGGGCGCGGACGCGGCGGGTGACCGCTTCCGCCAGGTCAAAGCCGGGCCGCGCACCATGCGTCCGCTCCAGGTCGTGCAGATCGACCACACCAAGGTGGACCTGGAGCTGGTGGACGACCTCGGCCGCACCTGCATCGGCCGGCCGTGGCTCACGCTCGTGCTGGACGTCCACACGCGGATCGTGCTCGGCTTATGTCTCTCCCTCGACCCGCCGAGCGCCGCAGGCGTCGCGCTCGCCGTTGCGCACGCGGTGCTGCCCAAGGCGGCCTGGCTCGCCGGCCGCGGGATCGCCCTGGCCTGGCCCGCCGAGGGCCTGCCCGAGGCGATCCGGGTGGACAACGGCTCGGAGTTCCACTCCCGCGCCTTCGGGCGCGGCTGCCAGCAGCACGGCATCCGCATCGAGTACAGGCCGCCGGCGACGCCGCGCTTCGGCGGGCACATCGAGCGGCTGATGGGCACGCTGATGGGGCGCGTCCACGCGCTGCCCGGCACCACCTTCTCCAGCGTCGCCGAGCGCGGGAAGTACCCGTCCCAGGACCGGGCGGTGCTGACCTTCCGCGAGTTCGAACGCGTGTTCGCCTTGGAAGTGCTCGGCCCCTACCACAACGACGTGCATTCGGCCCTCGGCCGCACGCCGCGCTCGGCTTGGGTCGAAGGCACGGCCGGGCAGGAACTACGCCGTCCCGCGGACCCCGATGCGCTGCTGCTCGACTTCCTGCCCTGCGAGGAGCGCGTGGTGCGTCGGGATGGGGTGCGGCTGTTCAACGTGCTCTACCAGGATGGCGCGCTCGCGCACCTGGTGGACGCGGGAGGCGCCAAGGTGCGGGTCAAGTACGACCCGCGCGACCTCAGTGCCGTGTTCGCGGAGCTGCCCTTAGGCGGCCACGCGCGCGTCCCCTACGCCGACCTGGGCCGCCCGCCGGTGACGCTGTGGGAGCACCGCGAGGCGTGCCGGCGGCTGCGCGCCGAGGGGCGGCGCACGGTGGACGAGCACGCGATCTTCGAGGCCGTAGCCGAGCAGCGCCAGATCGTGGCGGAGGCGCGCACGCTGACCAGGGCCGCCCTGCGCGGGGCCACGCGGACCGCGCTCGCCGCCGAGGAGGTCGCGAAAGCCAGGGCAGGACCGAAGACCTCGCCTTTGGCAGACCCGGACGCGGGCGACCCGGAGAGCCGTGTTGCATGGAGCAGACGTGTAGGCGCAGTTGCCCCAGCCCCGCTCGGG
>CAXUJE010000295.1:0-7061 GCA_964251035.1 uncultured Acetobacteraceae bacterium
GGTCCGCGTAGGACTGGCTCGGCGCGATCTGCGGGGTGTAGGACTGTCCGGCCGCTTGCTGCTTGGCCGCTTCCTCCTGGTTGCTGCGCATCGCCAGCGCGTCCTGGTACGGGTTGCTGTTCGGCCCGCCCGGCAGCGGGTCGGCCTGGGGCAGCCGGCCCGGGCGCGACACGGGCGGGTGCGTCGACTCGCGCAGGGTCAGGCCTACCACCGCAGCGCCGACCGCGAGGCCCACGCCGGCGAACGCGAGGATGCGGCGCGGCCCGGCGGCCCCGGCGCTGTTGAGCCGGTTGCGGAGAGAGAAGCGGTCCAGCGGCAGGTGGAAAGAAAGTTTGCCGGTCGGCAGCCGGGGCAGGGACATGGACATGCGCGCTAGTCCTTGAGCTGGGCCGACACGGTGCGGCCGTTGACGGAAAGCAGCACCACGGGCGTGGACGGCAGGGCGTAGATCCGCATGTCGCCCTCGCCGTTCTCGGTCGCGCTCCAGGGCGGCGACATCAGCGTGTGGCGGGTGCGGATGAAGGTCTCGCCCCCGAGCCGCCAGGCGCGCACCTCGTCGGGCGACACGCCGACGACGTCCAGCGGCTTGGCGTCCGCCGGCGCGATGCCGGACAGCATGGCGGTGAGGTAGGGGGCGCCGGTGACGGGCGCGCCCGGCCGGGTGTCGATCTGCACCCGCGCATTTGGGCCGCGGCGGTCGACGTGCACGCTCACGTCGTCGTAGCGATCGCGCCCGGCGGTGATGAGGAAGGTCAGCGCCTTGGGCGCGCCCTGCAGGCTGACCAGCATGCTGCCGCGGGGCGACGAGGACATCGGCGTGACTTGCACCACGTTGCTGCCCTTCACCGGCACGCAGACATGAAAGCCGACCGCCTCCACCGCAGGGCCGCCTGGGCCACCTGTGCTGCTCGTGTTGCAGTTGCCGGTGCTGTTGCCGCCCGCCGCGCCGCCGCCCCCGGCCGAGTTGGAGTTGGTGTCCCACACGATGGGCCAGGGCTGGCCGGTGGCGTCGAAGAAGCTGACCTGGGTCGAGTAGCCCCGTACGGTGTGCACGATGGTTGTGGCCTGACCTGCGGCATAAGTCACCTTGACGGCTCGGTTGTCCGGCGAGGCGAGCTGGGTGAAGCTTTCCTCCTCCGCCCGCCGGTTCTCCTGGAGGCGGCGGGCCAGGTCGCGGATCATCCCGGGCGTCAGCGGGATCGCATCGCGCGCCGCCCGGCGGGCTGCCTCCGGCACCTCAAGCGCGGCAGCGGACGGGTCCGTTTCTCCCGTTTGCGCGCAAGCGAGCGCGGGCGCGAGGAGGCAGGCGACGGCGAGGACGGCGCGGGGGGCCACGGGGGTTCCTTTGCTGTCGGCTACTGCTCGTCGGCGACGAGCTGGTCGACGGCGAGGCCGTCCGGGTGGTCGTCGATGTCGGTGCGGACCACGAGCGCGGTCATCACCAGCCGCTTGGTGTTCTCCGACTGGGTGTTCTGGCAGGTCTGCAGGAGCGGGAACTGCACGTCGTAGGCAAGCCGTCCGCGCAGCACCTTGACCTCGCGGATCAGCGCGGCCCGCTGCGTCTGGGCGTAGCAGGTCAGGCGCGCGCGCTTCATGGCTTCCAGGTTGCCGGTCTCCTTGTAGGCCTGGGCGAAGCTGTTCCACCCGTTGGCGGTGAAGCGCCGGCCGGCGGTGTTCAGCTGCTCCGGGTAGTCGTGGTAGTTCACCGAGTAGACGGCCAGCACCGCCCTCACGGTCCATTGCAGCAGCTCCGTGTCGTCCACGATCGGGCTGGTCAGCGCGACCAGCGGCTGCGGCGGGTTGCGGCCGTCGAAGCGGAAGAACTTGGGCTGCGGCGGGTTCAGCCAGACGTAGGCGTCGTGCGCCAGCGACATGCCGAGCAGCGCCATCATCCCGAGCGTGAGCAGGAGGCAGCGATTGACTAGGCTCGCCTGGAAGTCGGGGTCGCTCAGGCGGCGCGACACGGCATTGGCTTGGTTCGGCATCGTGCGGGTCCAGCGGTTGTGCTCCTGCGCCCGTCATCGCGGAAAAGGGCGCGAATGGGATTCGGACGCGGTCCGGCTTGCACGGACGGCGCCGGCGCGGTCAGCGGACGTGCATGGTAAGCGCAGGTGGGCGGACCGGCGGCGGCAGGGCCTTGAAGCGGTTGGTCGCCTTGCGCTTCAGCCGCTCGGACTCCCTACTGCAGATTTGGCCGCCGCGGCGCTTCGTCCAGAACCAGAAGGTCTTGCCTTCCGAGAGGAAGCTGTTGCACTTGCGCTCGAAGTAGCCCGCTGCCGCGATGTGCTCGGCGACGACGCCCGGGTCGAAATGCTCCACCAGCTCTTCGCGCTGGAACAGGAACAGGTCGGAGTCGCGCAGCGTGGGCAGCTCAAGGCGGAAACGCCGGCTCTGCACCGCAGAAGGCGAGATGCCCATGTCGCGGGCGATGGCCTTGTAGTGCTGGCGCGCCCACCAGCGCTGGCCCAGTTCCTGGTCGCGCTCCCGCGTCCAGGGGATCTCCTTTCGCTTCGGCTTGCGCGCCCGAGGCAGGCCGACCGGCGTCGGCCCGAAGAGGTCGGCGTCCTGATATGCGGGCGGGGGCAGGACGATTGCAGCGGACGGATCCGGCGTGCCGCGCACGGAGGTGGCGGGAGGGCATAGGGCGGTGCTGCCGTGAACGGCGGCATGGTGCCGCTCCCAGAAAGCCGGCTCGTCGGCGTCGTCATCACCGGTATCGGCCTGGAAGGTGCGGACGGCGCAACCCGGGTCGGGCTGGAAACCTTGCAGAAGGCCGCCCGGCAGATCCTCGCCGGGGCGGGATGGGCGGAACACCAGCTTGCGGTCGCGCCGGGGCAGGCCGAGATGGCGGGCCTTGTAGCGGGCACCACCAGGGGAGCGCCCGAACCGCTCGCCCAGGCTTTCCGCGTGCCACCCCGCCATCCACAGCACGATGAACAGGGTCGTATCGGCAAACGTCCAGGGATTGCGCCCGCCCGGCTTGCGCAGGAACCGGTCGTGCGGCGTGGGCAGGTCCAGTTCGACGATGAGATCGAGCAGTGCCGTTCGCGCCAAGCCGAGGTAGAGGCTGAGCGCGTCGATGCCATGGCCGCGCGCCACCATGCTCGGCAGGACACGCTGAGGGAGGTTGGGAATGGTGCATGACGCGGACCTGTTCGGGTCTGTGCCGACTGGTGAGGGCGGCAGGCTCGGTCGGGGCGCGACGCTGACATTCGGCATGACGTCTCTCGAAACTTGTCAAGAGACGTTTAATACGTGCTCCTATTTCATATCCAGTGAAAAACTTGCTAAAACAATTTTTTAACCGGCGGCTTTGGTTGGTTTTGGCGGCTCTCCGTTCGAGGGAGCACTCTCTCTATGCTTCTCGGCCGCAACTACGAGTACTAACTCGGCCAATTGTGAAACTAGGCGTTGTATCGTTCTATTAATTTCAGAAGGGACTGTAATTTCTGGAATAGAACCCGGATCGTCTGGGATCAAATCGCGTACAGAAACATGAAGCACTTGCGCAATTTTCCGAAGACTGCCAAGTTGAAGATTTTGCTGGCCATCCTCGGCCATATATATCCAAGATTGATTTGTTGACAACAAAGCAGCAAGTTCTTTTTGTGTTAACTTCGCCCTAAGACGGGCATTTTTAATTCTTTCTCCTATAGCATCGAGAAACCCGTCTCGATCGTTTTCCTTCTCTTCTGGTTCATCAGGCTTCTTTGCCACCACGAGACCTTTCAACGATTCAAGCCAGCAAGATGAGTTGGATGGGCCGACGAGAAAACCCCTAAAGCAAGCTAAGCATAACCAGCTGCCAAGGTTTATGTCTTGCCATGTCGGGGACCGCAATCTCTGTTCGCGCTTTCGTACAGTAGTTTCTTGCTACCGATGGGGAAGCAAATGAAATATTTCCTTGAAGTTGCTTTGTTCGGAATTGCCGCAACCAGCGCGCCAGCGCGAGCCGACTTCCAGCTCACACCCACATTGCCCGATGCAACGTACACCTTGCAGTCGGGGCGGGCGCCAATCATTCTTTCATCTCCTAAAGACCGCTCTCCAGTACGGCGAACCGCAGCACCGCTCACGATCCCCATTGCGCATGGATTCGGCCAGCAAGTGCCTCTCGCGTTCGCAACGCGCCAGATCGTACCTACAGGAGTCAAGATATCGTTCGGACCAGGCGTGGATCAGACCACATCAGTAAGTTGGTCTGGCGGCCGCCCCTGGATCGAGGTGCTGCGCGCTGCGGTCCAACCCCTTGGCCTGCACGTCACGGTTCGTTGGATGGCGATTTCCATCACCTCCAGCTAGGGACAGCGCATTCGCGCCACGTCCGACGATGCTGCCCCCAAACTACGGAGAGCGAGCATGCAGAGCATGGATGGAGAGCCAGTCCCACCTTCAATCCTCACTATGGAAAACGCGGTTCGGTGCGGCGCCATGGACCGACTTGGGGCCGTGCTGGATGACGCGCTCGCCCGCAGCCCCGAGTCGCTGTCAGCCGCCCTACGCAGCAACCCGATTCGGGCCGAACTGCAGGCGCTCCTGATCCAGCTCGACCCCACACGGCTCCTGGCTGTCCTTCACAGGCTGACGATGGTCGATCTGCCGGCCCGGCGCGAGGTGCTGGAAGCGCTGCTCGCCGCCGATCCGTCCGGCTCCGGACAGGCCCTGCGCGCCACGCTGCAAGCGCTGCACCGCCAGGAGCTGCTGGCCCGCATCTTCCACCTCGATCGCGTGCAGGCCCTGCGCCGTGCCTGCCGGCCACTCGCCCAGGAGCCCGTATGATGCGTCCTGTCCTAAAACTTGGTGCTGCGGTGATCGCCGCTGCGGCTGCCGTGCTGCCGCCTGCCCTCGCATTGGCTGCCGATACCGGCAGCGCCAACTGCACCCTGATCACCCAGGCCGCCGCGGACGGCATCACGGCCCGCATCCAGGCCGACAACCACGACATCGCCGCGCCGCAGAGCGTCACCACCCTGTCCTGCCTGGACGGGTTCTTCAGCGGTGCGGGGCTGAACGTCATCACCGACGTCCTCAACCCCGCGAACCTGATCACCTCCGTCGAGGGCAAGATCTGCAACATGGCCACCCAGGCCTGGAACAGCATGCTCAGCTCCGTGCAGTGCGGCCTGACCGTCACCGGCTTCGACGTCGGCTTCGGCGGCCTCGGCGGCGGCAACTTCTGCCCGCGGCTCTCCTTTGGGGGCGGCGGTCCGAGCTGGGGCACGCTCGGGGTCGGCGGCAGCGCCAGCGGTGGCGGCGTCATCGTCAACGGCACCAGCCTCGCCCCCACCGGCTACCCCGTGCCTGCCAACGCCGGTGCTTACTGAAGGGCAGCACCATGCAGAAGCACTTTCCTGTCGCGGCCGTGCTGGGCGGCATCGCGGTCGGCGCCGTCCTGTTCAACAGCCAGGACGCCAAGGCAGTTCTTGGCATAGGCGATACCGTCACCGATCCCGGCCTTTACGGCGTCATGGCGGACGTGCAGGCTGCCGTCGTCAAGGTGATCGGCGACATGCAGACCGCCTTGGTCAACAAGTTCACCAACATCGGCAACCTGCTCGACGACAAGCTCACGGCCGGCTTCACCCAGACCGCGAACTACGCCAAGGCCCAGATCGGCGCCCAGCAGCAGATCACCGATGCCTCCAATATCGCCACAACCCAGGTGCGGCGCGCCTTCCGCAACGCCGAGATCCGGGACGAGCACACGGCCAACCCGCAGTTCTGCAACGCGGCCGACAACAGCCAAACGCCCATCGTGGCCTCGATCGCCGCGGAGAACGTCGCCGGTTCCATCCAGGTCGTGGCCGACCGCCGCGGCGAGGCGGTGCCCGGCACGCCGGCCTACTACGGTCAGGCGCAGGCGGTGCAGGCGATCAACAGGCTGCATTATGCCCGTTACTGTTCGGAAACCGAGGCGCAGGCCGGGCTGTGCACGCAAGGGGCACTGGCCAACGCGGACCAGCACGCCGCCAACCTGTTCGGCGCCGGCACCTACGCCGGCCAGGACGGGGTCAACACCGCCAACGACTTCAAGACCAACCTGCTGCAGCCCATCGTCCCGGCCGCCCTGCGCGCGGACCAGATGACCTCGCTTTCCGGCCAGGACGCCTTGCCGCGGCGGCGCAGCTACAATGCCCGCATGTCGCTCGCCGGCAGCGTGGTCAGCTACGTCATCGCGGTGCAGTCGCCCTCGGTGCCGCTCACCGTCCAGCAGCAGCAGCAGCAGCGCGCCGAGGGGCTGCCGGTGCAGGCGACCGGCTCGTGGCTGACGGCCACCAGCCTGGAGGTGAACCGGCGCATGAGCGATGCCGGCTGGCACGCCTCGCTGCAGGCCATGCCGCCCGCGTCGGTGCAGCGCGAGATCGCGGTCCAGCTGGCGCTCAGCAACTACCTCGCCATGCAGAACTATCGGGTTGGACTCTACCAAGCCTCACTCAGCGCGGCCCTGGTCGCGCAGGCCGAGGAAGCGAACTTCCGTGAGGCCGTACAGATGCCGAGCCCGAATATGGCCGGAAACTAGCAAGCAGCGAAGGAGAACGTGAACATGGCTGATGGCAGCGTCGCGGGCGCGGAGCCCCGCAAGACGGAACCCGCGGCATCGTCCGCGTCGGCTCCAGCGGCCCGGAAGGGTCCGGAGGCGGAACCGACCAGCAACGCCGACAAGGTTGAGGATACGCAGACGAAGGAGCCGCTGCGCGACTTGATCGACAGGCTCGGCCGCACCCACGACATGATCGCGCGCGTGGACCCGGCCCTCGCCGCGACGATCCGGGGCATCACTGAAAAGGTGGACGCACCCGGCCGCATGGACGACCCGATGTATCGGACAAGGGTTGCCTATGCCTTGCAGGATGCCGAGAAGCTGGTCGGGCCAGTTGCTAATCTGCCCCAAGGTTTGCGGGAGGAAATGACCCAGCTCGCCGCGACGAGCCCAGGCCTGCAGAACGAGCGCATGCAGGAGCTGATGCGCAGCACGACCACCATGGACGACCGCGGGCTGGTCCGCGTCCTGCGCCGGGACGCAGCCGAGATCGCGCGAGCGAGCGACCAGACATCCCCTG
>CAXUJE010000296.1:0-7040 GCA_964251035.1 uncultured Acetobacteraceae bacterium
CCACGCCGCGCTTGCGCCGCACCCCGCCGGGGCCTATGTCAAACCGCCAAGGATGGGGACCCGCAGGCGGGCCGCCCGCGGATGAAAGGTCCCCACCATGGCGCCCGACAGCAACCGTGCCGAAACGACCGCGCAATCCCTCCGGATCGAGGAGGCGCTGGCCTTCGACGACGTGCTGATCGTGCCCGCCTACTCCAAGGTGCTGCCGGCGAGCGTCAGCACCCGCGCCAAGCTGACCCGCACCATCAGCCTGCACATCCCGCTGATCTCGTCGGCGATGGACACCGTGACGGAGGGGGCGATGGCCATCGTCATGGCGCAGCTCGGCGGCATCGGGGTGATCCACAAGAACCTCGACATCGCGGAGCAGGCGGCGCAGGTCCGCCGGGTCAAGAAGTTCGAGAGCGGCATGGTGGTGAACCCGCTGACCATCCACCCCGACCAGACGCTCGCGGAGGCCCGGGCGCTGATGGCGCAGCACCACATCAGCGGCTTCCCGGTGGTCGAGCGGGACACCGGGCGGCTGGTCGGCATCCTCACCAACCGCGACGTGCGCTTCGCCACCGACCCCGGCGTGCGCGTGTACGAGCTGATGACCCGGGAGAATTTGGTCACGGTGCCTGCCGACGTGGACCGGGAGGAGGCGCGGCATCTGCTGCACCGGCACCGCATCGAGAAGCTGCTGGTGGTCGATGACGCCTACCGCTGCATCGGCCTGATCACCGTGAAGGACATGGACAAGGCGCAGGCGCACCCGCTGGCCAACAAGGACGAGCTGGGCCGCCTGCGCGCCGCCGCCGCGACCGGGGTGGGGGAGGACGGCTTCGCCCGCGCGCAGGCGCTGGTGGCGGCGGAGACGGACGTGATCGTGATCGACACCGCGCACGGGCACTCCGCCGGCGTCCTGGGGTCGGTGGAGCGGATCAAGCGGCTGTCCAACGCCGTGCAGATCATCGCCGGCAACGTTGCGACGCCGGAGGGCGCCATCGCGCTGATCGAGGCCGGCGCCGACAGCGTGAAGATCGGCATCGGCCCCGGCAGCATCTGCACCACCCGCGTCGTCGCCGGCGTCGGCGTGCCGCAGTTCACCGCGGTGATGGAGACCGCCGCCGCCTGCCGGGAACGGGGCGTGCCGGCCATCGCCGACGGCGGCATCCGCACCTCGGGCGACCTGGTGAAGGCCATCGGCGCCGGGGCGGACTGCGCGATGGTGGGCAGCCTCTTGGCCGGGACGGAGGAGGCGCCGGGCGAGGTGTTCCTGTACCAGGGCCGGTCGTTCAAGAGCTACCGCGGCATGGGCAGCATCGGCGCCATGGCGCGCGGCTCGGCCGACCGGTATTTCCAGCAGGAGATCAAGGACACGCTGAAGCTGGTGCCGGAGGGGATCGAGGGCCGGGTCGGCTACAAGGGGCCGGTCGCGGCCGTCGTGCACCAACTGGTCGGCGGCTTGCGGGCGGGCATGGGCTACACCGGCAGCGCCACCATCGACGAGCTGCAGCGCAATGCCCGGTTCCGACGCATCACCGGCGCCGGGCTGCGGGAAAGCCACGTGCATGACGTGGCGATCACGCGGGAGTCGCCGAACTACCGGCAGGAGCCATGAGCGACCCGGCTACAAGCGGTGGGGGTGGGGGCGGCATCCGCGCCGTGGTGTTCGACGCCTATGGCACCTTGCTCGACGTGCACGCCGCCATGCAACGCCACGCCGACCGCCTGCCGCCGGATTGGGAGCGGATCAGCGCGGAGTGGCGGACCAAGCAGCTTGAGTACACCTGGGTCCGCTCCCTGATGGGCACCGCGCACCATCGCACCTTTTGGCAGGTCACGCAGGACGCCCTGGCCTTCGTCGCCGCCGGGCACGGTATCACCGACCCGGCGGTGCTGGACCTGCTACGCGACGCCTACCGGCACCTGCCGGCCTATCCCGACACGGTGCCCGTGCTGCAAGCCCTGCGGGCGCGGGGGATGCAGACGGCGATCCTGTCGAACGGCGATCCCGCCATGCTGGACGCCGCCGTGCAGGCCGGGAGCCTGGCGCCGCTGCTAGACGCCGTATTGAGTGTCGAGGACGTCGGCGTGTTCAAGCCGGACCCGCGGGTTTATCCATTGATGACCCGGCGCTTCGGGCTTGAACCGGCGCAGATCGCCTTCGTGTCGTCCAACGCCTGGGACGCGCAGGCAGCGGCGGCGTTCGGCGCCCGGGTGTTCTGGTGCAACCGCAAGGCCCAGCCCGACGAGTACGGCCTCAGCGCCATAGCGACGGTGATCCCCGGCCTCGACGCCCTGCCCGACCTTCTCAAATGACCCTGCCGGCGTGACCCCGGCCGCACGCCTTGCAGCCTCGATTGAGTTGCTGACCGAGATCGATGCAGCCCCCCGCCGCCCGGCCGACGCGGTGGCGAACGACTTTTTCCGGGCGCGGCGCTTCATCGGCTCCGGCGACCGCCGGGCGGTGTCGGACCGGGCGTGGCGGGTCTTGCGGGCGCGGCGGCGGCTCACCTGGTGGGCTACGCGGGCCGGGACCGCGCCCACGCCGCGCATGCTGGTCGCGGCGTCGCTGCTGCTGGAGGGCTGGACCTTCGCCGGCGTCAAGCAGTCCTACTCCGGCGGCCAATACGGCCCGGCGCCCCTGCTGCGGATCGAGGCCGATGCCGCCCGTGCACTGGAAGGCCACACGCTGCACCATCCGGAGATGCCGGAGGCGGTGGCCTTTGAGGTTCCCGATTGGCTACTGCCGCATCTGCAAGCCCGCTTCGGCGAGCGGCTCGCCGCCGAGATGGCCGCGACCCTCGACCCGGCGCCGCTCGACTTGCGGGCGAACATCCTGAAAGTAACGCGGGAGGAGGCGCGCGCCGCCCTGCTGGCCGAAGGGCTGGAGAGCGAGCCGACGCCGCTCTCGCCCTGGGGCCTGCGCATCGACGGCCGCCGCGCGGTCACGTCCGGCGCGGCGTTCCAGGGCGGCCTGGTGGAGATCCAGGACGAGGGCAGCCAGCTCGTCGCCGCCCTGGTGGGTGCCATGCCCGAGATGCGCGTGGTCGATTGGTGCGCCGGCGCCGGCGGCAAGACCCTGGCGCTTGCCATGCTGATGGGCAACCGCGGGCATCTCATGGCGTGCGACGTGTCAGCCCCGCGGCTGGACGGCGCGGTGCGCCGCCTGCGCCGGGCCGGGGTGCATAACGCGGAGCGGCATTTGGTCGCACCGGGAGACAAGTGGGCCAAGCGGCGGGCCGGCGCGTTCGACCGCGTGCTGGTCGATGCTCCCTGCACCGGCACCGGCACCTGGCGCCGCAACCCGGACGCCCGGGGGCGCCTGCGCCCGCTCGACCTCGGGGAGCTAGTGCCGAAGCAGGCGGCGATCATGGACGAGGCCGCCCGGTTGGTGCGGCCTGGCGGACGGCTTATCTATGCGACATGCTCCCTTCTGACTGAGGAAAATGAGGCCCAGGTGGACCACTTTCTCGCCCGCATCCCGGGCTTCACCGTCGTGCCGCTGCAGGCCGCCTGGACGCTGCCGGTCCCAGCGCCCGGCCCGGGGCCATACTTGTCGCTGACCCCGCTGCGCCACGGCACGGACGGTTTCTTCGCGGCGGTGTTGGAGCGCGCCGCATGATCCGGGTGCGCCGCGCCTTCCTCGCCGATGCCCCGTCCATCGGGGCGGTGCACGTCACGGCCTGGCGCAACGCCTATGCCGGCATCCTGCCGAGCACCTACCTCACGCGGCTGTCGATGCCGCGCCACGCGGCGCAGTACGACGCGTCGATCCGGGCCGGGCACGGCGTCTATGTCGCCATCGCCGCGCGGCCCGGCGCTTCGGCCGGGGTGGTCGGCTTCGTCACCGTCGGCCGCCCCCGCACCCGCGGCCTGGCGGACGGCGAGGTGCAGACGCTGTATGTGCTCGACGACTGGCGGGAGCACGGCCTGGGCCGGCGGCTGCTGGCGGCAGGCGCTGCGCACCTCAAGGCGGCCGGCTGCGGCAGCGTGTTCCTGTGGGTGCTGCGCGACAACCCCAGCCGCTGGTTCTACCAGCGCCTGGGCGGGCGCCAGGCCGCGGAGTCGGACACGCGGGTGGCGGGCGTCGCGATCCCGCAGGTGGCCTTCGTGTGGGACCCGATCGACCCGCTGCTCGCTGGGGCGCCCCAAGCATGACATGCGCCATGATGGGCGCCGCTTGCCGTCTGGTCCCTGCCATGGTGGAACCCGCGTTATGACCCAGCCTGCTCCCGCGATCCCGGTTCAGGACCGGGTGCTGATCCTCGACTTCGGCAGCCAGTTCACCCAGTTGATCGCCCGCCGCGTCCGCGAGTCCGGGGTGTATTGCGAGATTTTTCCCGCCGACGCCGCCCCCGAGCGGATCGCCGCCTTCGGCGCCCGCGCCTTCATCCTATCCGGCGGTCCGGCCAGCGTCACGGAGGCCGCCGGTCCCCGCGTGCCGCAGGTGGTGTTCAACGCCGGCCTGCCGGTGCTGGGCATCTGCTACGGCCAGCAGGCCATGTGCGCGCAGTTGGGCGGCGAGGTCAGCATCAGCGACCACCACGAGTTCGGCTCCGCGGTGGTGGACGTTACGGATGATTGCGCGCTGTTCCACGGCATCTGGCCGCCCGGCGCCCGCGAGCAGGTCTGGATGAGCCATGGCGACCGCGTCACCCGCTTGCCGCCCGGCTTCCGCGTCGTCGCGCGAAGCGAGGGTGCGCCGTTTGCCGTGATCGCCGACGACGACCGCCGATATTACGGCACCATGTTCCATCCGGAGGTCGTGCATACCCCGCACGGCCGGCAATTGCTGCACAACTTCACCCACCGCGTCGCCGGACTGTCGGGCGGTTGGAGCATGGCGGGCTTCCGCGACGCGCAGATCGGGCGTGTCCGCGCCCAGGTCGGCGCCGGCCGGGTCATCTGCGGCCTGTCCGGCGGGGTCGACAGCTCGGTGGCCGCGGCGCTGATCCACGAAGCCGTGGGCGACCAACTGACCTGCATCTTCGTCGATAGCGGCCTGCTGCGGCAGGGCGAGGCGGAGGAGGTCGTGAGCACCTTCCGCGACCGGTTCAACATCAAGCTCGTGCACCGCGACGCGAGCGAGTTGTTCCTGTCGCAGCTTGACGGCGTGACCGACCCCGAGGCCAAGCGCAAGGCCATCGGCCGCGTGTTCATCGAGGTGTTCGAGCAGGAGGCCGCCCGCATCGGCGGCGCCGACTTCCTGGCGCAAGGCACGCTGTACCCCGACGTGATCGAGAGCATCAGCGCCCATGGCGGCCCGAGCGTCACCATCAAGTCGCACCACAACGTCGGCGGCCTGCCGGAGCGGATGCGCATGAAGCTGGTGGAGCCGCTGCGGGAGCTGTTCAAGGACGAGGTGCGGACGCTCGGCCGCGAGCTGGGCGTGCCCGAGCACATCGTGGGCCGCCACCCGTTCCCCGGACCCGGCCTGGCCATCCGCATCCCCGGCGCCGTCACGCGCGAGCGGCTGGACATCCTGCGCCGGGCCGACGCGGTGTTCCTGGAGGAGATCCGCGCGGCCGGGCTGTATGACGCGATCTGGCAGGCCTTCGCCGTGCTGCTGCCAGTGCGGACCGTGGGGGTGATGGGTGATGGGCGCACCTACGACAACGCCTGTGCGCTCCGCGCCGTCGCCAGCGTGGACGGCATGACGGCGGAGGTCTACCCGTTCGACATGGCGTTCCTGGCGCGCACCGCGACCCGCATCGTGAACGAGGTCCGCGGCATCAACCGCGTCACCTACGACATCACCAGCAAGCCGCCGGGAACGATCGAGTGGGAATGATTCGATACGCCCCGAGGCCTATCGCCCGCAATCGCTTAACGCTACCTAAATCATTGTTCTAACAAAGATTTACGCCCGCTGACTATCGGCGACTATCGGGGGGCAGAGATCGCAGATGACGGGTCGCGCGACGGCACGCTTCCCGCTTGATTTCGGCCCAGTACGGCCATACCGTCAACATCGACAGCCCGGTTGACGGTAGTTTCTTCGTCGTAAGTCACTGTCAGCGCTGAGAAAATGTGGGTGGTGGTGGCGCCGCACCGGGGTGACGGTATCCCTTACACGGAGCCCGTTATGCTTGCGGATGTTGCGCTAAAGAATCTAAAACCCAGGCCCAAGCCCTATAAGGTCACCGACCGGGACGGCATGTACGCCCATGTCTCTCCCTCGGGGACCATCTCATTCCGAGAGGCAGGAGGTCGGCATCGAACAGCACGTAGGCGGCGTCGCTGTCGTGCGCGTCGCGCAGCACGGCGACGAGCGAAGTCGGAAGCTCGTCAGTTGGACCATCCTCGATGACGCCGGTGTGGACCCAGCAGCCGTAGGTGTGCGGCTCGACGATCAGCGCGTGCCACGGATCTTCGGGATCGTAGCCGACGCGCGGACGGCCGGGACCGGCTTCGGCGAGGGCGAGGAGCTTGGCGTAGGTCCCGGGTTCGAGGTGCAACACCGAGACTTCGCCGAAACGGCGGGTGTCCATCAGAGATCTCCTGAAAACGCGACGGCCCGCGCGAGGGCGAGCCGTTCGGGGTGAATGAGAAGAAACGAGGTCAGGCGGCGGCGGACATCGGCGGGGTCGCAAACGGATTCACCTCGCGGTAGATCGGCTGCGCGCGTCCCATCCAGGGTTCCGGGCGGACGCAGCGCACCCAGTCGGCGAAGCTCGGGATGAACCCGAGGTCTTCGCGGACATGCTGCTCGCCGATCAGCCGCACCGGCACCTGCCGGCCCGTGCTGATCGTGAGCGTCACGCCGAAGAAGCGCTCGGCCATGAAGATGCCCTCGGCATGGTGGCGGAGCGCGCTATGCCGGAAATCTGCGGTGATGCTCTTCGACTCGTCGAACCAGCTGTGGAGCGCGATGTAGTCGTCGGCCGTCCCGCCCCACTTGCGGGCCGAGGAGGGCGCGTGGTGATAGCAATGTCCCATCGTGTCCTCCCGCTACCAGCTGTGACCGTGGAATTCGGATGTCTCGATCCGCTCGTTGTAGTCGAGCTGGATCGAGCGCTCTGCGACGTCGAAGGTGAACACGCCATACGCGC
>CAXUJE010000297.1:0-7015 GCA_964251035.1 uncultured Acetobacteraceae bacterium
GGACGACCCTGCCCCTCGGAACAAAGGCGTGGCGGCGCCTGCCGCATGATGCCGCGACGATCCCGGCGTCGGCCTGCTCAAAGACGCGCGGCACTTCGCGGCCTGGCTTGGCCTTGTCTCGCGCCAGCACTCCACGGGCGGCAAGGCGCGCTTGGGCCGCATCACGAAAGCAGGCAACGAACAGATCCGCATGCTCCTTGTCCTGGGCGCCACCTCGATGGCGCAGCGAGCCGGGCAGTGGAACAGCGCGGCTGGGGCCTGGATCAGAGGCGTACTCGCCCGCCGTCCGGCCCGGCTGGCCACTGTGGCGTTAGCTGCGGGGCTGGCGGTGTCCATGCGGGCGGAGCATGGGCGCGGCAGGGGCGGGCTGTCTGGACCATTCGGTTCTGTTATTACGCCCCTTGATGACGCGCTCGACTTCATCGTCACCGGAGGTTTCTTCTGGACCAACGCTTGACGCTCACAGCGTCATCGACCGTGCAAAGTCCAGCTTAGCAAGCTCAAGCTGGCGCTACCACGCGGCGATATAGGTGCCACGTCGCATGGCCGAGTACCGGCATCGCCACCGCAAGCCCGACGAACAGCGGCAGGCAGCCCAGCAGCAGCACGGCGGCGACGACGAAGCCCCAGGCCAGCATCGTCACGGGGTTGGCCAGCACCGCCCGGACCGAGGTCTGCACCGCGACCAGCGGATTCACGTGGCGGTCCAGCAGCAGCGGGAACGACACCGCGGCGATCGTCAGCACCAGAAGCGCGAACAGGAACCCCACGGCGTTGCCGATCAGCAGCAGCTCCCACGCATGGGGCGAGGCCTGGATCGTCTCGATGAAGTCGCCCATCGCGGCCGGCGCCTCGCCCCCGATCGTCAGGGCATAGATCGCCCGCGCGACGCCGAGCCATGCGGCGAAGATGAGGAACAGGACGCCGCCGAGCATGGCGACGGACAGCATGGCTGGGTTCCGCAGCACGTCGAAGGCGTTGAGCCAGGACACCGGCAACCCGGCCTCCCGCCGCCGGCTGAGTTCATACAGCCCGATCGCCAGCACCGGCCCCACCAGCGCGAACCCGGCGACAAGCGGGAAAGCAAGCGGCAGCAGGTTGTTGCCGACGGCCACCCGCGCCGCGACCAACCCGATGATCGGATACAGGATGCACAAGAACACCAACTGCGTGGGGATGGCGAGGAAATCCCTCCATCCCTCCGCGAGCGCCGCCTGAAGATCGGCGAGGCCGATCCGCCGCACCACCGGAGCGGGTGCCGCAACCCCGTAGGCCGTCAAGGAAAGGTCTGACATGCGTCCTCCTTTTGCCCACGACGGAGTGCGCAAGGGGGCCGAAGGCGTGGGCCGCTTCGACCGTCAACCGGACGCTAACACGGCGATTCCTGCAATTGCACGCTTAACCCGGGCATACATTCCATAACCGATGCGTGTATTCAGGCTTGCATGGACGGCAGCGGCGCGTGGCCCGCGGCGCCGGGCCTACTCCGCCGGGGCGAGCCGGACCGGCGCCTGCGGCGGCACGGAATGCAGGCCCAGGCGCATCGCCAGCGACATCGCGTAGAACACCCCCTTGAACGCCAGCACGGGGATTACGGAGTCCCAGCTTCCCCGCAGGTTGCCGGCCAGCAGGCTCACCAGCCCGTCCCGCATGCGCAGCACGTTCTTCGGCGCCATGAAGAGGTGGCGCAGTGCCGGGGTGTTGATGCGGTAGATTAGCCAACTGATGCGGCGCATGGCCTGCGTCACGTCGCGCTCGACCCGCCGGGCCTTGGCCCGCCCGGCGGCCGGGTTGTCGAGCCAAATGTCGGCCACGTCGGCGCCCAGGTCGCCGGCCGTCATCGCCAGCAGCACGCCGCTGGAGAACACGGGGTCCACGAAGCCGAAGGCGTCGCCGATCAGCATGTAGCCCTCGCCCCAGGCGGCGGTGGAGCGGTACGAGTAGTTGCCGGTGCTGGTCACGTCCGACAGCAGCTCGGCCCGGCGCATCCGGGCGCTGACGGTCGGGCTGCCGTTGATGCGGTCCATGAGCAGGTCGTGCGGCGTGCCGCGGCGGCCCTTGAAGGCCGATTGGTCGCCGACGAAGCCGACGCTCATCACGCCGTCCGGCAGCGGGATCATCCAGAACCAGCCATCCTCGGCCAGGTGCACGGTGATGTAGCCCTCAAGCTTGCCGCCACGCCGCTCGACGCCGCGGAAATGCGCGTAGAGGGCGGCGGTCGTGTTGTGCTTGTTGCTTTCCTTGGTGCGGAGCTTGCCGGCCAGGAAGGTGTCGCGGCCGGAGGCGTCCAGCACGAAGCGCGGGGCAAAGCGGCGCAGCCCGCCGTCCGGCCCAGCCGCCGTCACCTGCGCCCGCCCGCCCGGCGGAGCGAACTGGACATCGGTGACACGGGTGTTCTCCTCCGTGCGGGCGCCGCGGGACCGGGCGGTGCGGAACAGCAGTTCGTCGAACTCGGCCCGGCGGACTTGCCAAGAGTAGGTGTGTTGCTTGTCGAGGCCGAGCGCGAAGGCGAAATGCACGCTTTGCCCGGTGGCGTCGGAGACGAACTCGGCGCCGGGCTTGTGCACGCCGATGGCGGCCACCTGCTCGCGCAGGCCGAGCCGGTCGAGCAGGGCGGTGTTGCGCGGCAGCAGTGACTCGCCGATGTGGAACCGCGGATGGGCAGCCTTTTCCAGCAGCACGACATCCCGCCCACGCTCCGCCAGCAGCGCCGCCGCGGTGGAGCCGGCCGGGCCGCCGCCGATGATCAGGACGTCGCATTCCTGGGTTTTGTCCATCATGCCGGGCCTCCTTCTTGGTTAAGCTGTCGCGGCGGTGCCACGCGGGTCAAGTCATTCCGCCATTGATCGAGACGCATTGGCCCGTGATGTAGCCGGCGCGGTCGGAAGCCAGGAAGGCGACGAGGTCGGCCACCTCTTCTGGCCGGCCGGCGCGCTTCATCGGCACGATCTCCGCAATGCGCTCGGCGCTCATCGCCGCATCGACCGCCGGCGAGGCGATGACGCCGGGCGCGACGGCGTTCACCGTGATCCCGCGGCTCGCCACCTCCCGCGACAGGGACTTCACGGCGCCGATCAGCCCGGCCTTGGCGGCGGCGTAGTTGACCTGTCCCCGGTTGCCCAGCAGCGCCGAAACGGACGACACGGCGATGATCCGGCCCCACCGCGTCGCCATCATCGGCAGCAGCAGCGGCCGGACCGCGCCGAAGAACCCGCCCAGCGACACGTCGAGCACGCCGCTCCATTGCGCGGCGCTCATGCCCGCCATCGGCACGTCCGCGTGGGTGCCGGCGTTGTGCACCACCACCTGCGGCACGCCGCGGGACAGCACGCCCAGCATGGCCGCCTCGGCCGCGGTGAAGTCCGAAAGGTCGCATGACACGGCCTCCGCCGAGCCGCCGTTGACAACGATCTCGGTCGCCAGCGCCTCAGCGCGGGGCAGGCCGGCATGGGCATGGACCACGACGTGCAGGCCCTCCGCCGCCAGGCCGCGGCAGATCGCTGCGCCCAACGGGCTGGCGCCGCCGGTGACGAGGGCGCGCTTCATGCGGGCAGCGCCACCGTGGCGCGCCCGGACAGCAGCGGCGTGCCGTCCGCGGCCTCCACTGAGAGCGCGTAGATGATGCCGCCCGCCTCCTGCCGCTCCAGTCGGGCAGCGACGCGCAGCTCGCCGAAGGCTGCCACGTCAAGCCGCCCGATTTCCAGCGCGACGCCGCGCAGGGCCGCGACGTAGCCGGCCCGCTGTGCCACCCCGCCGTCGAGCAACGCGCCATGCAATGCCGCCGCCTGCAACGCATATTCCAGGCCGCAGCACGCGGAGAGCCGCCCATCCCGCCGCAGCGGGTTCGCCGGGTCCAGATGCGACCGCGCCCGGCACAGGATACTGGTCGCATCCCACGCCTCCACCCGGTCGAGCAGCACCATGGCGCCGGCATGCGGAACCAGCGCGGCGATGTCGATGACGTCTGCGCCGCTCACCTCGCCTCGTCCACCTCAACATCGAGTCGCCCGTCGAGGTAGGGGACCGCGTGCCGGTCCGACGCCCCAAGCGCCAGGGTTTCCAGCAGACGCAAGGATTGCGCAACAGCGTTGCCCGTCGCCAGCGCGTGCAGCGCCGGGTTGCGCGGCGCCCATGCGCCCGGTGCCGGCGGGGTTGCGCGGTAGCCGACCCGGATCGTCGCCGCAGGCGCCCCTACGCCCGGCGGCGCCAGCACCAGCCCGGCGCCATACGCCCACGCTGTCGGGCGCAGCGCCGAGAGCGGCACCGGCAGCGGATGGTCGTAGCAGCACAGCAGCACCGCCTCGCCATCCGCCGCCACTTCCACCATGGCCTTCAGCAGTGCCGCCGCCCAGGTCCAGTCATGGGCACCCAAGCTGGTCGCCGACTGCTGCCCCGCGTTCGCAATTGACCAATACCCGGCGGCGGCGTTGTGCACCGAGTTGTGGAACGCGGTGGGCGACACCACGCGCTCCCCGTCTTGCGCCGCGGCCAATGCTTCCAGGATGCCGCCGACCACGACGCCGTCGCCGTTGCTGCTGCCGAACACGCTGCGCAGGCTGCCGGGCGGCAGCCCGGACGACGATGCAGCGTCCTGGGCGGCCTCATGCGCGACGGCCAGCGCCAGGCGCACCACCGGGCCGGTGCGGCGCCGCTCGGTGGGCGCCAGGATCATCGGCACGGGCGGCGGCGAGGAGCGCGGCTCATAGGGCACGCCGCCGGCCAGGACCGGCCGGCCCGCGGCCCACCCTTCCAGCCCCGGCCCCCAGACCGACACGCCGACGATGCCGGCGACGAGGCTGCTTGCCGTCCCGGTCAATGCAGCAGGCCGAGGACCAGGCTGCAATTGGCGCCGCCGAAGCCGAAGGAGTTGCTGACCACGGTCTGCACCGGGCGGTCGATTGTGCCCACCGCGACCTGCGCGCGGAAGGCCGGGTCGGGCGCGTCGATGCCGAAGCACCCGGCGACGAACCCGCCCGCCATGCACGCCCCGGCGATCACCGCCTCCAGGATGCCGCACGCGCCCAACGTGTGGCCGGTCCAGCCCTTGGTGGAGCTGCACGGCACGCCGTCGCCGAACACGGTTGCAACTGCCAGATCCTCCGCCGCGTCGTTCGCCCGGGTGCCGGTGCCGTGCAGGTTGATCCAGTCCACGTCCTGCGGCGCCAACCCGGCGCGGCGCAGCGCCTGCCGCATCGCGCCCGCCGCGCCGGCGCCCTCCGGGTGCGGATGCGACATATGATAGGCGTCGCTGCTTGCACCCGCCCCCAGCAGCGCCAGGCGGGGCGCCGTGCGGCCGTCCCGTCGCCGGGCGTCGGCGCGTTCCAGCAGGGCGAAGCCCGCGGCCTCGCCGATTGAGATGCCGGCGCGGTCGGCGCCGCAGGGACGGCAGGGCGTGGGGGAGAGCAGCTCCAGCGCCGCGAAGCCGTGCAGCGTCAAGCGGCACAGGCTGTCCGCGCCGCCCACGACGGCCGCGTCGCACACGCCGGTGCGGATGAGCTGCTCCGCATCCATGAAGCAGCGCGCGCTGGACGCGCAGGCGGTGGACACCACCAAGGCCGGACCGCGCAGCCCGAGTGCTGTGCGGACGTAGCTGCCGAGCGAGAATAGGTCTTGGGTGTGCTCGTAGTCGAACCCGGTTGGCAGAGGGCCGTCGCCGTCGCGGCGGCGATAGGCGTCCTCGGCCGCGGTGACGCCGCTGGTGCTGGTGCCGAGCACGACGGCGATGCGGTCGGCCCCGTACTCGGCCCTGGCCTCCGCGACGGCGTCGGCGAACCCGTCCGTATGCAGCGCCATGTCGGCCAGGCGGTTGTTGCGGCAATCGAAGCCGGCCATCGCCGGCGGCAGCGCGTGCGCCTCGATCCCCGGCACCCGGCCGATCCAGCCGCCGAGGCCCGGGTCGAAGTCGTTGGGCACGAGGCCGCCGGTCCGGCTGAGCAGAGCGTCGCGATGCGCGGCCACGCCTTGTCCGACGGCGCTCACGGCGGTGCAGGCGGTCAGGACCAGAGGCCCAGGCATCATGAAATACCCTCCATGGGCGACTGGCCTGCGAACAGGAAGGAGAACGCCATCGCCAGCAACGCGCCGGTGGCGACCGTCACCCCGATGTCGCGCAGGAGCGGCGTTTGGCAAGCCGCCAGCAGGCCGAACGTCAGGAGGGTCATGCCGTTGCACGTCACCAAGGTGCGCAGCGTCCGGGCGCGCTCCTCCGCATCGAGCGGACGGCGGGCGAAGAACAGCGCGTAGTCCAGGCCGACGCCGGCCACCAACTGCAGCGCCACCAAATGGATCAGCGACAGCCGGACCCCCACGGCGGTCAGCCCGGCCACCGTCACCAGCAGCGCCGCCCCGACCGCGCCCAACACGCGCAGCACCCGCACTGGATCGCGCAAGCCCGCCGCGAGCACGGCCAGCACCGCCAGTCCGCTCCATCCCAGCCAGCGCCAGGCACGGGCGGTGTAGCTGGACAGGATGCCGCCCAGCTCCGCCCGCATATCGACATAGACGGCGCCCTTTTGGTTCGCGAGCGCCGCGGCCAGGCGCGCGGGGTCGCGCACGCCCTGCAGGACAACCGGACCCTGCCAAGCGCCGTCCCGCAGGAACAGCAACGGGTCCAGCCGGGCAGCGATGGGACTGCTGGCCAGGTCCGCCGGCCGCAGCGGGGCCATGCCGCGTGACGCGGCGACGGCGTCGATGAAGGGCTGGAACGCGCCGGGGCGGAACGGCAGGCCGTCGCGCGCCTGATCGAGCCGCGCCGCCAGCGTGCTGGGGTCTGGCAGGGCGGAGACGCGGGCGGCCTGCGTGGCGGCGCTGGGCAGCAGGCGGGCGGCGTACTCCGCGCCGCCGATCACGCCCTCCTCCCGCAGCCGGTTGAGCAGCGGGGCCAGCGCCTCCTGCGCCGTCAGCACCGCCTCCGGGTCCCGGCCGCGCAGGATCAGGAGCTGCCCGACATCGGGTGCGCCCAGCGCCGCGCGCAGCTCCGCGTCGAGCGCGCGGGACGCCGCCGGCACCGGGCTGA
>CAXUJE010000298.1:0-7015 GCA_964251035.1 uncultured Acetobacteraceae bacterium
CGGCAGGCGCCGCCACCTCCCCCGTCCGCACGGCGCCGGCGCCCGCCTGCCATTGCCGCCCCAAGGCGGACGCCGCGGCCGTTCCGGCCAGGGCCAGCGCCGCCAGGAACGCCATGGCCGCAACCAGCGACGGCAGCAGCCGGTCCGACAGGGCGCGGCGCAGGCCGAGGTCGTCGAACCGGGCCGGGCGCAGCAGCGCGGGCGCCCGGCGCGGCTGTCCCGCCTTCGCGGCCCGGGTGCGCGCGGTCCTCGTCCCAGTCCTGGTCATCGCGGCCCTAGTCATCGCGGACCAGCCGGCCATCGGCCAGCCGCAGCGTGTGGGCCGGGTGGCGGGCGACCAGGGCGGCGTTGTGCGTCGCCACCACGACGGTGGTGCCCAGGCGGTTCATCTCACCCAGCAACTGCATCAGCCGCTCGGCTTGCGGGTCGTCGAGGTTGCCCGTCGGCTCGTCGGCCAGCAGCAGCAGCGGCCGGGCGACGACGGCGCGGGCGATGGCCACCCGCTGCTGCTCGCCGCCTGAAAGCTCGGCCGGGCGGGATTGCAGCTTCCTCGACAGGCCGACCCAGCTCAGCAGCTCCACCGCATCGACCCGGACCTGCCCCTCCGGCCGGCCGGCCAGCCGCAGCGGCAGCGCCACGTTGTCGAACGCCGAAAGGTGCGGCAGCAGGCGGAAGTCCTGGAACACCATGCCGATGCGCCGGCGCAGCACCGGCAGGTGGGACCGGGCGGCGGCGCCGATGTCCTGGCCGAGCAGGGTGAGGCGCCCCTCCGTGGGACGCACCGCGAGGTGCAGCAGCCGGAGCAGGCTGGTCTTGCCGGCGCCGGACGGGCCGAGCAGCCAGCGGAACCCGCCCTCCGGGATGCTGAGCGACACGCCTTGCAGCACCCGGTTCATTGTGCCCGGTTGGCCGAACTCCAGGCCGACCCCATCTAGCCGTACCATCCGCCATGCTCCTAGCGCGCCCGCTTTGCCCATCTCGTTGCTTCACCATCCAGCCGGAAGCCGAAGCTTGTTCGCGTCTGCGGCCGGGGAGTATCACGCCCCCATGAGGATCGTCTGCCCATCCTGCGCTGCCGCCTACGAGGTGCCCGATGCGCGGCTCCTTCCCGACCAGCCCGTGCGCTGCGCCCGGTGCGGCACGAGCTGGACGCCGGTGGCCGGGCCACAGCCCGCGGCCAGGGACGCGCCGCGGCCGCCGGCTGCCGGCCCTGTGCCCCTTCCCCAACCTAGGCCAACGCCGTCTGACGCGCAGATATTTTCGGCGCCCAACCCGTTCGCCGGGGCGCCCGACCGGCCCAGCGCAGGCCTTGCGGGCGGGGCGGCGGTGCTGGCCGGCTGGGTCGTGAGCGTCGCGGCCGTCATCGGCATGGTCTGGGCGGCCGTCACCTTCCGCTATGACATCGTGCACGCCTGGCCGCCGAGCGAGCGGCTCTACAGCACGCTCGGCCTCATGGCCGGGCGGTAAGCCGCTTCTATCCGGGGGGCGCCGACCCGGAGATCTCCGGCCGCTCCGCCATTTCGGCATGCCATTGCGCCAACTTGCCCCGGCCCTCCCGCCAGGCGTCCGACGCGAAGCGCAGGTCGAGGTAGCCCAGCGCGCAGGCGACGGCGATGGAGCCGATGTCCAGATGGTTGGCGGGCGGATCCGATTGCAGCAGGTCGAGCGCGCGCTCCACAGCGTCGCGGCTCCGCGCCATCGCGGCGTCGCGCGCCGCTTCCGCCGGGCGGCCCATGTCCATGCGCCGCGACACGGCCGCGTCCATGATGCCGTCGCCGATGGCCTGGAAACGGAGCGCCCGCCAGCGCGCCGGACCGGGCGGCGGGAACAGCGACCCGGCGCCGACAGCGTCCAGGTACTCGCAGATGACGGGGCTGTCGAACAGCGCGAAGCCGTCCTCCGTCACCAGGCACGGCACCTTGGAGAGTGGGTTGGCCGCCAGCAGGTCGGGCGGGGAAGCGTGCGGGTTGGTCTCGATCCGGGTGATCTGATCCGAGACGCCGCAGGCCAGGGCGCAGGCGACGACCTTGCGGACGTAGGGGCTGGTGGCGGAGTAGTGCAGCTTCATCGGAACGTATCCTTCTCTGTGCGCAGCCTGGCCAGCGTCGCGACATCCGGCGCCCGCAGGAAGGGGTTCTCCGCAAGCTCGTCCGACAGGCGGCTCGGCACCGTCGGCTGTCCCGCCTGACGCAGGCGGTCCACGGTGGCGGCACGGGCGCGCAGCGCCGGGTTGTCGGGGTCGGCATGCAGCGCGAAGCGCGCGTTGCTCTGGGTGTATTCGTGCCCGCAGCAGACCAGCGTGTCGCCCGGCAGCGCCGCAAGCTTATGCAGGCTCCCATACATGTCGGCGGCGGTGCCCTCCAGCAGCCGGCCGCAACCGAGGCTGAACAGCGTGTCCGCGCAGATCAGCACGTGGTTCTCGCCGCCGAAGAAGGCGATGTGCCCGACCGTGTGGCCGGGCGTGTCGATCACCCGCAGGCTGCTGCCGCCCAGCGCCACCGTGTCGCCCTCCGCCACCGCGCGGTCCAGCCGCGGCAGGCGCCGCGCGTCGGCCGCGGCGCCGACCACCGGGCAGCCGTAGCGGGCGCGGCCCGCGCCGGTGCCCGCCACGTGGTCCCCGTGGGGATGCGTGAGCAGGATCATGTCGAGGCGTCCCCCGGCGGCCTCGACCGCCGCGATGCAGGCGTCCGCGTCGGCGGGATCGACGAACGCCGTGGCGCCCGTGGCCTCGTCCCGCAGCAGCCAGGCGTAGTTGTCGGACAGCATGGGGACGGCTTGGGCGGACAGGGGCATGGCGGCGCTCCGCTTCGAATGGGCGCACCCTGTCGCACCTGCGGCGGCAGATCAAGCGGGAGACTGGCCCGGGACGCATGCTATACCGGGCGGCATGACGGCCGATGCCCAATCCGCGGCGGAGTTCTACGCGACGGCGCGCGGCGCCGTGGCCTGCCGCCTGCTGCGGAACCGCCTGGCGCTCGCCTGGCCGGACGTGACGGGCCTGGCCGTGCTGGGCCTCGGCTACGCCGCCCCATACCTGCGGCGTTGGCGGGACGGCGGGGCGCGCTGCGTGGCCGCCACCCCGGCGCAGGTCGGCGCCGCGCGCTGGCCGGCCGGCAGCCCCAACCTCACCTGCACGGTCGAGGAGGACGGCCTGCCCTTCCCCGACCTGTGCTTCGACCGCATCCTGCTGGTGCACGGCCTGGAGATCGCCGAGAACTCCTATCGCATGATGCGGGAAATCTGGCGCGTGCTGAAGGACGACGGCCGCCTGCTGGCGGTCACGCCGAACCGCATGGGCCTGTGGGCGCACAACGAGGGCACGCCGTTCGGCCACGGCCAGCCCTACTCGCCGGGCCAGATCGGCCGCCTGCTGGCCGCCAGCCTGTTCCGGGTGGAGCGGCGGGACAGCGCGCTTTACCTGCCGCCGGTCAAGCTGCGGATCGTGCTGCGCAGCGCACCGGTTTGGGAGGGCGGCGGCCGACGCATCGCGCCGCGGCTGGCCGGCGTCACGATCACCGAGGCGGTGAAGGACGTCTACGCGGCCCTGCCGATCCAGCGCGCCCGGCGGCGGCTCGTGCTGAGCCAAGTGGCCTAAGCCGCCGGCGACTCCGCCGGGGCACCTGCCACGCGGACCGCATCGCGCCCGGCGCGCTTCGCTTGGTATAGCGCCGCGTCAGCCGCATCGACCAAGGCGGCAGGACCCTGCGAATGGCCCGGCGCCATCGCCGCGACGCCGATGCTGACGGTCGCGACACCGAACTCCGAACCGGCGTGCGGGATCGCCAGGGCGCGCACCCCGGCGCGGATGCACTCGGCCACGGCCACCGCGCCGGCGGCGTCGGTGTTTGGCAGCAGGAGGACGAACTCCTCCCCGCCATACCGGGCCGGAAGGTCCGCCGGACGGCGGCACCGGGTGTTGAGGACGCCCGCCAAGGCTTGCAGGCAGGCGTCGCCGCCGGGATGGCCGTAGGTGTCGTTGAACGCCTTGAACCGGTCCACGTCGAGCATGATCACCGCCAGCGGCGAGCCGGCCCGCATCGCCCGGCGGTATTCCGTTCCCAGCGCCTCGTCGAAGCGGCGCCGGTTCGGCAGGCCGGTCAGCCCGTCCTCCTGCGCCAGCACGCGAAGCTGGTTGTTCGCATCCTCAAGCTGCGCCTCCAGCGCCTTGCGCTCGGACACGTCCCGCGCCACCGCCACGAAGCCGCTGCCGTCCTTCAGCCGGCGGATGTTCGTCTCCAGCCAGATATAGCGGCCATCCTTGCACCTTGACCGGAAGCTGGTCCGCGCGGTCATGTCCCCAGCCTGCAAGCGCCGGTCCAGCTCCTCCGCCAACGGCTTTTGGTCGTCCGGATGTATGATGTTGTTGGGATCTCTCCCGACCAGCTCCTCGGGCTCGTAGCCCAGCACGGCGCGGCAGGCCGGGGACACGTACAAGCGCTGGAACTCAGGCGAGTAGAGGCTGATCATGTCATCGGCGTTCTCCGCCACAAGGCGATAACGGCCCTCGCTGACCGCGATTTCCTTCTGCATGGCGGCGATGTGCCTGTCCCGCGCTTGTAGCCGCCCGGCCATGCGGGCGAACGCCGTGCCGAGCGACGACAACTCCGCCGCGGCGCCCTGGCCAATGGCCGCCCGTGCGGACAGGTCGCCCGCCCCGACGAGTGCCGCCGCCCTGACCAGGGCGTCGACCGGGCGCAGCACGGTCCGCCTGGCGATCAGCCAAGCGGTCAGCATGGCAAACGCCGTCGCAGCGAACGCGATGCCGATCGAGACCCAGAACCGCTGGTCCGCCGCCGCCCGGATATCGGCTTCCCGCAAGCCGACCGCGACCAGGAGGCCGGCAGAATGGCCCGGCAGGGACGCGAAGCCGAACACGCGGCTGACCCCGTCCAGGTCCGGCGCCTGGAGCGACCCGGCGCCGGGGGCGGCCCGGAACGCCTCGATGAGCGGGGAATGCGGGAAGCGCTGGCCCATGCGGCCCGCCGCCGGCGCCTCCGCCAAGATGGCGCCGTCACGGCTGTCCAGCACCTGCACCAACTGGCCCGACAGTCCCGGGGTCCGGTCCGACAGCCGCGCGAACCAATCGAGGTCAACCCCGGCCAGGATCACGCCAGGCGGCACGTCATGGCCGGGCGAGCGTTCCAGCGGCACGGCGAAGAACATGGCGGGCTTGCCAGTGGCGCGGCTGACCGTCATCGGGCTCATCACGACGGCCGTCCTGGACTGGGAGGCCAGGGCCTCCCGGAAATAGGACCGGTCCGCGAGGCTCAGGCCCTTGCCGGCCGGGTTGGTGCCGCAGGTGACGGTGCCGTTGGCGTCCGTGACCGCCAGGACGTTGATCCGGGGATGGACGGAGATCACCGCGTCCAGCAGGCCGTCGCACTCCGCCGCGCCGACCTTCTGCACCTCCGGCACGCGCGACAGCACGCGCAGCAGGCTGGACGCCTCCTGGAGCATGTCGTCCTGCTGCTCGGCCGCCAGTTGGGCGAGCTGCACGACCCGGTCCCGCGCCGTGTCCACCACGCGCCGGCCGTCAGCCACGGCCGAAAGCGCCAGCAGCACGACCAATGGGGTGATTGCGGCAAGCATCAGGACCGCGAGCCGCGGCCACAGCTTGCGCGGCACCGCGGCCGACAACGCCCGGGCAAGCAGGGACGACGCATGCCGCGCTGGCGTGTGGCTCGGAAGGGTTGATGCGCGTCGCATGATCGGCCTCCATCCAGCATGGAGGGAAGCGGCCCCACGCTCTCGCCATTATTGTTTTGATTCGGTTAGAAAACTCCTAACATCGCAGGAGTTTGTTCTCGCAATGCGTGCATCGGCCGGCTGGCAAGGCCCGCGGGTTCGGGCATGGTGCGGCCATGGCGCATTCCACGACTCTCATCGTCCTGTTCGCGGCCTCGCTGCTGGCCGGGGCGCAGAACGCGCTGGCGGGCGGCGGCTCCTTCGTCACCCTTCCGGCGCTGCTGCTGGCCGGGCTTGATCCGCGGGCGGCCAACGTCACCTCGACGGTCGCGCTGTTTCCCGGCCAGGTGCTGTCGGGATGGGCGGGACGCAGCCTCGCGCGGGGGGCGCCCAGCCTTTCGTTCCGGGCGATGTGCGTCATCAGCTTGGGCGGCGGCGCCATCGGGGCCGTGCTGCTGCTTGCCACCCCGGCGGCGTTCTTTGCCCGGCTGGTGCCCTGGCTGGTGCTGTTCGCGACGGCGGTGTTCGCCTGGGGCAGCTTCTTCCGCCGGCCAACGGATGTGGCCCGGGTGGGCACGAAGACGGCGGGGCTGCTGCAGTTCGCCATCTCCGTCTATGGCGGCTATTTCGGCGGAGGAATCGGCTTCCTCATGCTGGCGGCGCTGACCGCGGCGGGGCTGGCGGTCCGGGCCGCGGCGGCGACGAAGAACGTGCTGGCCGGGGTCATGAACTTCTCGGCGCTGCTGATCTTCCTGTGGTCGCCGGCCGTGCGCTGGGGGCCGGCCGCCGTTGTTTGCGCGGGCGCGATCGGGGGCGGCCTTTCGGGCGTCTGGCTGCTGCGGCGCGTGCCGGAACGGGTGCTGCGCGGCGGCGTCGTGGCGGTCGGCGCCGGGTTGACGGTCGGCTTGTTCCTCCGCCCGGTCTGAACCGTCACGCCGCGGCGGTTGCCCCGGGCCGGCGGAGGCCGCATCCTGCCGCGATGCCCGTCTCGACGCGCGAGATTCTTGTCTTGCCCACCGGACCCACCGCGGTGCTGTGGCGCCGCAGCGCCCGCGCCCGCAAGGTCAGCTTGCGAATCGACCCCCGGGGCGGCGGCGTGGTCGTCACCTTGCCGCTCCGCGCCGCGGAGGCCGCGGGCCTCGCCTTGCTGCGGGACAACGCCGCCTGGGTTGCCGACCGCCTGGCCCGGCTGCCTGACCCGGTGCTGTTCACCGCGGGCGCCGCCATCCCCATCGGCGGCCAGCCGCACCGCATCCGCCACCTGCCGGGCGGGCGCGGCGGCGCCTGGATCGAGCCGGGCGCCCTGCTGGTCTGCGGCGCGCCGGAGTTC
>CAXUJE010000299.1:0-7002 GCA_964251035.1 uncultured Acetobacteraceae bacterium
TGCCGAAGGAGGGCATCACCGTGTCTGGGTCCATCTTCGAGGCGTCCATCAGCCGCTCCTGGATCTCATCGGCGCTCAGCCGCGCGCCGACCCCGTGCAGGTCCGGCCCGACCGTCCCCTGCAGATGGGGATTGGGGAACGGCCCGGCATGGCACAAGGTGCAGGTGCTGGTTTGGCGGATCACCACGGCATAGCCCCGCTGCGGGTCGCCCGGTGCCGGGGCGGCGGCAAGTAGAAGGCTAACCGAACACAGAACCCGTGATCGTGTGATACCAGACATCCGCATAAGCCGCCTCTTGCGCCCGGACCGCCGGCGCGGCGTCCAGGGGGCTGGTGCCGCCGGCGCCGTCGATGTCGGTCAGTTGCCCGTTCACCGGCCGGTACACCCCGGCCACCGAGATGCCGTACTCGGGCGCCACCAGGCTGTAGCACGTATTGATCAGCCGCGGCACCTCGGGCACCCGCCCGGCCAGCAGGGCGGTGACCGCCTGCGCGCACACCTTGGCCTGCGCGTTGGCCGCGAACGCCGATTTCGGCATCGCGCCCATGATCGCCGCGTCGCCGATGACGTGGATGTTGGGGACCCGCAGGCTCTCGAACGACACGGGATCGACCGGGCACCATCCCGTGCGGTCCGCGACGCCCGCCGCCTGTGCTATGGCGCCGGCCCGCTGCGGCGGGATCACGTTGGCCGCGTCCGCCTTGTGGGTCTCGAAATCCGTCGAGAGCGTCATCGCCGCCGGGTCCACCCCGGTGACGGCGCCGCCGTTCGACAGCGACACCCATTCCAAGAGGCCCGGATACATCTGCCCCCACGCCTGCTGGAACAGCTTCTGCTTGCTGAACTGGTCCTTGGCGTCCAGCACCAGCAGCTTGCTGCGCGGCTTGTTGTTCTTCAGGTACCAGGCGATCAGGCTGGCCCGCTCATAGGGACCCGGCGGGCAGCGGTAGGGGTTGGCGGGCACGGCCATCACCACCGTGCCGCCGTCCGGCATGGCGCGGAGCTGGTCGCGCAGCAGGATCGTCTGCGCCCCGGCCTTCCACGCATGCGGCATCCGTTCCGCCGCCGCCCGGTCGTAGCCCGGCAGCGCGCCGGGATCACCGCCCAGCCGCATGTCCACGCCCGGCGCCATCACGAGCCGGTCGTACTCGACTGCGCCGCCGTCCAGCAGCACCCGCTTCGCCGTGCCGTCCACGCCGGTGGCCCGCGCCTGCACAAGCTTCACGCCGGCCGCCGCCACCTTGTCCCAGCCGAACTGCTGCCCGTCCAGCTCCCGCAGCCCAGCCACCACCGGGTTGCTGAACGGGCAGGACACGTAGCGCGCCTCCGCCTCGATCATCGTGACCTGGTGCCCGGCCTGCGCCAGCGCCCGGGCCGCCGTGGCCCCGGCGAACCCGCCGCCCACGACGACGACCCGCGCGGCACCCTGTGCCCGCGCCACGAACGGCACCGCCAAGGCCCCGGCCAGCACCGTGCGGCGCCTCATTGCGCGGCGAACCAGGTGGACAATGCCGTGACCTCCTCCGGAGAGAACCCCTTGACGATGCGGTTCATCAGCGTCGCCGGCTGCGCGCCGGAGCGGTACGCCTCCATCTCCCGCACGATGTCCTGCGCCGGGCGGCCCTGCAGCACGCCCACGCCGCCGCCGTTCATATGACAGCCGGTGCAGCTTTCCGCGCCCGGCGGCTCGGCCATCACGGCCTCGTCTGGCGGCGGCCCGGCGGCGGCCAGGAGCAGCGCAGCCGCCGGCAGCACCCACGCGCGCATCCTCACGCCTTGGCCAAGTCGTGCAGCTTCAGCGGCAGGCTGCGGATGCGCTTGCCCGTTGCCGCGAACACCGCGTTGATGACGGCGGGCGTGGCGACCGCGATCGTCGGCTCCCCCACGCCGCCCCAGAACCCGCCGGACGGCGCCATCATCGTTTCCACCTTCGGCATGTCCGCCATGCGCAGCACCTCGTAGCTGTCGAAATTGCCCTCGGCCACCCGGCCCTTCTCGACCGTGATCTCGGACGAAAGGCAGGCGCTCAGGCCGAACACGAAGGACCCCTCGACCTGCGCCGTCACCATCTCCGGGTTCACCACGTGCCCGGAATCCGTGCCGGCCACGATGCGGTGGATGCGCAACTGGCCTCCGTCGCTGACCGAAACCTCCGCCACCGCGGCGGTGTAGCTGCCATAGCCGTAGTTCTGCGCGATGCCGCGGAACACGCCGGGCGGCAACGGCTTGCCCCACCCGGCCCGCTCCGCCGTCGCGTTCAGCACAAGGAGGTGCAGCGGGTTCTTGCCCATCAGCGCCCGCCGGAACTCCAGCGGGTCGCGCCCGGCGGCGTAGGCCAGCTCGTCCATGAAGCATTCCAGGTAGAACGCGTTCTGGTTCAGGTTCACGCCCCGCCACGGCCCGACCGGCACGTGCGTGTTGCGCATGGCGTAGTCGACCAGCAGGTTGGGGACCGCCATGTAGCCGAACTCCTCCGGCACCACGCCCTGCATCTGCCGCAGGTCGGTGCCGGGCAGGTTGCCGTCGGGGCGCAGCCAGGCGTTGATGCTCTGCCCGCTGATCCGCATGTGCAGCGCCGTGAGGTTGCCTTTCTCGTCCAGGCCGCCCACCAGCTTCGCCTGGCTCACCGGGCGGTAGAAGCCGTGCTGCATGTCCTCCTCGCGCGACCACAGCAGCTTCACCGGGCGCCCCGGCACCTGCTTCGCCACCGCGACCGCATACCGCACGTAGTCCTGCTGCCCGCGCCGGCCAAAGCCGCCGCCCAGGGCGTACTTGTGGACCACGACCCGTTCCAGCGGCACGCCCGCCGCCTCGGCCGCCGCCGCCAGCGTCGCGTCGCCGTTCTGGGTGCCCACCCAGACCTCCACGCCGCCATCCGCGACCCGCGCGGTGCAGTTCATCGGCTCCAACGTCGCGTGGTTCAGGAACGGCGCGCCGTACACGCCCTCGACCCGCTTCGCAGCACCCGCCAGCGCCGCCGGAGCGTCGCCGATCACGTTGCCGGCGCCGGCGTCCGTGGCATCGAGGCCCTGCGCCACCCGCTCGGCAATCTGCTTGCTGTCGACGCCGGCGTTCGGCCCCTCGTTCCAATGGGTCGGCATGGCATCCAGCGCGGTCTTCGCCTGCCACCAGGTGTCGGCCACCACCGCCACCGCATGGTCGAACACCGGCACCACCTGCCGAACGCCCGGACGCTTCAACACGTCGGTGCTGTCAAAGCCTGCCAGCTTGCCGCCGAACACCGGGCATTGCGCGATGGCCGCCGAGAGCATGTCCGGCAGCCGCACGTCGATACCATACACCAATGACCCGTCCAGCTTCGGCGCGGTGTCGAGCCGGGGCAGGGGCTTGCCGATCAGGGTCCAATCCGCCTCCGCCTTCAACGGCACGTCCATGGGCACCGGCAGCTTGCCCGCCGCCTCCGCCAGCTCGCCGTAGCGCAGCACCCGGCCGGAGCCTGCGTGCGTCACGGTGCCGAGCCGCGCCCGGCACTCGCCCGCGGGCACGCCCCACCGCTCGGCCGCCGCCTGCACCAGCATGGTCCGCGCCGCCGCACCGCCTTGCATCACATAGGCCACCGACGTGCGCAGGCCGCGGCTGCCGCCCGTCAGCATGTCGCCCCAGGCGTGCTTGCGGGCGAGGTTCAGGTGTGGCGGCACCAGCTCCGCCCGCACCCGGCTCCAATCGGCTTCCAGTTCCTCGGCCACCAGTTGCGCAAGGCCCGTCAACGTGCCCTGGCCCATCTCCGACCGGGCGATCCGCACGACCACGGCGTCATCGGGCTGGATCACCACCCAGAGGCCGACCTCGGCCCCGGCTACCGCCGCCGCGCCTTGCGCCCGCAGCACACCGCCGGGCACGGTCCAGCCCAGCGTGAAGGCGCCCGCCGCGGCAAGGAAGCCGCGCCGGCCAAGGGCGCCGTTCCTCATGCGTGGCTCAGGTCGGCGTTCTTCAGCGGCAACGACCGGACCCGCTTGCCGGTCGCGGCGTAGATCGCGTTCAGCACCGCCGGCGCCGCGACCGCGATCGTCGGCTCGCCCACGCCGCCCCAGAAGCCGCCGGTCGGCGCCAGCACCGTCTCGATCTTCGGCGTGTCCGCCATGCGGGCCACCTGGTAGCTGTCGAAGTTGCTTTCCACGACCCGGCCCTTCTCGACCGTGTTCTCGCTGTAGAGCAGCGCGCTCATGCCGTAGGTGAAGCTGCCCTCGACCTGCGCCGTCACCTGGTCCGGGTTCACGACATAGCCGGGGTTGGTCGCCGCCACGATGCGCAGGATCTTGAGTTCGCCCGCCTTGCTCACCGAAACCTCCGCCACTGCCGCGGTGAAGCTGCCGAAGCCGCAGTTCTGGCAAATGCCGCGGGACACCCCCTCCGGCAGCTTCGTGCCCCAGCCCGCCCTCTCCGCCGCGGCGTTCAGCACGGCCAGGTGCTTCGGGCTGTTCGCCAGCATCGCCCGGCGGAACTCCAGCGGGTCCTTGCCCGCCGCCGCCGCCAGCTCGTCGATGAAGCACTCGACATACACGGCGTTCTGGTTGTGGTTCACCCCGCGCCAGAAGCCCACCGGCACCGCCGTGTTGCGCATCGCGTGATCGACCAACAGGTTCGGGATGCCGTTGTAGCCGAACTCCGCCGGGACCAGGCCCTGGAACTGCAGCATGTCGACGCCGTTGGCTATCCGGTTCGGCGCGAGATAGGCGATGATGCTCTGCCCGCTGATGCGGACGTGCAGCGCCTCCACACGGCCCGCGTCGTCCATCGCCGCCGTCAGCTTGCACTGGGTGATCGGGCGGTAATACCCGTGCTGCATATCCTCCTCGCGCGACCAGATCAGCTTGACCGGCCGCCCCGGGACTTGCTTGGCCAGCAGCACCGCCTGCCGCGTGTAGTCCTGCTGCCCGCGCCGGCCGAAGCCGCCGCCCAGCAGGTACTTGTTGACCCGCACCCGCTCCAGCGGCACCCCGCCCGCCTCCGCGGCGGCGGCCAGCGTCGCATCGCCGTTCTGCGTGCCGACCCAGACCTCAAGCCCGTCGCCGTCCACCTTCGCGGTGCAGTTCATCGGCTCCAGCGTCGCATGGTTCAGGAACGGCGCGCCGTAGGTCGCGGTGATCGTCCGCTTCGCCTTTGCCAGCACCCCCGGCGCGTCGCCCGCCTTGTTGCCCACCGCCGTTGTGGGCGCGTCCAGCCCTTCGGCCAGCCGCGCGGCGATGGCCTTGCTGTCCTCGGTGGCGCCCGACCCCTCGTCCCACGTCACCGGCAGCTTTTCCAACGCCGTCTTCGCCTGCCACCAGGTGTCGGCCACGACCGCCACCGCGTTGTCGCCCACCGGCAGCACGTAGCGCACGCCCGGCATGCCCTGCACGGCCTGCGCGTCGAAGCTCGCGACCTTGCCGCCGAACACCGGGGACTGGATGATGGCCGCGAGCAGCATGCCCGGCAGCGTCACGTCGATCGCGTACACCGCGGCGCCGTTGGTCTTCTCGGCCGTGTCCAGCCGCGGCAACGGCTTGCCGATGATCGTCCAGTCGCCCGGCGCCTTCAGCGCCACCTGCGGCACCGGCAGCTTGCCCGCCGCCTCCGCCAATGCGCCGTAGCGCAGGCTGCGTCCGGTCCCGGCATGGGTCACGGCGCCCTCGTGCCCGCGGCACTCCGACGGAGCCACGCCCCATTGCGCCGCCGCGGCCTGCTCCAGCATGGTGCGCGCCGCGGCACCCCCCTGGCGCACGTAGTCCACCGACTGCCGGATGCCCTGGCTGCCGCCGGTCAGCATCTCGCCCCAGGCGCGCTTGCCCGCTTGGTTCGCCTCCGGCGGCACGTACTCCGTCGTGACCTTCTTCCAGTCGGCGCCCAGCTCGTCCGCGACCAGTTGGGCGAGGCCGGTGAGCGTGCCCTGGCCCATCTCCGACCGCGCGATGCGGATCACCGTGGTGTCGTCCGGCTTGATCGCGACCCAGATCCCGACCGGCGCGGCGCCCGCCGAGGCTGGGGTCAGCGGCGCGCCCGGCGCTTGCGCCATCGCCTCCATCACGCCGCCGGGCAACGCCCAGCTCAGCGCGAAGCCGCCGCCCACGGCCGTGGCCAGGAAACGCCGGCGGTGCATGGGGTCCATGGCGTCAGGCCTTGCCACCGGCGACCGAGTGGATCGCCACCCGGATGCGCTGGTAGGTGCCGCAGCGGCAGATGTTGCTCATCGCCTCGTTGATGTCGTCGTCGGTCGGCTGCGGCTTCTCGTTCAGGAGCGCCACCGCCGCCATGATCTGCCCGCTCTGGCAGTAGCCGCATTGCGGCACCTGGTGCGCGAGCCACGCCGCCTGCACCGGGTGGCTGCTGTCGGGCGACAGGCCCTCGATGGTCAGCACCTTGCCCGACACGCTGCCGACCGGAAGCTGGCACGACCGCATCACCTGGCCGTCCACGTGCACCGAGCAGGCCCCGCACTGCGCGATGCCGCAGCCGTACTTGGTGCCCGTCATGCCGAGCTGCTCGCGCAGCACCCAGAGCAGCGGGGTGTCCGGGTCCACGTCGATCTCGTGCGCGCGACCGTTGACGTCCAATTTGACCATGCGACCGATCCCAAGCAGTTCAGAGGCGACGTGCGCGACCCCGGCCTCAGACGGAGGGCCGGGCGGAGAAGCGGAAGCACCAGCATGCCAAGGTACGCCCGGGCGGCGCAAGGGCGCTCCGCCCGTCATCCGGCCTGCCGCAACTCCGCCAGGGTCCTGCCGCTCCCGGGAAGGACGAAGACGCTGTCGTCCGTGGACACGCGCACGACCGTGTCCTCCCGCATGTCGGCGCCCTGGCCGTCGAGGTCGATGGCGAAGGCGTGCCACCCGTCGCCGATCGCGCTGGCGTATAGGTCGTCGCGGAACTGCGAGGCGACGGCCCGGCCCGCGTCGCGGCCGTCCAGGCCAAGCCGGAGCGGCACGCGGTCCCCGGACGACCGCTTCCAGCACCAGCCGTAGAGCACGGTGCCGACCAGGCAGTCCAGTTGCCCCTCATAGGCC
>CAXUJE010000300.1:0-6937 GCA_964251035.1 uncultured Acetobacteraceae bacterium
TCACGGCGCGTTCAGCTTAGCGTGAATCCAGCACCCGCCTTATGTCGTGACCCCGTACAGGACAGATATCCCGGGAGACGGGCAAGCGGGCAGGGCACGCTGAGCAGCGGCCATGCCGTTTGTCGAATGGCCGTTCTGTCTGTTGACGATGTGATCCGAACCGAAAAGGATGGCGACGCCTTGAGGGCGCCGCCAAGTTTAGGGAGGAAACGTCCGGCAACGCCGAAACGACGCTGCCGAGTGTCAGTGTGCCCTTCCGGAACGGCATGGCAAGCGTTTTGTGCGCCGCAACAACCGCGTTGTCCGTCACCTAGGCTTGAGGGCTGCCAGCGGCGCGCCTTGGCCTGACCTGCTTCCAACTTCTTTTCTGAAAGAACGGTGCCATCCTTGTCCAACTTACCTTTCCCGAATGCCCTCGACACCGCCTCCGTCGAGGAGCGCATGCGCCGGGCACTCGGCCTAACTGGCGACCGTGCCGTCCGGAGCACCCCGCCGTAGACCGAACGGCCGCAAGCGGGTGCGCCGGGCCGGCCTGCCGGCCGGTCCCCAGCCGACAAGCCGCGCCACCGCTTCGTGCAGGACGGTGCCGTGCCGGTCACGATCCTCAACCGGCACCGCTCCGACGAGGCCGATGGGGCGCCTGCGGGTCGCGTTGCCATGGAGGCGGTGCTGCGGGACGAGCGCGCCGCCCGGGACCGGGCCGAGCGGTCGCTGCAGGAGGCGTTAGCGACGGTCCGCGACCTGCAAACCAAGCTGGGCCACGCGGAGCTGGCGCATAGGGAAGCATCGGCCACGGCGCAGGCGGCGCGCGCCGAAGTGGACGCCCTGCGGGCCGAGCACCAGGAGCAGGCGCTGCGCTGGATGGAGGATCTCGCGGCCGAGCGCGCCGCACGCGATGCATCCGAAGCCGCCCTGACCGAGGCGACGCGCGCCCGCGAGCCTGCCAAGCGGACCCGGGTGTCAGCACCAGCCGCGCAGCCGGCCCTTGACCTGCAGGACGCCTCGCCGGCACCGGTGGCGAAAGCGCCCGCCAAGGCCGCGGTCAGACGGACGCGCAAGGCAGCGTTGGAGCCGGGGCAGCACGAGCCGGAGCCCGTGAAGTGGTGGCTCAGGTCGGTCAGGAGACGCTGGCCTTAGACGGAAGCCGGCACCGGTCCGCCTGGCCCTCGCCTGTTATCGAGACGGCTTCTCGACGGCGTGTCCGGCGGACCGCCCGGCGTTGCGGCGGGCCATGGCGCGGTGCTCGTCCATCGGCTTGGACGACCCGCCGCGGGCGGCGCGGCGGGCGGTGTGGGGGCCGGTCTTGTTCTGCGGCTCCGGCGCGGTAGCCATGGGTTGGTTCAGTGGGCCACGCAGGAGCCTCGTTCACGGCTCAAGGGTCCACGCGGTAACCCTGGTTCACGGTCCCGCGTGAGGGATCGCCGCGGCCGTGATCGGACCACCAATAAACCCCTGACTTCCTGATTTTGGGATGGCCGCGGACGACGTGGAGCCGTGCCGCTTCCCGCTGCGTGCTCCCCGACGATCCAACTCTTCCGGCCATCGCCCGCGAGAGCTTGATGCGGATGGTTGTGTGATCGAGCAAAGGAGCCTTTCCGGAGCGGAGCCTGGCTCGGTTGAGCTTGTCCGGGGGGACGACATGCTCGGCACTCGTCGCGTTGCGGCTGTTGAGCAGCAGGATCACGCACCGGAGCGCGTTGGGTTCGCCGGCCAAGTCTCCGCCCCATGCCTGGAACTGCGGCGTGCCCGGACCGGGAAGGCCCCCAAGCTGCCGGATGAGGATTTTGGCATATCCACCCATGATCGGGGACCAGGCAACGCCCGAGCGGCGCCGCTCTTGCAGCACGTCATCCTCGTTCACACCATGACGGGGCACGACTGACGGCAAGGTGCGAAACGAATGGAGCATCCGTTGGTCTATCTGCGCTTCACTCATCCTCGAATGCCGCCACGCGGCGCGTTCCAGGCATTCCACCTCCTCGAAGTTCTCGCGCCAATCGAAGGTCGCTGCCAAGGGGCAGATGTTGAAGCCAGCAGTCCGATGCGACCAGGCGAATGTCATGACCCCACGCTGCCGGCTCTCGTCAGTCTGGACCAACGCGCCGATGCGGGAAGGGGCAGGGGTGGCCGCGGTGACGGTGTTTTCCCGGAACGGATCATACACGGGATCGGCCCCTGGCCACTCGAACCAAGTCGAAGCAAAAGGAAGCCGGCACAGGGACAAGGCACGAAGTTGCGACGAAAGTGGGCTTTTCCTGACCGTGTAGGCACTGACGACCACGCCAGGCGATAAGTCGAAGCGCCCGGCTCCCTGAATGGCCTTGGCCAATGCCGTGGCACCTCCCCCACTTTCCCTGTCAAACCTTCCCTTGCACTCCGCAAGAATTGTGTCAGCCAGCACTGCACCACCTTCTATCCGATGTACAACACATGATTGGCCGCGTGCCCAGTCGAACGCTTGCGATCAAGAATGCTTCCCGACGGCGCGTCCGGCAGACCGCTCGGCGTTGCGGCGAGCGATGGCGCGGTGCTCGTCCATCCGCTCGGATGGCTCGCCGCGGGCAGCACGGCGGGCGGCATGGGGGCCGATCTTGTTCTGCGGCTCCAGCGCGATCCCGCGCTCGGCATACGAACGGTGGTCGATCCGCGCCGCATGGCCGTGCGCGGCCAGGCAGATGTTGGCCATCAGCGCCCAGAGTTGCCGCCATCGCAAGGCGGCGGCACGGTCGTTCCAGGCCGGCTCCTTGAGCCCGAAGCCCTCGGCGCCGATGCGGCGCATGGTGAGCAGGACCTGGGCGTAGGGCTTGGGCTGCCCGTCGGGCCGTAGCGCCCAATGCACGTTCAGGTCGGCCGCCATCCCCTCCGCGACAAACGCCACCTGTGCATAGTCGCGGGCGAGCGCCGCGGCCTGGTATGGCAGCAGCTCGGCCGGGAGCGCGAACTCCACCTCGCGCGCGAGACAGGCGTCGCGCCGGCGCCCGCACGCCTCGACCTCGTTCCACAGCGTCTCGCGGTTGTGCCAGCGGTCAGGTGCGCCGTCCGGCAGCAGTACTTTGGACAAAATGGGCAGGGTGCCGCGCTTGTCGGGCAGGGGGGCTTGCATGCGGTCCAGGCGCTTGTCGTGCAGCCGCACGCGGGCGCGGTCGGCGGCCACGGCCACGACGCTCTGCCCCTTCGAGCGCTGCACCAAGCCGAACCGGAGATGGTAGATCGCCATGGGCGTTTCCTCCTCGATGGTGTGGTGGCGGTCAGGACCTTGCGGGCAAGCGGGAAAGGCCCTGCCGCAGCCTGCGCCGCGGAGGCCGGTTCCTTTGGACTGGCTTGCTCTCGCCGTCATGCCGGGCGGGCGTGCCGCCTGCCTCCGGCGAACCGGCGTCGTCGGCGCGGGTGTCGGGATGCCCGATGGCGGGGGTGAAAGGGGGTTGCTGGTCCATGGCCTTCTCTGTTTGCCCTGTAGTTCGGCCCGGCCACGGTGGCACCGGCTGACGCGAGTGCCTCCAAGCGGGTCAGCGCAAGGCTTGCGCCGTCATGGCGTCACGCGGCAGCCGGGAACTGGCGCACCAGCAGGCTGTCCGGGATGGGGGCCTTGCGCGCCATCTGCTTCATGAAGAACGGTATGCCGGCGGCAGCGCACCGATCACGGAAAGCAGCCGCCCACGCCTCCGGCATGTCACGGGCGTGGCCGCCGCTTTCGCCGCCGCAGATCAGCCAATGGATCGCCGCGCCGTGCGGGGGCGGCGCCAGCATGTCCGACCAGTCCTCCAGCAGAGGCTCCGCGCTGACGAAGCGCACGGCGGCCGGGACTGCGCCGAGGGCGGCAAGGTTGGCGGCCGCGCGCTTGCGGTCCTCGGCCGTCGTCCCCAGCCACACGTTGGGCCAGCCGTCGCCCCAGGCCCGCACGCCGGCGCGCGGGCCGGGCAGCATCTTGGCGATGTTCTGCGGGCGCTTGGTCAGCAGCAGCCAGTCGAGGTGCGGGGCCTGTTCGATCAAGCGCCACAGGTCGTCGCGCCACGATGCCGGGACCTGGTTGTCGAACACGTCCGCCAGCGAGGCGCAGAACACCTTGCGGCGCACTCCGGCCGTCGCGGCGCTGCGGTTCCACTTGGCCGGCTGCCGCCAATAGGAGGCGGTCGTGCGCCGCCGCTCGCCCTGCCACAGGGCAGGGGAGCCGGTGCGCTTGGCCCAGCTCTCCGCATAGCAGTGGTCGCACGCCGGGCTGAGCTTGGTGCAGCCGAGCCAGGGATTGAACGTGTAGCCAGGAAGCAGGCCGCCATCCAAGCCCTGCGATGCCGTCCACTCGATCCGCGTCTGCGCCATGGCACTGGCCTCCGCACTTAGTTTGTCAGCGTGCCTACGATAGCGCCGCCGGGCGCGAGTGGAGCCGCGGCAAACCGGCGTATGGGCGCTCCAGGCCGGGAAATGAGGCTTCGGCCCCACGCCCTGCACTTGCGTCGCCGAGAGTCACCCTGGCCAGGTCAGCAGCACGATGACCGGCGAGGCGCGCTGGTGATAGGATGCTGCCATGAGGCTCGGGCATTCGGGAGCGGGGACACGACCGGCCAACACCAAACCACAGCCTTGCAGGCGCTTGTCTGCCGGATCTGCGGCTACAGCGCCGCGGAGCGACGCAAGGAGGTCAAGGCTGGCGAGTGCCGCATCCCCGCTGATTACGGGCACAAGCAGGACAAGTGCCTCATGAACTCGACGCAGGAGGTCGCCCGTGCCCAATGACCGGGATCGAACCATCGGGGACAGGGAGGCCAGACCCAAGTCCATCGGTCCCGGCGGGCGGCGTGATTCAAGAACGAGCCTTTGGCGCCTCCGCCCCCGGAAGGAAATCCTGCCCGCGGCGAGATGTCGCGCCGCAGCCACGCAAACTGAACGGGCCAAGGCCGCGACATAGTTTCGATGCTCCGCCTTTTCCTGGCATGTGCCATCGCACTCACCATGTGGGCTGGCCTGGAGCCTGTCGTTGCTCAGACGGTCGTCCGCCTCGACACCTCAGCCAACCCGACAGCCGCGGACAAGAGCCGCTACACCCTGTTCAACCCGACGCCGGACGGCCTCCTGCGCACCTTCAGCCCGGACAGGCCGACCAAGAGCAACGGGCCGCTCACCGTCGATGCCGGACGCTTCCAGTATGAGACCGACCTGGTCAACTACCTCCATTCGAACGCCGGGGGCATCAGCACGCGGGCCTACGTCGCGCTCGATCCGACCCTGAAACTTGGCCTGACCCGGCGCGTGGACCTGGAGCTGCAGTTCAACGGATACACCAACACGCAAGTGCTGGACCCCAGCGCCGGGTCCACGGCGTCCCGGGCTGATGGCGCCGGCGACCTGCTGGTGCGCGGCAAGGCCAACCTGTTCGGCGACGACGGCGGAGCTGCCGCCATGGCGCTGATCCCGTACGTGAAGTTCCCGACCGCCGCACGCACGCTGGGCAACAACCAGGTCGAGGGCGGCCTGATCGCGCCCATCTCCTTGACGCTGCCCGCGGGCCTCGCGCTCGTGGTGATGCCGGAGATCGACCTGCTGAAGAACAGCAACGACAGCGGCAAGCACGTCAATGTCACGGGCGTCGTCAACCTCGGCTACAGCATCGGCAAGAGGCTGACCGTATTCGGGGAGTTGTACTCGGCGGTCGGGACCGACGCGCACACGCCGCCGGTCTATACCGCCGACACCGCGGTGGCCTACCTGTTGACCGACTCGATACAGCTCGACGCCGGGGCGAACTTCGGGCTGAACCGGAACGCGCCGAACCTGCAGCTCTACACCGGCCTCTCGCAGCGGTTTTGAGGGGCAGCCTGGCCCACGGAGATGCGGGCCCGCGGCGAGAAGCGCGCCCAGGGCTGCCCCGGTTTCCGGCTCTGGAGACGCTGCCGCCGGCGCCCCTTGCCGCACCGTTCATTTTACCTCCATGCGGATTGCTGCGTTGAGCGGTCTGTCAGAACCTATCTAAAGTCCCGGCTTCCCGGCAGTCCTGCCCTCGACCGCCCTGGAGCCGGTTCCGGTCGCCGCGCCTCGCCAGGGCGCAGCAACACGGCACCGCCCCAATCCTCCGCCGCCTCGGACCGCATCAGCCCGTCCAGCAGGTCCGAGCGGTCGGCCAGCTTGCGGCAGACCAGGTGCGTGATCGGCACCTCCGCCTGCTCCGTCTCCCGCTCCACCCGGCCCTCGGCCACCAGCAGCCGCGCGCCCACCATCGCCGCGCGGTCCCGCGCGCCGACGTCGGCATAGACCACGAGGTTGGCGGTCCTGAACTCGTCCTCGACGGTGATGAACACGATGCCCTTGGCCGTGCCGGGCCGCTGCCGCATCAGCACCAGCCCCGGCAGCCGGACCCAGCTCCCGGGCCGCGCCGCGCCGAGCCGGCGCGTGTCGTGCAGCCCGAGCCGGTCCAGCTCCGGGCGCAGCAGCGCCAGCGGGTGCCGGCGCAGGGTCAACCCGGTCGCCGTGTAGTCCAGCATCACCGACTGCCCATCCGCTTCGGCCGGCAGCGCGGGCGGGGGCTCCCGGATGAGGGGCGGCTCACCCAGGCTTGCGGCCTCGCCCCCCAGCCGCAGCAATGGGGGCACGTCGCGCTCGACCGCCTTGGCCTCCCACATCGCATCGCGCCGGCCCGCGCCGAGGCTTGCGAAAGCATCCGCCTCCGCCAACGCCTCGATCGCTTTCCGACCGACGCCCGCGCGCCGCGCCACCTCCTCCACCGAGCCATAGGGCGAGCCGTTGCCGGCCCGACGCACCCTGGCGATCCGCCGCCCTTCTTCCTCCGCCAGCCCCGCCGCGAGGCGCAGCCCGAGCCGTAGGGCGTGCTCCTCCGCGCTCTGTGCGTCAGGCTCCAGCGTGCAGTCCCAGTCGGAGGCGTTGACGCACACGGGCCGCACCCGCGTGCCGTGCGCCTGGGCGTCGCGCACGATCTGCGCCGGGGCGT
>CAXUJE010000301.1:0-6932 GCA_964251035.1 uncultured Acetobacteraceae bacterium
GAGCCAGGCGCGGCTCACGAAGATGGGCGTGAAGTTCGTCACCGACGTGGACAAGTCGGGCTTCATCGCCGCGGCCACGCCGTTCCAGGATAAGCTGGCCGGCGACCTCGGGCCGCACGCGGTCAAGATCCTGGCGCTGATCCGGGCGGTGCCGTGATGGCTGATCCCGCGTCACCCATCGTCGCGCAGACGGACCGGCACCTGAAATGGCGGGCGCTCGATGGGCTGGAGCATGCGCTGATGGTCGCGTGCGGCGTCTGCCTCGCCTGCTTCTCGGCCTCCGTGTTCACCGACGTGGTGACGCGCGAGTTGGGCCATCCATGGCTGTGGCTGCAGGAGGTCACGATGGCCTTCTTCACCTACGGCGTGTTCTGCGGCACCGCAGTCGCGACCCGGCGCCAGGACCACTTGCAGCTCTCGGCGCTGACCGACGCGATGCGCGGCCCCATGCGGACCGTGTTCGAGGTGTTCAACCGCGGCGTCGTGCTGGCCGTGGGCCTCGCGATGGTCGGCTACGGCTGGCAGAACTTCCTGAGCGGCTTCAGCAGCTTCCGCATGCCGTCGATGACGCCGATCGCCTACCTGTATTGGCCCATTCCCGCCTGCGGCGCGCTGGTCGCGCTGTTCAGCCTGGAGCAGATCGTGAACGGCCTGCGCCACGGCTTCGTGCCGACGGCCGGGACCAGCCAAGCGCCCGCGCACGCCGCGGCGATCTAGATGGCGGCGGACAACGCCCTGACCCTGGGGCTGATGACCGCGCTGTTCCTGGGGCTTGGCTACCTCGGGGTGCCCGTCGCGTTCAGCCTGATCGCCGGCGTCTTGGTCGGCACCGCGATGACGCCGATCAGCCTGGAGTCGATGATGGGCCAGCTCTTCAACGGCATCGACAGCGAGAGCCTGATGGCCATTCCGTTCTTCCTGCTGGTGGGAGAGCTGATGACTTCGGCCAACATCGTCATCCGCATCGCCGACCTGTCGCAGGCGCTGGTGGGCCACGTGCGCGGGGGCCTCGCGCAGGTCACGACGGTGTTCAGCATGTTCTTCTCCGGCATGTCGGGGTCAAGCTCCGCCGACGTGGCGGTGCTGTCCCGCACCATGGCGCAGCCGATGGCGGCGGAGGGCTACCGGCCCGAGTTCGTGGCCGCGCTGATCGCCGCGGCCAGCACGATTGCCGCCCTGGTGCCGCCGTCGATCATGGCGGTGGTGTACGGGGCCATCGGCAACGTGTCCATCGCCGGGCTGTTCCTGGGCGGCATCGTGCCGGGGCTGATGATCGGCGCCGGGCTGATGGTGTACTGCTACTTCTTCGGCCCGCTCGGCTTCCAGCGCCCGCGCGCCAGCCTGCCGCAGTTCGGCCGGGCGGCGCGCGGGGCGGCGCTGCCGATGCTGATCCCGCTGATCCTCCTGGGCGGCATCATGACCGGCTGGTTCACGCCGACCGAGGCCGGGGTGGTCGCCATCGCCTATATCCTGCTGGTGGTGCTGCCGCTGCTGAAGCCCGGGCACTTCCGCCGCCTGCCGCGCGACTTCGTCGAGGCCGGGCTGGTGTTCAGCCTGCCGCTGATCACCATCGCCGCGGCGTCCGCCTTCGGATGGCTGGTGGCGTACCTGCGCGGCCCCATCGTCGTCGCCGGCTGGATCGATGGTGTCGCCGGCACCGACCCGATGGCGATCATGTTCCTGCTCGTCGCGGTGTTCGTGGTCGTCGGCGACTTCATCGAGCCGATCCCGGCCATCATCATCTTCATGCCGGTCGTGAACCAGTTGACGGAGAGCGCCGGCATCAACCCGGTCCACATGGGCGTCGTGCTGATCGTGACGCTGGCGTTTGGGCTGATCACGCCGCCTTATGGCCTTGCGCTGCTGATGGCGAGCAAGTTCGTCGGCGTGCGGTTCTCGACCGCGCTGCGCGCGTCGCTGCCGATCTACCTCGTGTTCTTCGCGACCATCGCCTTCACGATCTTTGCGCCCAGCGCGATCCTGTATCTGCCCAAGACGCTGTTCCCGGAGTCCGTCGGCTGCTTCAAGGCGCCGGGCGGGAGCGGGTATATCTGCCCGTAGCGCCGCCTCTTCCGCCTCTAACCCACCACCGGAAAGGTCGCGGCAATCGCCCAGGCGAAGGCCAGGGCGACCGCTGCGGCGCCCACCAGCGGATGCCCGGTCCGTCGATAGGCCCAGCCGCTGAACAGCCCGTACACGAGCAGGAACACCAAAATGACGGGCACGATGATGACCAGGAAGAACAGGCGTGCCGGGTTCAGCGCGATGGCAAAGACGAGCGACAGCACGAAGCACGCCTTGGTCGCGGCGTAGGCGCCCCATCGCGCGCCCGGGCCGCGCGTCGCCCATTCGTCCGCGGCCGAATACAGCAGCGTGCCGACCAGCACCGCCAGCATGATCGGCACCCGGCCCGGCGGCAGCAGGAACGAGGTCACGTAGCGATCGATTGGCAACCCGATCGCCAGGATGCAGTACCCCGCCACCAGCGCCGTCGCGAGGAGGAGCGGCACGGCAGGAGCGCACCCGCGGACCGGACGCCGCAGCAGCCACAGGCCTGCCGCGGTCAGCAGCCCATAGACGGCATAGTGCACTGTCAGGTAGTCGCCCAACAGGCTCGGCAGGAAGTCGGTCGGCAGCCGCCACAGGACCAACGGCGCCAGCAATGCCGGCAGCGCCGCGAGCGGCAGCAGGCCCCGCCAGCCCAGTCCGGCCCCCAGCGGCACGGCGGACACGCGCGGCAACAGGGCCGACAGCGGCCAGGCCAGCGCCACCAGCCCCCCATACAGCAGCCCGAGCCACGGCCCCCGTGCATCGACCCATCCGTCGCCGCGCCGCCCGAAGGCTTGGTCCAGCCAGTCCAGCGTTTCCACCAGGCTCTGACGGCTGAACAGCACGCCGATGTGCTCGACCCCGCCGGACAGGGTGGAGCGCCGGGCGGTGCCGTCCTCGAACCGCCCATACGTCACCCGCTGCTGCGCCGCCTCGCCCCCCGTCATGCGGGCGATGCGCAACCCCTCGTCCCGGATCATCGCCGGCTCCAGCGCGCCTGCGATCACCAGCAGGTTGCGCGGCGAGGCCGCGGTCACGCCGGGCGAGAACAGGGACACCGCGACCGTCGCCTGGATCTCCGGGTGGGCGCGCGCATAGCGCACGACGACGTCGGACGCCATGGAATGCCCAAGCAGGGCCATCTGCTGCCCGCCTGGCAAACCGTGCGCGAAGCCGACCACCGCGTCCAGCGCCCCCATCAGCACCGCGTTGCGCGCATCGTTGTCGGCGAGGCCGCCGGTCAGCGGTGCCGGATTGCGGCCATGGCCGGGGAAGTCGAACGTCACCACGCGGAATCCGTTCTGCGCCAGCGTGGTCGCAAATGGCAGCATGAGCTGCTGCGACCCGGCGAATCCGTGCGCCACCACTACGACCGGCGCTGGCTCCGTCGCGGACCGTGCGAACACCGTGACCGGGATGACGCCCACGTGCCCCGGCGTGACGATCAGGCCGGCCTCCGCGGCCTCCAGCTGCCAAAGCCCAACCAGGATCGCCGCCAGCGCCAGAACCGCGACCACCAGCCTCGGCATGATTTGCATTTGCGCCCTTATTCCTGACCCTGCCCGCTGGTCGCGGCTGTCAGGATGCTGTTACAGTCCAAGTGTCATGTCCACGCTGCTCGCGACCGCCCCGCCCGACGCACCCGTGATATCGTCCCGGCCCCACGCCGTCGTCATCGGCAGCGGCTTCGGCGGGCTGGCTGCGGCAGTGCGCCTGGGCGCGCGGGGCTACCGGGTGACGGTGCTGGAAAAGCTCGATGCGCCCGGCGGACGCGCCTCCGTGATTCGCCAGGACGGCTTCACCTTCGACGCCGGCCCCACCATCGTCACCGCGCCGTTCCTGCTGGAAGAGCTGTGGGCGCTGTGCGGGCGGCGCCTGGCGGACGACGTGGACCTGCGGCCCATCACGCCCTTCTATCGCATCCGCTTCCACGATGGCGCCGAGTTCAACTACACCGGCGACCCCGACGCCATGCGCGCGGAGGTCGCCCGCTTCAACCCGGCCGACGTCGCCGGCTACGAGCGCTTCATGGCCCGCAGCGAGGCGATCTTCCGGGTAGGGTTCGAGCAATTGGGCGACAAGCCCTTCGATAGCTGGACCGACATGGCCCGGGTCGTGCCGGACCTGCTGCGGCTCGGCAGCCTCGGCAGCGTGCACCGCCTGGTCGCCAAGCACATCCGCGACCCGCGGCTTCGCGTGGCGCTCAGCTTCCATCCGCTGCTGGTCGGCGGCAACCCGTTCAGCGCCAGCTCGATCTACGCGCTGATCGCCTTCCTGGAGCGGCGCTGGGGCGTGCATTTCGCCATGGGCGGCACGGGGGCACTGGTCACGGGCCTCGTGGGCCTGATCCGCGGGCAGGGGGGCGCGGTGCAGTGCAATCAGGAGGTGGCGGAGATCACCGTGGACCGGGGCGCCGCCACGGGGGTGCGCCTGCGCTCGGGCGCCGTGGTCCCGGCCGACATCGTGGTGTCCAACGCCGATGCGGCCTGGACCTACCGCCACCTGCTGGCGCCGCGGCACCGCCGCCGCTGGACCGACCGCCGCATCGAGAAGGCGCGCTATTCCATGAGCCTGTTCGTCTGGTACTTCGGCACGCGGCGGCAGTACCCGGAAGTCGCGCACCACACCATCCTGCTCGGCCCGCGTTACCGCGAACTGCTGCGAGACATCTTCAAGCGCCACCATCTGGCCGAGGACTTCTCGCTCTATTTGCACCGCCCGACGGCGACCGATCCGTCCTTGGCGCCGCCGGACTGCGATGCGTTCTACGTCCTGTCCCCGGTGCCGCACCTCGCCAGCGGCACGGACTGGGCGACGGCCGCGGAGGCGTATCGGAAAGCCCTGGCCCGCGTGCTGGGCGACACGATCCTGCCGGGGCTGGAGGACGCGGTTGTCACCCAGCACGTGATGACGCCGCAGGACTTCCACGACCGCCTGCTGTCCTACCGCGGCGCCGCCTTCGGCATGGAGCCGCTGCTCACCCAATCCGCTTGGTTCCGCCCGCACAACCGGAGCGAGGAGGTGGACCGCCTGTTCCTTGTCGGCGCCGGCACCCACCCCGGCGCTGGCCTGCCCGGGGTCCTGTGCTCGGCGCGTGTCCTCGATGCCGTGGTGCCGCATGCCGCAGAACTGGCTCGATAGCGCCGACCTCAACGCCTGCGCGGACCTGCTGCGCGGCGGGTCGCGCAGCTTCTTCGCCGCCTCGCTGCTGCTGCCCCGCCGGGTGCATGAGCCGGCGACGGCGCTGTATGCGTTCTGCCGGTTGGCGGACGACCTGATCGACAATGGCGGCGACCCGGCGGCGGCGCTGGCGGAGCTGCGGGCGCGGCTCGATGCCGCCTATGCCGGGCGTCCCCGGCCGATCGCCGCCGACCGGGCGCTGGCCGCGGTCGTGCTGCGCCACGCCATCCCCCGCGTCCTGCTGGACGCGCTGCTGGAGGGTTTCGAATGGGACGCCGCCGCCCGACGCTATGACAGCCTGGCAGACCTCGAAGCCTACGCCGCCCGCGTCGCCGGCACGGTCGGCGCCACCATGGCGATGCTGATGGGCGAGCGGTCGGCGGAGGGCGTGGCCCGCGCCTGCGACCTCGGCGTCGCCATGCAGCTCAGCAACATCGCCCGCGACGTGGGCGAGGACGCGCGGGCGGGCCGGCTTTACCTGCCGCAGGACTGGCTGCGCGCCAGGGGCATCGACCCCGACGCCTGGCTGGCCCGCCCGAGCTTCGGCCCGGCGCTGGGGGGCGTCGTGGAGCGCCTGCTGCACCGGGCCGACACGCTGTACCGCCGCGCTGATTCCGGCATCGCGGCGCTGCCCCGCGCCTGCCGCCCTGGCATCGGCGCCGCGCGGCATCTTTATGCCGAGATCGGCCAGCAGGTCGCCCGGCAAGGCTATGACAGCGTGGGCCGCCGCGCCGTCGTGCCGCCCGCCCGCAAGCTGCGCCTGCTGACGCGCAGCCTGTCCGACGCGGCACGGGGGATGCGCCCGTCCAGCCCGGTCCCGGTCCTGGACGCCGCGCGCTATCTGGTGGATGCCGTCACCGCCGCGGCGCCCCCGCCGCGTCCCGCGCCGCGCATGCCGCTATGGCAGGCTTTTGATGACCGGGTGGCCTGGCTGTGCACGCTGTTCGATCAGCTCGATGCGCGGCAGGTGAGCCGGGAGCGCTCCTGATGTTCGGCCGCTGGGAATGGATCATCCTGGAGGTGCTGTTCCTGGGCCTGCTGATCGTGGAACTCATCTCCGTCCGGCGCTCGATCCGCCGCAACAAGGACGATGACGCGTTGTAGTTAATCATGAGACTTGCATGGTTGGCGTCGAGCACTGTACTTGAACAAGAGACTCCTGGACCGCTCATTCTCAAATCTGCTGCAAACCGAGAATGAGCTGACTTGCGGCGGCATGCTCGCGAGTAGGAGGGCAGAGGGGACTGTCCAGAGGTTGGGGGATGCGGACGAGATCGACATGACCCACCGGGCCGAGGCGGGTTGGGAGATCGCGGATGGGGTTGGTGCTGCATCTGGTCGAAACGCGGGCAGGCAGCAGGGCGCATGGCGTTGACGTGCTGGGGCCCGGCGACCTGCGCGGCATCGCCAGTCTCGGGCTGACGCTGCCCGAGGCCAAGCAACTGCTGGCCTGCGTCCAGCAAGCGGCCGCGGCGAGGCAGGCGTCAGCTGGCCCCCGCATTGCCGATCGGCCCCGGAGCTGGATCAGCTGCCCGCGCCCCTGTCGGCGCTCATGGCCTGCCGTGCCGCCGCCGGCATGCTGGCCCATTTGCTGCCGGTTGCGGCCGGGACGAGCCACGAACCCCTGCGCCGTCACACGTTCAAGCGCGGCGAGCGACTACGCGAGGCTGCCGCGGTCGCGCCGACGGCGCCGGCACCAGCGA
>CAXUJE010000302.1:0-6901 GCA_964251035.1 uncultured Acetobacteraceae bacterium
CCCGGTTCATCCTGCTAAACGTGAATCCAGCACCCGGCCTATGGCGTGCCCCCGTAGAGGCCGAACCCCATGCCGACGCCCACCACCAGCCAGGCCGTCGCCAAGGTCGCCGGACCAGAGGCGATGGAGAGAAGCGCCAGGCCGGCAGCGAACACCAGGCTTGTGGCAGCCAGCACATCCCGCCCGCCGCGGCGGTCGATCACCTGCCCGGCCAGCGGGCCGAGCAGACCCGAGAGCAGCAGGGCCGCCGAGAAGGCCCCGAAGAACCAAGTGCGCGACAGGTGCAGACTGGCACACACCGGATCGGCAAACACCGCCGGCAGGTAGTAGGTGGACCCCCAGGCCAGGGTCTGTGCGATGCCGAGTGCCGAGACGACGACGCCCCGGCGTTCGGTCAAGGCCGTCACAGTACGGAGCGGCTCACCCGCAACAGCCGGCAGCGCGGGCGGGGGCTGAGCCGCAGCACGGTGCCGCTGCTGCCAGCTCTGGCTTCGGCTCGCAGCACACGCCCTGCGGCGTCGCCGGCGTGCAGCACACTTCCGCAACGTCCCGGGCCAGCCCTGGCCCGGAGCAGACGCCCGTCTCCGGCAGTTCGAGTTGCACGTCACGCGCCGCCTTCCAGTCCCCAGCAAGGGCGGCCACGATGGAGCGCACCTGCTCGTGCCCGGTCGCCAGAAGGAACGTCGGCGCGCGGCCGTAGCTCTTCATGCCTGCGATGTAGAAGCCGGGTTCCGGGTGCCGCAGCTCCGCCTCGCCGTGCGGGCGGACGGTGCCGCACGAATGCACGTTCGGGTCGATTAGTGGGGCCAGCCGGGGCGGCGCCTGCACCGCCGGGTCCAGCGCCACCCGCAGCTCCCCCAGGGGCGCCAGGTCCGGCCGGAAGCCGGCGGCGACGATCATCCGGTCCACCCGAACCTGCTGCGTCCGCCCATCCTGCTGCCCGGTGACGAGGAGTGTGCCGCCCTCCTCCCCGATGCGCCCGATCAGGAAGGGCGCGAGCGCCTGGACGGCGCCGTCCTCGATCAAAGCGTGCGCGCGGGCGCCCAGCGCCCCGCGCTCCAGCAGGCGGTCGTTGACGCCGCCGCCGAACCGCACGGCCCCGAGCGGCTTGCGGAGCGCCCAGGCGATCCGGGTGCCGGGCGCGTCCTGTGCCAGCCGCGCCAGGCTCAGAACGACGTTCATCGCCGAATGCCCGCCGCCCACCACCAGCACGGACCGGCCGGCGTACATCTCGCGTTCCGTCCCGAGCACATCGGGCACGCCGTAGGCGATGCGGTTCGGGTGCGCTGCCTCGCCAGGGGCCGGCAAGCCGTGCGGCCCGGCCGGGTTGGGCGAGGCCCAGGTGCCGGAACAGTCGATCACCGCGGCGGCCTCGACCTCCTCGACCGTGCCATCCGGCGCGGCAACGTGCAGCACGAACGGCGCGGCCTCCCGGCCAGCGTCGCGCATGAGGTCATGATGCTGGCGGGCAATGCCGGTTACGCGAGCGCCGGTCCGCACCGCGTCCCCCAGGACGCGGGCCAGCGGCGCCAGATAGAGGCCGGCCAGCTCCGCCCCGGTCGGGTAGGCGTCCGCATCAGGCTCCGTCCAGCCCTGAGCTTCCAGCAGTCTCCGGGCCGCGCCGTCGATGTTGAAGCGCCACGGGGTGAACATATGGACGTGTCCCCAAGCATTCACGGCAGTGCCGACATCCGGCCCAGCCTCCAGCACCAGGGATGTGAGGCCGCGGGCACGCAGGTGAGCCGCTGCGGCCAGCCCCACTGGACCCGCGCCGATGACCACGACGGGCAGGGTGGGCAGGCGAGCAAGCGAACCGTCTGGCATGGGAAATCTCCGGGTTGAGGGTTGGTCAGGCAGCTCGGCGTTGCGGGCGGGCGGCGTCCGCCACGGCCTGAAGTCGGGCGGCGAGGGCGGCGAAGCGGGCCGGATCGGCGCTGTAGTGCATCCAGCGGCCGGACTTGGCGGCCGTGACCAGGCCGGCCGCGGTCAGCAGCCGCATGTGATGGCTGACCGCCGGCTGGCTCAGGCCGAGCAAGGCGATGATGTCGCACGCGCAGACCTGGCCTGGCACGGCGCAGCACACCGCTCCCTGGTCGAGAAGGAATTGCATGATGCGGAGGCGGATAGGGTCGCCGAGCGCCTTGAAGGCATCTGCGTCCGCGAGGAGGCCTTGGTCGTCCATGGCTCCCATCATATCGAAAGATCTAAATGTGTCGATGTATTTTTGTGCAACTCGTGCTGGGTGTCACCGGCGGTGTCACATGCCCTTGGGAAGCGGGTTGGCCGCGATCCGCTCGCTGTAGCGGTCCACCAGGTACTCAGCCCGGTCCCGCGTGAGCCAGGTGAAGCGCACCAGCTCCTCCATCACGTCCACCACGCGGTCATACAGCGGCCCCGGTCGCATCCGCCCGGCGTCGTCGAACTGCTCATAAGCTTTCGGCACGCTGGACTGGTTCGGGATGGTGAACATCCGCATCCAGCGCCCGAGCAGGCGCAGGGTGTTCACGGCGTTGAAGGACTGCGAGCCGCCCGACACCTGCATGACGGCCAGCGTGCGCCCTTGGGTCGGCCGCACGGCGCCGATCTCCAGCGGCAGCCAGTCGATCTGGTTCTTGAACACGCCCGTCACTGCCCCGTGGACCTCCGGGCTGCACCACACCTGTCCCTCGCTCCACAGCGACAGCCCGCGCAGCTCTTGCACCTTGGGATGGTCGGGGCTGGTGCTGTTGGCCATCGGCAGGTCGCGCGGGTCGAAGATGCGCGTCTCGGCGCCAAGCACTTGCAGCAGCCGGGCCGCTTCTTCCGTCAGCAGGCGCGAGAAGGACCGTTCGCGCAAGCTGCCATACAGCAGCAGGATGCGCGGGGGGTGATCCGCCCGGTTGCCGGTTTCCAGCCGGGCCAAGTCCGGCGGCGCCAGCAAGTCGCGCCGCAGTGCTGGCAGGGTGTCGCCCCTCGTGGGCAGGGCGTCCATTCCGGCCGCCCTACGCGCCCGGCGCCGTGTGCCGGACGGCGCCGGCCTCGTACCAACCCCGGCTGCGCCGGACGATGTGAACGACCGAGAGCATCACCGGCACCTCCACCAGCACGCCGACCACGGTGGCGAGCGCCGCCCCGGATTGGAAGCCGAACAAGGCGATGGCAGCGGCAACCGCCAACTCGAAGAAGTTGCTGGCGCCGATCAGCGCCGAAGGGCCAGCCACGCACCACTCCGAGCCGAGCCGGCGGTTGAGCCAGTAGGCCAGGCCAGCGTTGAGATAGACCTGGATCAAAATCGGCATGGCCAGCAGCAGGATGACCGTGGGCTGGCGCACGATCTGCCCGCCTTGCAAGCCGAACAGCAGCACCAGCGTCAGCAGCAGGGCGCACAGCGACACCGGCCCCAGCACAGACAGGGTGCGGGCGACGGCTGGCGGGCCGCCCGAGCGCAGCAGGGCCGTGCGCCAGAGCTGCGCGGCGATCACCGGCACGACAATGTAGAGCACGACGGACAGCAGCAGCGTGTCCCAGGGCACGGTGATGGAGGACAGGCCGAGCAGCAGGCCGACGATGGGGGCGAACGCCACCACCATGATGAGATCGTTGAGCGCCACTTGGCTCAAGGTGAAGTTCGGTTCGCCGTCCAGAAGGTTGGACCAGACGAACACCATCGCGGTGCAGGGCGCCGCCGCAAGCAGGATCAAGCCGGCGATGTAGCTGTCCACCTGGCCGGCGGGCAGCCAGGGCCGGAACAGCCAGCCGAGCAGCGCCATGCTGAACGGCTTGACCAGCCAGTTGACGCCCACGGTGGCGAGGATGCCGCGCCAGTGGCCGCCGACCTGACGCAGGCTGCCCAGGTCGATCTTGAGCAGCATCGGCACGATCATCAGCCAGATCAGGGCGGCGACGGGCAGGTTCACTTGCGCCACCGTGGTGGCGCCGATGGCGTGGAACAGGCCCGGCACGAGCTGGCCTAGGCCGATGCCGGCCCCGATGCACAGCAGCACCCACACCGTCAGGAACCGCTCAAAGGTGCCCATCGCCGGGCGGGCCGTCACGGCGGGAACGGCCCCTTGCGCCGCGCTCATGCTGCCGCTCCCGGGGCGCGACCTGGCCCGCCATCCGTCACGACGCGCTGGCCCGTCGCGGAACGTGTCAACGACTTTGGTACGGCCGGGTTTGGAATTTAGGCTTGGTTGAGTCGCGTCGGTTGAGCGGCATCCGATTGAGCAAGGCGGCTGCCGGCCTTTTGTGTGATCCTGGCGGGTAAGGATCGGATGACCGGCACACTGGGCTTCCGCGTTACGTAACGGGTTGCAGTGGGAGCGCACCGGCGAAACGTGACGTGGAGACGGTGGCTGGTGTCAAGCAAGAGGGCAGCCGGGAAAGGCAGCCAGCGCTTCAACGGCTGCTTTGGCATGAGGGACGGCATTCAGGCGCGGCTGTCCTGTGTGGGCGGGTTGATCCAGGCGGCGGCTGGTTTGTCGGGCGGCGTGGGCGGCTTGTTGACGAAGCGCTCCGGGTTGGTGCGGAACGCCTGGTCGAGGACGTGCTGGCGGGCGGTGTGGACGGCGTCAGCCTGGCCGTAGTGCACCTGGTCCGGGGTCATGAGGCCGATCCCGGCGTGGTGGTGGTCCTGGTTATACCAATCGAAGAACCGGCGGCAGAAGCTCCGGGCGTCCTCGATGCAGCCGAAGCGCTGGGGGAAGCGCGGCTGATACTTCAGGGTCTTGAAGTGGGCCTCCGAGAACGGGTTGTCGTTGGACGTGTGCGGGCGGTTGTGCGAGCGCGTCACCCCGAGGTCGGCGAGCAGCAGGGCGGTCGCGCGGGCCTTCATCGGGCCGCCGCGGTCGGCATGCAGCGTGAGCTGGCCGGGCGGCACGTGGTGCTTGCTGACCGCGTCGTCGAGCAGCGGCCGGAACAGCGCGGCGCTTTCAGCGTCGGCCACGCACCAGCCGACCACCCGGCGGCTGAAGATGTCGAGGATCACGTAAAGGTAGAAGTAGCTCCACTTGGCTGGCCCCATCAGCTTGGTGATGTCCCAGGACCAGACCTCGTTTGGACGCTCCGCCAGGAGTTCGGGCTTTTGGTAGGCGGGATGGCGGAGCTGCGCGCGGCGCTCGCGGACCTCGCCGTTCTGGCTGAGGACGCGATACATGGTGCGGACCGAGCAGTGGTAGACGCCCTCGTCGAGCAGGCTGGCGTAGATCTCGGCCGGCGCCTGGTCGGCGAAGCGCGGGGCGTGCAGCAGGTCCAGCACCGCTTGCTGTTGCGCCTTGCTCAGCGCCCGTGCCGGACGTGGCCGCGGGCGGAGGGCCGCCGGCGGCGCGGCCAGGCGGGCGCGGCGGCGTTGCACGCTGGCAAGCGAAACCCCGAGCGCCGCACAGGCTGCAGCCATGATGCCGCTGTCTGGCGCCAGTGCTGCCACCGCGTCGGTCAAGGCTCGCCGTCGCTGGGCGCCAGCGGGATGCCCAGCAGCTCCGCAACTTTTTTTTGGACTTCCATGACGGCCTCGGCGCGCTTCAAGCGAAGCGCGAGGCGGGCATTCTCCTTCTCCAGAAGGGCCACCTCGGCTGCAAGCGGGTTGGGTTCGGCGATCTTCGGGCCGCGCTTGGCCGGCGTCAGTGCGCCGAGAGCGCCTGCATCACGTTGCCGGCGCCAGTCGGTCAGCGCCGAGGAGTAGAGGCCAGGGCAATCGAGTGAACTGGCCCGAGCGGGTTTCCTACATGGTTTGAAACGAGGCTTCGTGGGACGCTTTATGGAGGCGTCCAATGGTTCAGCCGGCAGCACCGCCTTTCTTGGCGCATTTCACGCCTTTGCAAGATCCCCGGCAGGCGGCCAAGGTGCTGTATCCCTTGCCGGAACTGCTGCTTTTGCTGCTCTGCGGCACCGTCGCGGGCGCTGACGACTTCGTCGAGTTGGCGCTGTGGGGCGGCGAGCACCTGCCGTTCCTGCGCCGCTTTCTGCCGTTCGCGCGCGGCATTCCGAGCCACGACACTCTTTGCGAAGTTGTTGCGGCCCTCGACCCGACGCTGTTCAAGACCTGCTTTACAAACTGGGTCGAACGGCTACGTGATCCTGGGCCAGAAACGATTGCGATCGACGGCAAGACCTCGCGGCGCAGCCATGCCCGATCTCAGGGCCGCGGCCCGCTGCATACGGTTTCGGCCTGGGCGACGGCGCAACGGCTCGTGCTGGGGCAGGAAGCGACGTCAGAAAAGTCCAACGAGATCACTGCCATCCCACTGCTGCTGCAGCGCCTGGAGCTGGCCGGCGCCTTGGTCACCATCGACGCCATGGGAACGCAGACCGCCATTGCCCGGACCATTCTTGACGGCGGCGGGGATTACGTGCTCGCGCTCAAGCAGAACCAGCCCGGCTTATGCGCCAAGGTCGAGGCGCTGTTCGCCACGCCACCGGCCGCGACGGTGATCAGCACGCATCGAACCGCGGAAAGCGGGCACGGTCGGCTGGAAGCCCGCACGCACCACGCGTGCCATGACGTAAGCGGGCTGCTTTCCGGCCGCAGCTCCCCTGGTGAACCGGCGTTTCCGGGCTTGGCCATGGCCGGCATGGTCGAAAGTCAGACCGACCGCGACGGCAGGATCGGACGTGAGCGGCGCTACTACCTTTGCTCGGCCAAGCTCGACGCTGAAACCTTCGCGCGCGTGGTGCGCAGCCATTGGGGGATCGAGAACAACCTGCATTGGGTACTTGATGTGGTGTTCCGCGACGACTTGGCCCGGCTCAGGACAGGCCACGGCCCCGCGAACATGGCAGTGGTCAAGCACATGGCGCTCAACCTGCTCCGGCAAGCAAAGCCGACCCTCAGCCTGAAGAACCGGAGGAAACGGGCGGGGTGGAATATCGAATACCTCGCCGCCCTCGTCCAACAAACCGCTTAAACGTTCACTCGATTGCCCTG